>CAISGR010000230.1 GCA_903884945.1 uncultured bacterium
CTTCGACGGCTTCTCGATCGGATCCAACGACCTGACGCAGCTGATCCTGGGTGTCGATCGCGATTCGGAGATGCTTGCGCCGTTGTTCGACGAGCGTGACCCGGCCGTGACCCGCACCATCCTCGACGTGATCATCCGCGCCCATGCAAGCGGGATCAGGATCGGCATTTGCGGCCAGGCGCCGAGCAATTATCCGGAATTCGCCGAAATGCTGATCCATGCCGGGATCGATTCGATCTCGCTCAATCCGGACAGCTTCGTCTCGACCCTGCGCCATGTTGCCGCGGCGGAGCACGCCATCGCCGCGAGGGGCTGAAATGGCGCCGATCGTCACGCTGACGATGAATCCCGCGCTCGACGTGTCGACTGAAACGCCCGAGGTGCGGCCGTCGGACAAGCTGCGCTGTGCGCCGCCGCATTATCAGCCCGGCGGCGGCGGGATCAACGTCGCGCGCGTAATCACGGCGCTCGGCGGCCGCGCCACCCCGATCTTTCCCGTCGGGGGACCGAGCGGGGATTTGCTGTGCGCGTTGCTCCTCGAAACCGGCATCGCATTCGAGGCGGTCCGGATCGCTGGTGCGACGCGAGAGAGCTTCACCGTCGACGAGCGAAGCACCGGGCGGCAATA
This sequence comes from uncultured bacterium, assembly GCA_903884945.1. Taxonomy (GTDB): domain Bacteria; phylum Pseudomonadota; class Alphaproteobacteria; order Sphingomonadales; family Sphingomonadaceae; genus Sphingomonas. Next base: position 629 of record CAISGR010000230.1, read on the forward strand.
TCGGTTCGTGCTGCCGGGGCCGACGGTCACCGGGGAGGAACAGGCGCATGTGCTGGAAGCCATCGCCGCCCTGCCCGATCTACCGGACTATATCGTGGCGAGCGGAAGCCTGCCGCCAGGCGTCGCGCCTGATTTCTACGCGCGGCTCGGCAGGGCGGCGAGGCGCATCGGCGCTCGGTTCATTCTAGATTGCCCCGGTGAGGTGCTAGCTGCGTCCGCTGGCGCCGGCGCGCTGTTGATAAAGCCGAATCTGCTGGAGTTGGAAGCGGCCGCGGGGCACCCCCTGGCCGATGATCGGGCCCGAATCACAGCGGCGCGAGCACTCATAACAGCCGGAGTGGCAGAGGCGGTCGTCATTTCCCGCGGCGTCGACGGCGCCCTGCTCGTCACGGCCGGGGAGGCCACCGCGCTGCCGGCCGATCTGGTTCCTGTACGCAGCACGGTAGGCGCCGGAGACAGCATGGTCGGCGCGATCACCCTGGGCCTGGCGCGCGGCGAGGCGCTGCACGCCGCAGTGCGGTACGGCATGGCCGCCGGGGCGGCCGCGGTGATGAGCGGCGCGAGCGAACTCGCCCATCGCGAGGATACCGAGCGGCTGCTGCAGGAAGCGATGGTCCGCGCGGCCGTGGCCCCGGCCTAGAGTTGCTCCGGCCAGTAGAGCCGCATCGGATTGGCGACGAGCAGCTTGTGCTGCAGCTCTTCGGTCGGCGCGATGCGCGGGATGACATCGACCAGGGTACCGTCATCGGGGATACGGTGCTCCATGTTCGGATGCGGCCAGTCCGTGCCCCACAGGATCCGATCGGGATAGCGCTCGACGACCAGACGGATCACCTCGATGAAATCATCGAAGGGCGGGCCCATCGGTGACAATCGCTCCGCGCCCGAGACCTTGGTCCAGATATTCGGATGTTCGTCCAGCAACTTCTTGAACGCGGTGATATCGGCGCCGTCAGGCCCCTGCGCGATATCGGGCCGGCCGAGATGATCGACCACGATGATCGTCGGGATCGCTTCGAGGAACGGGATCAGTTCCTCCAGGATGTCCGCTTCGAAATAGACCACGACGTGCCAGCCAAGCGGCGCAATCTTGCGGGCGATCTCGAGGAACTTGTCCTTCGGGGCATTGTCGACGAGGCGCTTGAGGAAATTGAAGCGGACCCCGCGAATGCCTCCTTCGTGCAGTTGCTTCAGTTCGTCCAGGCCGATATCGGGATCGACCACGGCCACGCCGCGCGCCTTGCCGTTCGACTTCGCGATCCCGTTCAGCGTCGCGGCATTGTCGGTGCCGTGGCAACTCGCCTGGACAATCACGTTGCGCGCAAAGCCGAGGTGATCGCGCAGCGCAAAGAGCATCTCGGGCGACGCATCCTCGGGATGATATTTGGCCTTGGGGCTGAACGGGAATTCGGCCTCGGGCCCGAAGACATGGACATGCGCGTCGACCGCGCCGGGCGGCGGCACAAATGTCGGCTTCGAGGGGGCATCGACCCAGGTCTTGTTCCGGCTCATGCGAAGATCATCCCGTCCATCAATTTGCGCGCGGTGCGCAGCAGGGCCGCGCTCACGACCGCGCCCCCGGCGTCGGTTTCGAGCACGCAGCTCATCTCGCCAGTGGGATGCTCCACCGACAGGGTCTTGCGTGCACCTTCCGGAATCTCGGCGACCTCGGCAGCCGGCGAGCCCGGGATCAGGCATGCGGTGGCCACGCTGACCGCGCCCAGCACGCCGATCGTGGCATGCGCGCGGTGCGGTATGAAGCTGCGTACCGTCACGGCGCCGCCCTGCTTCGGCGGCGCGACGAGCATCATCTTCGGCACCGACTTTTCGGTAACATCCCCGAGATTCATCAGCGGCCCCGCCTTGAGCCGGATGGCCTCGATCCGCGCCTTGAGTTCGGTCGCGGCGTCGAGCGTCTCGCGATCTTCATAGCCCGTGATGCCGACATCCTCCGCCTTGAAGACGATGCACGGCATGCCATTGTCGATCAGCGTGCAGGCGACGCCGTCGATGATATCGACCGCGTTGCCGGTCGGCAGCAATGCGCCGCAGGACGAGCCGGCGGTATCCCGAAATTCGAGCGGGATCGGTGCGGAAGTGCCGGGAACGCCGTCGATCCGCGCCGCGCCGGCATAGGTCGGCACGCCGCCGGGCGTCTGCACCGTAGCCACGGCGATCTGACCGGTATTGACCATGAAGATCGCCACGTCGGTTTCGCCATCGGCAGCCCGAATGAGGCCGCGCTCGATCGCGAACGGGCCGACGCCGGCGAGCATGTTGCCGCAATTCTGCGCATCGGTGACGATCGCCTGATCGACGAATACCTGCAGGAACAGATAGTCGATATCCACGCCGGCGCGCGTGGAGCGCGAAACGACGGCGACCTTGGACGTCAGCGGATCGGCCCCACCCATGCCGTCGATCTGGCGCGGATCGGGCGAACCCATGGCGCGCAGCAGAAAGGCGTCGCGCGCGGCGCTGTCCGCAGGCAAATCGTCGGCGAGGAAGAAGCCGCCCTTGGACGTGCCGCCGCGCATCCACATGCAGCGGATGCCGTCACTCATAGACGAGACCCAGATCGGCGAGCTTGCCGCGCATATCGTAGATATCGAGGCCGAGTTCGCCGGCAGCCAGGCGCTGGCGCTTCGATTCTTCATTCGCCTCGCGTGCCTGCGCCTTGGCGAGAACGGCAGCCGCATCGGCGCGCTTCACCACGCATACCCCGTCATCATCGGCGACAATGACGTCGCCAGCCTCGATCGCAGCGCCCGCGCAGACGATCGGCACATTGACCGACCCGAGCGTCGCCTTGACGGTGCCCTGGGCAAACACCGCCTTCGACCAGACCGGGAAGCCCATCTGGGTCAGATCGCGCACGTCACGCACGCCGGCATCGATCACCAGCCCCCGACAGCCACGCGCCATGGCCGACGTCGCAAGCAGATCACCGAAATAACCGTCTTCGCACGGGCTGGTCGGCGCCAGCACAAGGATGTCACCTGCCTGGAGCTGTTCGATCGCGACATGGATCATCCAATTGTCGCCGGGGGGTGCCGAGATCGTCACCGCCGAGCCGGCGATCCGCGCACCGGCATAGATCGGCCGGATCCGGCTGGCGAGCAGGCCGATCCGGCCCTGCGCCTCATGCACCGTCGCAACGCCGCAGGCGCCAAGACCATCGACTACCGATGCTTCGGCACGCTGAATATTCCGGACTACCCGACCCGCCATCGCTTCACTCCCATTATCGCACGGCGGATTGGCCGCGAGGGCCGGCAAGCTCCAATCACAATTGCAGACTGTCGATAAGATTTTGCTATGGATGGGCAATGGCTGCATCTCCGCACGATCTGAACCTGCGCCATTTGCGCGCGCTATCCTCGATCGTCGCGCAGGGAAGCATGAGCGCGGCGGCGCAGGCGGTAAGCCTGTCCCAGCCGGCCCTGACCCAGGGCCTCGCCAAGCTCGAACGCACGCTGGGCGTCACGCTGTTCGACCGGCACCCCGATGGCGTCAGCCCGACCGAGGCCGGGAGCCTGATGGCCGAGCGCGCGCAGGCGGCCTTCGCCCTGCTCGGCGCGGCCAGCCGCGGCGTCGCGCGACGGGGCGAGCGCGGCTTCGCCCGGCCCGAACAGCTGATGACCGCAACACAACTCCATGCCTTTCTCAATCTGGTCGATGCGGGCAGCTTCGTCGGCGCGGCCGAGGCGACCGGCCTGTCGCAACCGGCATTGCATCGCGCGGTGCGCGATCTCGAACAGATTTGCGGCGTGGCACTGGCCGAGCGGCGCGGGCGCGGCGTTATCCTGACCGTTGCCGGACGGCGGCTGGCGCGCGGCATCCGCCTCGCCGTGGGCGAGATCGCAGCCGGGATCGCGGAGATTTCCGACGAGCAGGACAGCGGCCGGATCGCCGTCGGCGCAATGCCGCTGTCCCGCGCGCTCGTCCTGCCGGGTACGATCGCCGCCTATGCGCGCGGCACCCCGCGCGCCATTGTCGACATCGCCGAGGGGTCGTGGCGTGAACTGGTCGAGCCGCTGCGTGACGGCGTGATCGACCTGATGATCGGCGCGCTGCGTGACGATCCGCCGCCGGGGCTCGTCCAGAAGGCCCTGTTCGTCGACCGGCTCGTGGTGATCGGCCGCGCCGGGCATCCGCTGGCCGCCATTGCCGATCCCGGCCTCGACGACCTGCGGCGGCACCCGTGGATCGTCGGCCAGGCCGACACGCCGCTACGCGCGCAATGGGAAGCGCTGTTCGCGGGCCATCCGCTCCCCGCCGCGCCGATCGAGTGCGGATCGGTGATGGTGATCCGCGGGGTGCTGCGCGACAGCGACATGCTGACCCTGCTCTCGCCCGACCAGGTCGCGCTCGAGATCGACAGCGGCCTTCTCACCACGATCGGGCCACCGCTCGAGCACGGCACCCGCACCATCGGCATCACCACTCGCCTCAGCTGGCGCCCGACCGCGGCGCAGCGCCGCTTCGTCGACCTGATCGAGGCCACCGCGCTTGCAACAAGAGTTCCGGAAAACAAATAGCGCGGGCGCGAATTGGATTGGCGGGCGGCGGCGGCACCCCCCTAAGCCGGATGGGTGAGTGCGACCTTTGCCCTGATCGGTTTCGGCGAGGCCGGCGCCGCCTTTTCCGGCGGGGCGGTCGCGCGCGCCTATGATCGCAAGATCGATGTGGCGGGAACCTGTGCCGCCAAGCTTGAGGATTTCGCGCGTACCGGCGTAACCGCCAGCCCCGATGCGGCGGCCGCGTTGCGCGGTGCGGATGCGGTCCTTTCGCTCGTAACGGCCGACCAGGCACTGGCGGCGGCGAGGGCCGATGCCCCGCTGCTGGACGCGGGGGCCTATTGGCTGGATCTGAACAGCGTCGCACCCGACACCAAGCGCGCTGCCGCCGCCGCGATCGAAGCGGCGGGCAGCCATTATGTCGACGTTGCGGTCATGGCGCCGGTCCATCCGGCCAGGCTTGGCGTGCCCCTGCTCGTGAGCGGCCCGCATGCCGAAAAAGGTGCCGCGCTGCTCGCCGAATTCGGCTTCACCGATGTTCGGATCGTGGAGGGCGCGGTCGGCGCCGCTTCCTCGATCAAGATGATCCGATCGGTCATGGTCAAGGGACTGGAAGCGCTGACCACCGAATGCGTGGCGGCGGCGCAGGCGGCAGGCGTGCTCGACGAAGTACTCGCCTCGCTCAACGCGAGTTGGCCGGGCACCGACTGGGCGGCCAAGGCAGACTATAATCTCGAGCGTATGATCGTGCATGGCAGGCGTCGTGCCGAGGAAATGCTCGAATCCGCCGACACGCTCAGGAGCCTCGGCATTTCCCCGCTGATGACTGCGGGCACCATCGGCTGGCAGCAGGACATCGGCACGCTGGCGCTTCCGACCGTGCCGGAGGGGCTGGCGGCCAAGCTCGGTGCCATCGCTGCGGCGCCGGACCGCGCCGCCCATGATCGAAAGGACCAAGCCGCGTGACGCTGATCATCGATTGCCACGGCCATTACACCACGGCGCCGCCGCAACACGACGCGTGGCGCGACGCACAAAAGGCGGCGTTCAAGGCCGGGGATACGCCCCCGCCCTACCCCGCCATCTCGGACGACGAGATCCGGGAGACGATCGAGGCGAACCAGCTCAGGCTCCTGAAGGAGCGCGGCGCGGACATGACGATCTTCTCGCCCCGCGCTTCGACGATGGGCCATCATGTCGGTGACGAAGCGGTGAGCAAGGCCTGGGCACGCGCCTCGAACGACCTGATAGCGCGCGTGTGCGACCTCTATCCCGAGACCTTCGCCGGCGTCTGCATGCTTCCGCAATCGCCCAAAGCCGATCTGCAAGGCTCGATCGACGAGCTGGAGCGGTGCGTGACCGAGCTCGGCTTTATCGGCTGCAACCTGAACCCTGATCCGGGCGGCGGACATTTCGCCTTTCCCGCGCTGACCGACCGTTACTGGTACCCCTTTTACGAGAAGATGGTCGCGCTCGACGTGCCTGCGATGATCCACGTCTCGGGCTCGTGCAATCCGGCGCTGCACGCCACCGGCGCCTTCTACATCGCCGCCGATACCATCGCTTTCATGCAGCTGATCCAGGGCGACCTGTTCAGGGACTTTCCGACGCTGCGCTTCATCATCCCGCATGGCGGCGGCGCGGTGCCCTATCATTGGGGAAGGTATCGCGGGCTGGCCGACATGCTGAAGCAGCCAAGCCTCGACACCCATGTCATGAACAATGTCTATTTCGACACCTGCGTCTATCACCAGCCCGGCATCGACTTGCTGGCCGAGGTGATCGACACGAAGAATATTCTGTTCGGCAGCGAGATGGTGGGCGCGGTGCGCGGGATCGATCCGCAGACCGGCCAGTATTTCGACGATACCAAACGCTATGTCGACGCGTTGCCGGTCAGCGCGGCGCAGAAACACGCAATCTTCGAAGGCAATGCCCGGCGGGTCTTCCCCCGTCTCGACGCCAAACTCAAGGAAAGAGGCCTGTGACCCAGCCCCGCGACATCCATGCCTATCTCGCCGAGTTCGAGGATATCCCCGGCACGCGAGTCTTCACCGCCAAGCGCGCGCGGCAGGGCTATCACCTCAACCAGTTCGCCATGAGCCTGATGAAGGCCGAGAATCGCGAGCGCTGGAAGGCGAACGAGCGTGCCTATCTCGACGAGTGGAAGCTCAGCGAAGAGCAGAAGCAGGCAGTGCTCGACCGCGACTATAACCGGCTGCTCGACCTTGGCGGCAACATCTACTTCCTCGCCAAGGTCTTCTCGACCGACGGGAAGAGCTTTCTCCAGGCAGTGAGCACGATGAGCGGCATGAGCCTCGAAGACTATTCGGCGATGATGATCGCCGGCGGACGTTCCCCGGAGGGACTTCGCTCGATCAAAGGAGGCAACTGACATGGCGCGTATCACCGCCGGCGTCGCGACCAGCCATATCCCTGCGCTGGGCGTCGCCGTCGATCTCGGCAAGACCGGCGAGGATTACTGGAAGCCCGCCTTTGCCGGCTATGAATGGACCAAGGCCTGGGAGAAGGAGGCCAAGCCCGATGTCGTGATCCTGGTCTATAACGATCATGCCTCCGCCTTCGACATGAAGATCATTCCGACCTTCGCCATCGGCTGCGCCGAGGAATTCCAGCCCGCCGACGAAGGCTGGGGCCCGCGCAAGGTGCCCGTGGTGCACGGGCATCCGGATCTCGCCTGGCATATCGCGCAGAGCCTGATCCTCGACGAGTTCGACATGACGATCATCAACGAGATGGACGTCGATCACGGCCTGACCGTGCCGCTGTCGATGATGTTCGGCCAGACCGACGCCTGGCCGTGCAAGGTCATCCCGCTCGCCGTCAACGTCGTCACCTATCCTCCTCCCTCGGGCAATCGCTGCTGGGCGCTGGGCGAGGCGATCGCGCGCGCGGTCGAAAGCTTCCCGGAGGATCTGAACGTGCAGGTCTGGGGCACGGGGGGCATGAGCCACCAGCTACAGGGCCCGCGCGCCGGGTTGATCAACAAGGAATGGGACAACAAGTTTCTGGACGGCCTGATCGGCGACAGCGACGCCCTGCGCTATATCCCGCATATCGAATATCTGCGCGAGACGGGCAGTGAAGGCATCGAAATGGTGATGTGGCTCGTCATGCGCGGCGCGCTCGGCAAGGCCACGAAGTTGCTGCACCGCCATTATCACGTCCCGGCCAGCAACACTGCCGTCGGCCACATCGTGCTTGAGCCGGCCTGATCACCCCTCTCTCTCCTGCGGGAGAGGACGAGCGAGCGAAATGCGGGAGAGGGGTGGGATACGGTGTCGTTCCCCCTCTCCCCTGACCCGATCCCGCAAGCGGGAAAGGGAGATGGAAGGAAGACTGTATGAAAATTGCCCTAGCCGGTGCCGGCGCATTCGGAGAAAAGCATCTCGACGGCCTCAAGCTGATCGACGGCGTCGAAGTCGTCTCGCTGGTTGGCCGCCGGCTCAAGCCGACCCAGGCGATCGCCGACAAATATGGCATCGGCCATGCGACCACCGATCTTGCCGACAGCCTGGCGCGCGACGATGTCGATGCCGTGATCCTGTGCACCCCCACCCAGATGCACGCCGACCAGGCGATCCAGTGCATGAACGCCGGCAAGCATGTGCAGGTCGAGATTCCGCTGGCCGACAGCCTGGCCGGTGCGGAAGCGGTTCTGGCGAAGCAGCAGGAGACCGGCCTGACCTGCATGGTCGGGCATACAAGGCGTTTCAACCCCAGCCACCAGTTCATCCACAACCGGATCAAGGCGGGTGAATTCAACGTCCAGCAAATGGACGTGCAGACCTATTTCTTCCGGCGCAAGAATATGAACGCCAAGGGAGAGGCACGCAGCTGGACCGATCATCTGCTCTGGCATCACGCGGCACATACGGTCGATCTGTTCGCCTATCAGGCCGGCCCGATCGTGCAGGCCAACGCGATCGAGGGACCGATCCATCCCGAACTGGGCATCGCGATGGACATGTCGATCCAGCTCAAGGCGGCGGGCGGGGCGATCTGCACGCTCTCGCTGAGCTTCAACAATGACGGGCCGCTCGGTACCTTCTTCCGCTATATCGGCGACACCGCGACCTATATCGCCCGCTACGACGATCTGTTCACCGGCAAGGAAGAGGCGATCGACGTGTCGAAAGTCGCCGTGTCGATGAACGGCATCGAACTGCAGGACCGCGAGTTCATCGCCGCCATCCGCGAAGGCCGCGAACCGAATAGTTCGGTGGCGCAGGTACTCCCCTGCTACCGCGTGCTCGACAAGCTCGAGCGCCAGCTGCAGGGCTGAGGATAGGGCGATCGCAACTGGCGGTGGCCTCGACCGGGCCACGCCATCCGTGGCAAGGGACGGCGCGATCGCCGACATCAGACAGGATAGCCGCAACGATGACCCTTCCCGTCCGCGCCCTGGGCCCGTTCAAGGTTTCCGCGATCGGCCTGGGCTGCATGAACCTTAGCCACGCCTACGGCGTACCGCCCACGATCGAGGAGGGCGCGAAACTGCTCAACCATGCGCTCGATCTCGGCGTAACGCTGCTCGATACCGCAGCGTTGTACGGACTGGGCGACAATGAGCGGCTGATCGCCGGAGCGGTCATGGGCCGCAAGGCCGAGTTTACCCTGGCGAGCAAATGCGTGCTCGATTCAATCGATGGCAAGCGCACGCTCGACGGCTCGCCTGCGGCGATCGCGCGAACCGTGCATGGGTCGCTCGATCGGCTCGGTACCGACCATATCGACCTGATGTATCTTCACCGCCTCGACCGGCTCGTGCCGATCGAGGAATCCGTGGGAGCGCTGGTTCGGCTGAAGGAGGAGGGCAAGATTGGTGCGATCGGCCTGTCGGAGATGTCGGCAGCCACGATCCGCCGCGCCCAGGCGGTTCATCCGATCGCCGCGGTGCAGTCGGAATATTCACCGATCGTCCGCAATCCCGAAATCGCGGTGCTCGACACCTGCCGGGAACTCGGGATCGCCTTCGTCGCCTTTTCCCCGGTCGCGCGCGGCATGCTCGCCGGTGCGATCCGTGACGAAGATTATGCGCCGGGCGATATCCGGCGGTTCATGCCCCGCTTCGTCGAGCCCGACCTCACGCACAACCTCGCCCTCACGGCGCGGTTCGACGCCCTGGCGGCGGAAGTGGGCTGCACGCCCGCGCAACTCTCGATCGCCTGGGTGCTCGCTCGCGGCGAGCATATCGTGCCGATCCCCGGCACGACCAGCGCGGCCCATCTCGAAGAGGATCTCGGCGCGCTGGCGATCACGCTCTCACCCGAGACGATCGATCGGGTTGTCGGCATCTTCGCGAACCACATTGCCGGCCCCCGTTATGCCGCACCGATGCAGGCACAGATCGATACCGAGACTTTCCCCGACGAGGTGCTGGCCTGAGCACCCCGCCGCCTCGCGCGGCGGGCTTCAGGCAGCGGGATCGATCAACACCTTGCACTGGTGCGTCCGGTGGCGCAGCGCCTCGAAACCTAGGGGTACCGCGTCGAGGGCGATGGTTTCGGTAACGAGCAGGCGTGGCGCGACCGCGCCGGCATCGAGCGCGTCGAGCGCCGCCTCATATTCCCCGCGGGTGAAGAAGGCGGAGGTGACGAGCCGCACTTCCTTCGACAGCATCGCGAAGCTGTTGAAAGTGTCCGGGCGCGTACACAGGCCAAGCAGCAGGATCGTGCCACGGTTGCGCACCTGCTGGACTGCCTGGGCGATCAGGCCCGGGATACCGACGCATTCGAACACGATGTCGGCACCGCCGCCCAGCGCACGTGCCGCAGCGCCGACCGGATCGCCCGGATCCACCACAAAGCCGGTCGCGCCCATGTCGAGCGCCCGTTCCTGCTGATGATCGGCGATATCCTGCAACACGACCCGGCCGGCGCCGAACCGCCGCGCCCAGAAGGCGACGGCCAGGCCGATCGGGCCGGCACCCAGGATGAGCACGTTGTCGCCGGGCTTGAGACCCGACATGCCAATCCCGTGCAGGGCCACCGCCAGCGGCTCGATGATCGCGCCGTCCGCCAGGCTCGCCGATCGGGGCAGGATCACGCATTGGTTGGGGCGCGTGACGGCATATTCGGCGTAACCGCCGCCCTGCAGCCCGAAGCGGGCGCACCAGGCCGGCTCGTCCGCACGGCACGAGGCGCAGTCGCCGCAACTCGCCAAGGGGATGACCGACACGAGATCGCCGAGCGCCACGCCTTCGCTACCCTTGCCGAGCGCGACGACCTCGCCCGCGAACTCGTGTCCGAGCACGTCCCCGGCGCCCTTCCCATAGGCAGGATCCTCGGTCATGTGCAGATCGGACCCGCAGATGCCGCAGCGGCCGACCTTGACGATAACGTCGCCGGGACCGGGAATCGGATCGGGCAGTGTTTCGATAATCAGGGGCTTGTGCAGCCCCTGCATGACCGCCGCCCTCACTGGAACTTGCCGAGCGCCATCCCGCCATCGATCAGCATATGGCTGCCGGTGACGTAGCTCGATGCATCCGAGGCGAGATAAAGGGCAAGCGGCTTGATCTGATAGGTTTCGGCGACCGCACCGACCGGCACCATCGCGTCCCACGCCTTGCGCGCGACCGGATCCTTTTTCAGCCAGCCGCCGCCGATATTGGTGACGAACGGACCCGGCGCGATCGCATTCACGCGGATGCCGAATTCGGCCAGTTCGAGCGCCGCATGGCGCACGAGATGCGCCACGCCCGCCTTGGCCGGCATATAGGCAAGGCCGACGATCGCTTCGTTGACCAGCGCGGCATTGGACGAGGTGGCGATGATCGTTCCGCCCTTGCCCGATGCCTTCATGCAGCGCGCTGCCTCGCGGATCGTGTTGAACACACCGGTGAGGTTGATGCTGATCGTTCGATCCCAGCGGGCCGGATCGAGCGTGTCGATCTGCCCCGCCGGATTGCGGAATCCGCCCGGATTCCAGAATCCCTCGCCGGGATCGATCCCGGCATTGGCGAAGGCGATGTCGAGCCCACCCCAAGCGGCGAGGTGCGCGTCGAAAACCGCCACGGTTTCCGCCCGGTCTGCGACATCGAGCTGCGCGCCGCGCGCTTCATGGCCTTCGCCGCGCAGCCGCGCCGCTTCGCGCTCCGCCGCTTCACCATCGATATCGGTGAGGGTGACGCGGGCACCGGCCTCCGCCATTGCCTCGGCATAAGCGAGGCCGAGGCCGGATGCCGCCCCCGTCACGATCGCCGAGCGCCCGGCGATATCGAACTGGGCGAGGGTGGATGCCGGCACGCTCACAGATAGAGCTGCTTGTTGATCGGCAGGCCATGCTCTTCGCAATAGCTCTCATAGTGGTTGATGAACCACCAGACATCGAGCGTCTCGACGAAATTGCCGTGCTCGTCGAAGAACTCGTTGGCGCCCTGCATCCAGAACAGCGCCTTCATGCCGTTGGGATCATCGGTGACCAGGGTGTGCGCCGTCCCCGGCATCTCGGTAATGAACTCGCCGGGTTTGCACACCCAATCATATTCAAGATAGCGAAACGAGCCCTCCAGCCCGATCGCCCAGACCGGCCCGCGATGCTTGTGCGTGCCGATCACGCCAGGCGACTTGATCCACAGGATGTTGCAATAGACATTCTGCCGTACGTCGAAGGCAAGGTGGCGGATCGCCGCATTGTCGCCGAACGGCACCCAGGGGCTCTCTGCCTCGGAGCTGCCGACATAGGTCCCCTCCAGCCCATGGCGCTCGATCGTCGCCTTCATCGGTTCGGGCACGGTGACGATCTTGTACGCCCCGCTGGGGGGCGCCTTCATCGCGGTCGAAGCTGCACTGGTCATGGATACTCTCTTCTTCTGGGTCAGCGGATCAGGGTGTCGACATAGGCGGCGCCGATGCCGTTCGAGGCGTAATGCGCGCGGGCTGCGGACAGATAATCATGCACGTCGTAGTGGCCGATCGTGTTGCCATCCTCGTCGAGCCACATCAGCGGCCCGGAAACCACGAAGAACACCTTCATCGGCTCGGGGCTGTCGTAGCAGATGAGCGTATGCGACTCCCCGGGGGTTTCGTAGACGAAGTCGCCCGCGGTCGCCGTCCAGTCATGCTCGAGATAGGCCCATTTCCCGCTGATCGTGTAAGCCCAGATCGGATGCGGATGGTAATGCCGGTTCACCAGCCCGGCGCTCTTGGACATCAGCACATCGGCCCACATGTTCTTCGACGGGCTGATCCAGACCGGTTTGGAGGAGACCGTATCGCTGATCGGTACCCAGTAGCGCTCGTCGCCTTCCGCGATCTTCGGCGCGTAGATCTCGGGCAGGGCGCCCTCACGAAAGACTCGCTCGATCGGTTTCAGGTCGTGCCAGAATTCAGTTGTCGCTGCTTCGGCCATTTCTCTACTCCTGCTTCGGCTTCTTGCCCTGCGCCGCCAGCCAGGCAGCAAGGGCGTCGAGTTCGGGATCGCTGATCTCGGTCTTGCGGAAGGTCGGCATCACCGAAATGCCGTGGCGGACCATCAGCTTGATCAGCGCCGGATCGAGATCGGCCTGCGCGATCAGCGCGCCCGGCCGGTCACCCCGATATTTCGCGGTGATCGCGTTTGTCCCAGGATGCTCGATCCCCGGCGCGTGACAGGGCGCGCACCATTTGAGATAGACCCGCTCCCCCGGGTCGGTCGCCAGTGCGAGCGCGGATTTTCGCGGTGCGTCCGCAACTGCAGCGGCGTCGGCGGGCGTGGAGGCAGCGCGCTGGCTGCCGGCCAGCACCAGCGCCATGGCCACCGGCACGGTGAGCAGAATCGCCGCGTTCATGGCCGCGCCTTCCGCAGGTGACGGGGCCAGATATCATAGCGCCCGGCGGCGAGGATCCCGTTCGGATCGATCGCATCCTTCAGCGTCGCGTGGAATTTGGACAGGATGTGGTCGTTGAAGGAATAGACCCCCATCACAGTCTCCTGGAAGACGGGGGCGGTACGATATTCCCCCCAGCCACGCTCGCCGCCGATGCGGATCAGTTCCTTGAAGCCCTCCACATAGCGCCGGTTCGTCGCGGCATCTTCGGTCACGGGCGTCGCCAGGATGAAGATGAAATTCCGCTCCCAGAAGCAGGCCGGCATGGAGAAGCTGCGGAAGATCGGCATGTCGAGCCGGCGCGCCGCCTCGCTGAAGACGCGATTGGCCTCGAAGATCGCCTCACCGGTGCGCTCGACGATCGGCGAGAACCACATATGGCCATGCGAAGGCGTGGGGTTGAAGGCAGTGCGCGCGCCGATCGAAAAGGCGCGCAGCGATGGAACCCCCAGTTCCGCCTCATGATATTTGCCGGCATCATCGGGATTGATCGGCAGTGTAAGGCGATCGGCCTCGGCGAAGCGGACATCGGGTATCACCGCCGAAAAGTGGCGCCGCGCCGCATTCCACTGGGCGTCGATCACCTCCATTGGGCCGTAGAAGCTGAGCCACAGCTCCCAATAGGGAATCCCTTTGGCGAGCCCATATTGCTCCAGCTCCGGCGAATAGCCGAGCGGCGCGCCTGCCAGCAGGGCCTTGTGCCGCTCATCCATCGGATAGGAGGAGAGGCCCTCGTTGAACAACTGGACCTGCCCGGTCGGCGGATAACCGAGCAGCGGGGTCGCGAGATCGGGAAAGCCCGACGTGATCCGGCTGTTCTCCAGATAGTTGAGCGTTTCGACGAGCGGGACGAGGTCGCGGTAGCGTGGGGCATGGACCTTCACCCGCAGATAGGCCTCGGGCTCGGGCATCAGCCAGAAGCCCATCTTGGTGACGATACCGTAATTGGCCTGGCTGAAGATCCCGTCGATCCAGGGGCCGCACCCCGATTTGTACATCTGCCATGTCTTCGCCGCCGGGATCGCGCCCATGCCCGTCCGCATCAGTTCGCCATCGGGCAGCACCACTTCCATTCCGCAGTGGGAATCGAAATGATTGCGATAATTGGCCGCGGTGTACCCGCCACCCCGATCGATCGCATTGCCGAGCAGGCTGCCCCAGCCGGGATCGGGGCAGTCGATCCACAGTTTCGAGCCGGTTGCGCGCAAATGCTCGTAGAGATCGAAATAAGAGACGCCGGGCTCCACGATGCAATAAGCGTTTTTTTCGTTGACCTCGATGATCCGGTTCAGGCGCTTGAGGTCGACGACGACGCTGCCCGAAAGAACCGGCGCCGAACCGCCATACCCCAGATTCTTGCCGGTCGAGATCGGGTAGATCGGGATCTTGTAGCGATTGGCGATGCGGACGATCTGCTGCACCTCTTCCGTCGAGGCCGGCGCGACCGCCGCTGAGGCGAGCCTTTCCTCGCCTTCGTCGCGAAAGGGCGAATAGGCGTCGCGGTAGAGCGCGACATCCTCCTCGCTGGTGAACATCCATTCCTTGCCGACCACCGCCTCGAAAGCAGCGAGCGCGGCGGCAAAGATCGACGGAGAAACGCCCGGCGGCGTCATCATGCCGCCCTTGCCGCGACGCCGCGCCGCCATACGAGCGTCCACCGGAGCAACGCCGGATCACCGACCCTGGCGTTCCGGTCGACCATTACCCGCCACCCCTGTTCCATCGCAAGTTGCTGCAGGCAAAGCATCGCCCGCGGAGTCGTGAGGCCGATGACAGGGCCGGCAGGCGTCGCCCAGTCCCCGCGCAGCCTGTCGCGCCACAGCCTGGTCAGATCTCCGGAAAATCCGAAGATCTCCAGCCCCTCCCGCCGCGCGACGCGGGCAAAGGCGCGCCCGGCCTCGAAGCGATCGTCATAGAGGACGCGCGGCGGTGCCGGACCCCAGGCCCCGGCCGCACCCGCAACTCCTGCCGCACATGCTGCGGAAGCGGCCGTCGCCATCTTCAGAACGGTTCGTCGGTCAGTCCGCATGATCATGTTCCACGATACGCCACGAGAACGAAGGGCCCCGGTGGCTGCCGGGGCTCCGCCGTCGATGTCAGAATTTCACGCCGAGCCGGGCGTACCATTCGGCTGGGCGGCTATAGGTGCCGTAGATGATGCCACCGGCGATCTGCGCCTGGCCGGTCACCAGATAGCGGTCGTTCGTCAGGTTGGTCCCGCCGACCGTCAGGTTCCAATGCCCGTTCGGCGCGACATACTGGATGCTGCCATTGACCGTCTCGACATTGGGCCGGTCGAGCAGGAACGTCCCTTCGGTATCGTTCTTGAGCCCGGTCGAATGGGTCCAGTCAGCGAGTAGGATCAGCTTGGCGCCGTTGCCGAGTTGCGCCTCGTAGCGCGGGCTGACATTGAACTTCCAGTGCGGTGTCTTGGGCAGGGTCGCCCCGACGAACACGCCGGCCTGCAACGGATTCGGCGCGACCACGGCACCCGGATCGACACGGGTATAATAGGCGTCGAGATAACCGGCCGAGGCATTGATCGTGAAATTGCTGACCGGTGCAATCACCGCCTCGATCTCGAAGCCCTTGATCCGCGCATCGCCGGCATTCTGGATCGTTGGCGAGACGCCCTGCTGGAAGTTGAGTTGGATCCCCTTGTAGTCGGTGATGAAACCGGCCGCGTTGAGCTGCAGGTGCCGATCGAGCAGGGTGGATTTCACGCCCACTTCCCAGGTGGTGGCCTTTTCCTCGTTGAAATCGGGCGCGTAAGGCAGCGGGTTCGACAGTCGGGTCGTCCAGCCGCCAGTCTTGTAGCCCTTCGACCAGGAGCCATAGACCATCACATCGTCGCCCGGATGGAGCTGGACGCCGATCTTGGGCGAGAAGTTGCTGAACTTCTTGTGCTGCACGCCGGCGATATAATAGCGCAACGGCTGGCCCGGGTTGGGGAAGCCCGCAATCGCCTGGCACGCGGCTGAGATCGGCGTGATCGACGCACATTCCGGTATGCCGATGAATTGCAGGATCTTGTAGGTCAGGCCGTTATTGTCGGACTGGAAGCCCTCGAAATCCTTGCTTTCATGCGTGTAGCGGCCGCCGACGGTGATCCCGATCAGCGGGATCGGGCGATAATCGACCTGCCCGAAGAACGCGTAGTTCTTGGTCGACAGGTTGTTCGGCCCATCGACCTGCAACAGGCCTTCGGCAAAGGTGACGTAGTCGTGCAGGTCACCCGATTCGCTGAAATAATAGGCGCCGAGAACGTAGTGCAGCTTCTTGTCGAGCGCGCTGCCGAGCAGCTGCAGTTCCTGACTGAACTGCTTCTGGTTCATCGAGAAGCTGGTGTGCAGGAAATCGAGCGGCGACCCGTCGAGGTCCATGCCGGTCGTCCAGTGCAGCTCGCGATAGGCGGTGATCGATTTCAGCGCGATCGTATCGGACAGGTCATAGTCGATCGTGCCGGCGCCGCCATAGCTGCGCAGCTTGGAGAAGTTGTTGCCATTGGCATAGCTGGTATCGATGCTGTTCGTGACGAAGCGATTGTCATAGGGCAGGCGATTATTGTTCGGGTTGCCGTCGACATTCACCCCGAAGAGGCCGGGCAGATCGACGATCGAATTCAGCCCGCCGCGGCCACCGGCATAAGCGAAGGCCGGCGGGCCGCCACCGCAAGACGAATCGACGATGCCCTGGATCGCGCAATTATAGGTGCCGGCGAAGACGTTGAACGCACCGCCGACGAGATTGGGGGTGGTTGCGATCACCTTGTTGGCGATCTGTTCCTGATCGACATTGGTATAGTCGCCCGACAGGGTGACCCGCAGCGCGCCGCCATTGTCCCATTTGAGCTTGCCGCGCATGCTCCAGCTGTTGTCACCGCCTTCGCGGCCCAGCCCGGCACCGTCATATCCCGCAGCCCTGAACGAAGTGATCGGATCGAAGGTGAAGCCGACAGCGCCGGGATAGGCGATGCGCCGCATATAGCCTTCGCGATTCTTGATCGAGAAGCTGAAGGACGAGCTCAGCGCGTCGGTGATCGGCATGTCCACCGTGCCGCGCGCCTGGAGAAGACGATAGCTGCCAGTCGTCACATCGCCGACGAAGCGGAATTCCTTGCCCGGATCATGGGTGACGATCGAGATCGCGCCGCCGATCGTGTTGCGGCCGAACAGCGTGCCCTGCGGCCCCTTCAGCACCTCGATCCGCTCGACGTCCCCGAGATCCTGGTTCGCGCCGACCGAGCGGGCCAGATAGACGCCATCGAGATAGACGCCCACACCCGGATCGATGTTGAATGCGAAGTCGTTCGCCCCGATGCCGCGGATATAGGCGGACAGCACCGACGAGGATCCCGAGAAGGGCGTGCCTGCATCGAGCGTGACATTCGGCGCGATATTCGAGAGCGAAGCGACACTGGCAACGGCGCGCTCCTGCAGCGCATCGGCGGTGAGCGCCGTGATCGCGATCGGCACGTCCTGGACATTCTCCGCGCGCTTCTGGGCGGTGACGACGATGTCCGGGATGCCGCCCGTCTCTTCCTGTTGCGCCACCGGCGTCCCTGTCGCCGCTTCCTGCGCCATCGCGTGCGACGACATGGCGGCGGCCAGCGCGGCCAGCGAAATATAGGTACCCCTGTGCTTCACGATTCACCCTCCCCATGCCTACGGCACCGCTTGTGCGGTTGCCTTTCATGCTATCTGGGGCATCCGGGCGGCGAGGTCTTGTACTGGCGCGAAGCAGACTCGGACTGGGGCGCAATCGCCACCAATTCGATCTAACCCAGGTTCAGCAAAGCCCTCGCCAGGCACGCGGGGTTGTGCCGAACTGCTGGCGGAAGCAGCGCGCGAAATAGGCGCTGTCGTTGAAGCCCAGATCGAAGGCCACCTCGGTGATGCTCGATTCGGGCTTGCCGGTAAGCATCTCCGCGCCGCGCGTCAGCCGCCGTTCCAGAATATGCGCGCTCGGCGTGGTGCCCATCGCAGCGAACAGGTTCTGCACCGTGCGATCGGAGATGTGGAGTTCCTCGGCAATGGTCGCCGTGCGCAGTTCGGGATCGCCGAGCCTGGCCTCCACGAGCGCGAGGACCTTGCTGCGCAGGGTGGCCCCCGGCGCGACATCCCGGGCGACATCAAGTCCGTTCACGGCAAGCGCCACGAGATCGGCGAAGATCGACGAGACGCCGTTCTGCCAGTCGGGATCGGCATCGCTCTGATCGCCCTGGTGCCATAGCGAGAGCAGGAAATCATGGAACAGCCGGCCACTGGGCGACGCGCCCGAAACCCGGCGCGCGAAGCGATCGTCCAGGCCGCGCACACGCTCAGCGATCAGCGTCCGGGGAAATTCGACGACCAGCAACTCGTGCGCGGTCATCAGGTCGATTGCATAGGGATGGTTGGCGGAACACAGGGCGAAATCGCCGGGGTGCAGATCAGCCTCGCGCCCACCCTGATGATGGCGGCTGGTGCCGCGCCGCTGGAGATGCAGCACGACGCGCTCCTCGGTGATGCGCGGATCGGGCGCCCGGCCGACATGCGAGCGCTCGGAGCGCGGCCGGATCATGTCGAGCTGGCCGACGCTCCAGCGCCACATGGTCGCATCGAAATCGGGCCGGTCGGCGTTCACGAAGGTGCCGCCATAGATCTGCCCGACCAGGTCGTTCCAGAACGCGAGGCGGTGAGCCGGCGCGATCGTCGCGGTCTCGAACTTCTCAAGTTGACCCATCTTCGTCCTCCTCTCCGAAAGCGCGATGTTCCCGTTCAGCCGTGCAGCGGCGACAATCCCGCACGGGCGACAATCCGCGGGGCGGTCTCACGCAGGCCGAGTGCCAGCACCCCGGCCGCAATGCACAGTCCGAACATGATCCAGAGCACCGCGCGCAGCCCGAAATGATCGGCGGCGACGCCCGCCAGCGCGGGACCGAACACGCCGCCCAGCACCTCGCCCGTGCCCATCACCAGCCCGAGCACGGTAGCGGTGTGGCGCGGATCGACCGTCTCCGACGGGATCGTCGCCATGAACATCGGGAACACGCCGTTCAGCGCCCAGCCGAAGAAGAAGATCACGGCCAGCAGCCAGGGCGACCCGGCCATGAACATCGCGCCCAGGGGCAGGATCACGCCGATCAGCGGTACGATCACCATCACCGGCTTGCGCCCGACCACATCGGAGATGCCGGGCACGACGAAGCTGCCCACGCCCGCCGAAATACCGAGCGTCGCCATCAGCCAGCCCATCACCGACGGATCGAATCCGCGCACCTGGGTCAGGAACAACGGCATGAACGCCCAGCAGATGACGAGATAGGAAACCAGCAATACCGAGATACCCGCGCAGAGCAGGATGTTGCGCTCCGCAAAGGCGGCCGCGATCGACAGACGCTCATGGCCTTCAGCCTCACCGGCGATGAGGGGGCTCGGCTCCCGGACAAAGAGCCAGATCGCCGCGGCCAGGATCAGGCCGGGGAGGGCCGCGACGAAGAAGGCGCTGCGCCAGCCCGCCGCCGTCGCGATGGCGACGAGCAGCAGCGGCGCCGCGGTCGAGCCGAGCAGGTTCGATCCGAGATTCTGCATCACGCCCATCGCCAGCCCACGCCGGTCGGGTGAGACTTCGAAGGCGGTCAGCGACTGGCTGATCGGCAGCACCCCGCCTTCGGCAAAGCCCATCAGCAGGCGCGCGCCGAACAGCATGAGGAAGGATGAGGCAATGCCCGATACGAAGGAGCATAGCGAGAAGGCCAGGGTGGCGACGACGATGATCGACTTGCGCCGGCCGGTTCGGTCCGAAAGCCGGCCGATCAGGAAGCCCGAAATTGCCCAGGTCAGCGATAACGCCGAGGCAAGCATGCCGACCTGCGTGTTGTTCAGGCCGAGATCCGGTTGCACGAAGGGCATGAGGAAATTGAGCGCGTTGCGATCAAAGAAAAGAATGCCGAAGTTGAGACTCAGCAGCCCGACCAGGAGGACCTGATAGCGCGCTGGTTGCCGTGCGGCCGATGCCATCCCCAGACTCTCCTGTCGGGCCGCTTCTCTTGCAGCATCTTGCTGCCGGAACGGCTTTTCGTATGCAACACTTACATTTCTCGCGTGACTGCGCAAGCCCCGCCCTGGTCAGCCGAATGGGCGGATCGGATTCTGCCCGTCCCAATCCACCGAGGCCCGCCAGAATGCGGTGAAACCCGCGTCCAATCCCGGCGTCGCCGGAATCAGTTCGACGAAGCCGGGGTGCGCCGGTTCGCCGTCGAGATAGGCGACCGCGCCGCCGGTCGGGACTCCGGCGCGAAAGGCGAGTGTATAGCCACGCGTCTCATAGGCGGCGATCTCCGCATCCACATCCGCGCTGGCGATGCCGATATGATGGAAGCCATGGCCCCGCGCCTGCACCGTCTCGCGATAGACCGAGGGGTGATCGTCCTTCGGCTGGATGAGCTCGATCTGCATATGGCCGGCAAAGGCCATCGCGATTCTGACGTCCGCTCGCGATTTTTCCCCGCGATAGACATGGTCGTCGCCGAGGAAGCTATCGAGCAGGAACCAGGGGCCGGTGCGCGCATCGCGCACCCACCAGTCGATGGATGCTTCGATATCCTCGACGACATAGGCCATCTGGATGATCTGGCCGACCTTCTGGCCGAAACCGAGCATGGTCATGCCGGCACTCCCGCGGCGATGGACAGGAGCGCGTCGGCGAGCGCCGCGGGCGCCGACAGGAAGGGGCTGTGATCGGCATACAATGCGGTGACGCTGATGCAGGGCTGCATCGCCTGCATGCGACGCTGGTCCGCCAGCGGGATCGCCCGGTCATCGAGACATTCGATATAGTGGCGCGGCACGGATCCGTAGCGCCCCTCGGTAAGGCGAAGCGGCGTAGCGCGCGGCCGCGACGGCTCAGCGACAAGCCGCTCCGCCGCCGCAGCGGCCAGGGCGGAGGGGCTGCGTTGCGCGAAGACGGCGGCTGCCCCCGCCGGATCGACACGGGTGCCAGCCCTGCCATCGGTTTCCGCGATGATCGCCTCGAAATCCGGATTCGGCACCCGATCGGCCTTCCACGCCGCGCGCGACATGCCGCTCGGCAAGAGCATCGCGCAGATATAGACCAGCGCATCGATCGCCTCGGGCGCTGCCTCGGCGGCCTGGCTGATGACGAGACCACCGCGGCTGTGCCCGCACAGCACCACCGGCCCCGGCCGCTGCGCCGCACAGGCATCGGCGGTGAACTGCGCCCAATCGTCGAGGGTCACGCGGCCCAGCGCCGCCTCGTCGCCGCCCATTCCGGGCAGGTCGGGCGCGACCAGCACGTGCCCCGCCTCTTCCAGCCGGCTGCGCAGCGGATCGAAGCACCAGCCACCATGCCAGGCGCCATGGATCATGACGAAGCGCGCCATCTCACGGCAGGGCGATCACAACCTTGCCGAACAGGTCCGGCGAGGCCTGATAACGATAGGCGTCGCGCGCCTGATCGAAGGTGAAGGTCCGATCGACCGCCGGCTTGATCCCGTTCACGTCGATCGCACGGTTGAGGTCGATGGCCATCTGGGCGGAGCCGACGAAGATGCCGCGCAGAGAGGCACCCTTCAGCATCAGGGCATGGGGGCCGGTTTCACCCGCACGCGTCAGCACGCCGATCAGCGCCACCTCGCCACCGAAGCCGACTGCGGCCATCGACTGGGCAAGCGTACCCGCGCCGCCGACCTCGACGACGTGATCGACACCGCCACCAGCAAGACGTGCCGCCTCCGCCCCCCATTCGGGGATCTCGCGATAATTGATCGTCGCATCGGCGCCGAGCGCCTTCACCCGTTCGAGCTTGGCATCGGACGAAGAGGTCACGATCACCCGGGCCCCCGCCGCCTTGGCGATCTGCAGCGCGAGCAGCGATACGCCGCCGGTGCCGAGCACGAGGACGCTCCGGCCCGGACCCACCGTCCTCGGCCCCTCCATCAGCGCATGCCACACCGTGACGCCGGCACAGGGAAGCGTCGCTGCCTGTTCGAACGACAGGCTATCGGCGATCGGCACCACGCCATATTCCGGCAACGCGACATATTCGGCGAGCATCCCCCTGGCAGGCGGCGCGCCCAGTGCAGGCCCGGGGGCCGGATTGGGCGGCCCGGCGCGCCAGCCCTGGAAGAAGGTGCCGGCGACGCGGTCGCCGGGCCGGAAGCGGGTCACCCCCTCGCCCACCGCCACGACTTCGCCGACGCCGTCCGACAGCGGCGTGATATCCCGGTCGATCGTCCCGCCGAAATAATGGCCCTGCACGATGAGCTGGTCGCGATAGTTGAGCGAACAGGCGCGCACCCGGATCAGCACCTCGCCTGCCCCCGCGACGGGCGCATCGCGCTCGATCAGGTGAAGGTCCTCGAGCGAAGCGGCGCCCTTGTTAAGCTGCCAGGCTTTCATCTGCACATCCCATCCTCGTTGCGATCAAGGTGAACGGTGCCTCCGGCGAAGGCAATCGATCAAATTCCGCTGTGTGAAACTCAGCCAGCTTGCTCCAGCGCGGTCTCGATCGCGCGCGCCGTTGCCTGCAACGCGCCAAGGTGCCGCGCGACGATATCTTCCGTCGCGACTCGCCGGGCCATCCAGGTGATGTTGATCGCGGCAACGGGACGGCCCTGCACCTTGACCGCGACCGCCATCGATCGACGTCCGTCGTTGCGTACTGCCTGCCGGTTGCGATCGGGCCAAGGGTGCAGCGGATCACGCAGCGAATAGCCACGCGCGGCACAGTCGCGCACGACCTCCGCGATCAGCGCGTCACCTTCCGTCGCGCCGCTTCGCGGCCGGAGCCGGGTGAGGATCGCCTCGCGCTCGGCCGGCTCGCAGGCGGAGAGATAGGCCCGCCCGGTCGCCGTATGGATATAGCTAAGCTTGGCGCCGACCGGCCCCAGGACAGCCGAATCGAGTCGCAACAAGGGGCTGTTGGTTTCGATGATCTCGAGATGATCGAGCCGCGGCACCGCGATCACCGACGGCCAGGCGACGATCCAGCTCAGCGATGCCAGATGCGGCGAGGCCAGTTCAGCAATGCGATCGGCCAGGTCGAAGCTGCCGGTCGTCGCGGGCGAGTGCGGCAGATAGGCGCCGTCGGCAAGTCGCTGCCACACCAGCCCGCGCCCCGCCAGCGTGACGAGCATGCGCAGCAGCGTTGCCTTGGGCAGCTTCAGTGCAAGGTGCAACTCGTGCAGGCTCGCCGCGCGCCGTCGCTGGAGTTCCAGCAGCACGTCGAGACCGCGTTCCAGCGCGCGAACGGATTTTACCTTGCTATCGAGCAAAACAGCTCCTGTTTCACACTGTGCAACCTAACGGAGCGAAGCGCCCGTGCAAACCCCGTCCCCAGCGCGCAGCATGAGCGCAGCAAAGGTGCGTCAAGCATCGGCGGGATGGGGAGATGGAGATGCAGGCCAGGCCGCGCGTGTTGCTGATCATCACGCAGGACACGAAGGAGGAAGAGGCGCGCTTCGTGCGCCGGACACTCGAGGCCTCGGGCATCGACGTGATCCACCTCGACCCGAGCATCCGGCGCACCATCGGTGGCGCGGAAATCGCGCCCGAGACGATCGCGGCAGCTGCCGGACACACGATCGAGCAGGTTCGCGCGCTCGGCCATGAGGGCAAGTGCCAGGCGGTGATGATCGAGGGCGCGATCGCACTGGCCCTGTCGACTCATGCCGAGACGCCCCTGTCGGGAATTCTCTCGGTCGGCGGCTCGATGGGGACGACGTTGGGCACGGCGGTGATGCGTGCCTTTCCCTATGGCCTGCCCAAGCTGATGGTCTCCACCATGGCCTCCGGTTTCACCGCTCCCTATGTCGGGGTGAAGGACATCGCGATGATGAACGCGGTGACCGACATTTCAGGCATCAACAGCATCAGCCGCGAAGTCTATCGCAATGCCGCGCTGGCCATGGCCGGGATGGCCAGTGGCTATGATCCGACCGGGCGGAGCGAGCGCCCGCTGGTGCTGATCACCACGCTCGGCACCACCGAAAAATCGGTGCGGCGGATCCGCGAGGCGCTGGAATCGGATGGGGCGGAAGTGATGGTGTTCCACTCGTCCGGCGCAGGCGGCCCGACGCTGGACAGCATCGCCGCCGAGCGCGACGTTGCCCTGATCCTCGATCTTTCGGTCACCGAAATGGTCGATTTCCTCAATGGCGGCCTCGCCAATGCCGGCCCGGATCGCGGCAAAGCCGGAATCCGGCGTGGCATCCCGACGATCTTCGCGCCCGGCAACGCGGATTTCATCATCGCCGGCCCGATCGACGCCGCGCAGGCACAGTTCCCGGGCAAGCGCTATCATGTCCACAATGCCGCCCTGACAGCGGTGCGGACCGAACTGCCCGAGCTCCGGGCACTGGCGGATCATCTCGGCGCACTGGTTCGCGAGGCCAAGGGGCCGGTACGGATGCTGGTGCCGCTCGGGGGCTTTTCCAACCATGACAGCCCCGACGGCCATCTCCACGACACGACTCTGCCGCGCCCCTTTGCCGACTATCTCGCCACGGTGATGCCGGCGGAGATCCCGGTCGAGACCGTCGATGCGCATTTCAACGATCTGGAATTCTCCGGTGCCGTCATCAACGCGGCGCGGGCGATGCTGGCGGCCCAATGACCGACCTTCCATTGACCCCCGACGACGTGGCGGAGATCGTCGCGATCCTGGACGGCAGCAGCTATGAGCATCTCGATATCCGGACATCGCGCTTCCGCCTGCGCATCGCGCGCGACGGCACGGGCTGGACTCAGCAATGGGACTGGAGCGATGACGACACCCCGGTGCAGGCCGAGACGCCGGTCGCCCCGGTCGCTGCCGAGACCGGGCCGGTCATCCGGGCGCCATTGCCGGGAACCTTCTACCGCGCCCCGCAGCCGGGCGCGCCGCCATTCGTCGAGGTGGGAGACCGTGTCGAGCCCGACACCGTCGTTGCGATCATCGAGACGATGAAGCTGATGAATCCCGTGCATGCCGGCTCCAGCGGACGAATCACTGCGATCCTCGCCGACAATGCCGATATGGTGACGCGCGATGCCGTGCTGATGCGGATCACATGATCCGCCGCCTGTTCATCGCCAATCGCGGCGAGATCGCGCTGCGGATCATCCGCACCGCCAGACGCCTGGGCCTGACCACGATCCTCGGCGTGTCGGAGGCTGACCGGGACAGCCTTCCCGCGCTGCAGGCGCACGAGATCGCGATCCTGGGGCCGCCACCCTCTGCGCAAAGCTATCTCTCGATCGATGCCGTGATCGCCGCCGCCCGCGCCGCAGCGGCGGATGCGGTCCATCCCGGCTATGGCTTCCTGTCGGAGAATGCGGCGTTCGCCCGGGCCGTCGGGCAAGCCGGGATCATCTTTATCGGGCCAGCCGTCGCAAGCCTGGAGGCGATGGGCGACAAGCTGATGGCGCGCGCCGTTGCGGTCGCGGCGGGCCTGCCGGTCGTGCCCGGCGGCGAGGCGGCGACGCCCGAGGAAGCGCTGCGCAGCGCCGAGGCAACCGGCTACCCCCTGCTGATCAAGGCAGTTGCCGGCGGCGGTGGCCGTGGCATGCGGCGCGTCGATCGCGCGACGGACATGCCGGCCCAGATCGACCGCGCGATGGCCGAGGCGCAGGCCGCGTTCGGCGACGCCCGCATCTATGTCGAGCGCTTCATCGCGCGCGGACGCCATGTCGAAGTGCAGGTGCTTGGCGATGGCGCGCGCGCGATCCATCTGGGCACGCGAGACTGCTCGATCCAGCGCCGTTTCCAGAAGCTCGTCGAGGAAGCTCCGGCCCCGGGCCTGCCCGACGGCCGGCGTGCTGCGATCGAGGACGCGGCGGTGCGCCTCGCAAAGCATCTCGGCTATCGCGGCGCGGGAACGGTCGAATTCCTCGTCGACGCAGAAACCTTCGACTTCTTCTTTCTCGAAATGAACGCGCGGATCCAGGTCGAACATCCGGTGACCGAGGCGATCACGGGAATCGACCTGATCGAGCAGCAATTGCTGCTCGCCGACGGCCAGCCACTCGGCGTCGCGCAGGAGATGGTGCGCCTGGCGGGCCATGCGATCGAGGTCCGGATCAATGCGGAGGATCCCGATGCCGATTTCCGCCCGTCGCCCGGCCGGATCGCCCGGGCGGCCTGGCCGGCGGGCCCCGGTCTTCGGGTCGATACGCATATCGCGAGTGGAGGGGCAATCCCGCCCTATTACGACTCGCTGCTCGGCAAGCTGATCGCCTACGGACCGACCCGCGCGATCGCGATCGACCGACTGGGCGCGGCGCTACAGTCTCTTCACCTCGACGGCGTCGCGACCACCGCACCGCTTCATCGCCGCATCGTCGCCGATCCGCGCTTTATCGCTGGCGGAGTCGACACGCGCTTCCTCGAAGGGCTGGCGCATGAGTGAGATCGGCCTCGTCGACGTCTCGATTCGCGATGGCAACCAGAGCCTGTGGGGAGCGACCGGCCTCGACACAGCGCAGATCCTGGAAATCGCCGGCACACTCGATCGCGTCGGCTTCCGGGCGATCGACTTCACCTCATCGAGCCACATGGCCGTTGCCGTCCGCTATTTCCGCAACGACCCCTGGGAACGCATTCGCCGCGTGCGGGCCGCGATGCCGCACACGCCGCTTCAGTTCATCACCACCGGCCTGCGCTTCATCGCATGGCAGCAGGCCGATCCCGATTTCATGCGACTGGTTTATCGCCGTCTCCAGGCAAACGGCATTCGCCGCTTCGTGATGCTCGATCCGATGCATGATGCCGACGCGGTGATCGAAGCCGCCCGCATCATCCGCGAGGAGGGGGACGCCGAAGTGATGGCGGCGCTGACCTTCACCCTGTCCGACGTGCACGACGATGCCTTTTATGCCGGCTTCGCGGCGAAGCTCACACCCTGCCCCGATATCGACCGCTTTTACCTGAAGGACCCGGGCGGGCTGATGTCGCCCGAGCGCATCCGTTCGCTGGCGCCAGCGGTGCGCGCCATGATCGGGGACAAGCAGCTTGAAGTCCATGCGCATTGCACCATCGGCCATGGCCCGCTGACCAGCCTGGAGGCAGTGTCGCTCGGCATCGACGTCGTCCATGTCGGCATCGGTCCGCTCGGTGACGGATCGTCGCTGCCCGAGGCGAACCGGATGATCGCCAATCTGCGCGAGGCCGGCCATACGGTTGCCGTCGACGACACGGCGCTTCGCAAGATGACCGAGTACTGGACCCGGCTCGCCACCGCGAACGGTCTTCCCGCAGGAATGCCGCAGGCCTTCGACGCCAGCTTCCTGCGCCACCAGATCGCCGGCGGGGTCATGACGACGACCTTGCGCCAGCTCGAGGAGCTTGGCCTGGCCGACCGCTTCCCCGCTGTCATCGCCGAAACGGAGCAGGTCCGCGCGGAACTCGGCTATCCGATCATGGTGACCCCGTTTCCGCAAATGGTCATGAGCCAGGCGCTGTTCAACGTGATCGGCACGGCGCGCTACGCGCAGGTGAGCGACCAGGTGATCCGCTATATTCTCGGCAAATTCGGCCGGCCTACGCGCGCCGTGGATGCGCGCGTCGAGGCGACCATTCTCGATCGGCCGCGTGCACGGGAGATCGCGGACGAAGCCGATTTTCCCACCCTCGCCGATTTGCGGCGGCGGTTCGGCGCGGCGATGGAAGACGAGGAATTCCTGTTGCGCGCGGTGATGCCGGGAGATCAGGTCGATGCGATGCTTGGTGCTGGCCGGTCTCGCGCCAGCCACACGCCCGAGGCAGCGCCCCTGCTGTCGCTGTTGAAACAACTCGCCGCGCGCCCCGCAGCGCGCGACATCGTGATCGAGCGCCCCGGCGTTCGCATCGCGCTTCATGCCGGAGCCGCGCTTGACTGACCTTCCCGCCGATATCGCCGCCGCAATCGCCGATGCCAGCGGTTTCGTTTTCGACATGGATGGCACGATTGCGCTCGGCGATGCCGCAAGCGGCGGTCATCGTGCGCTGCCGCACGCGACCGAGCTGCTGGCGGCGATCAAGGCACGCGGGGTGCCGCTGCGCGTCTTCACCAACGGCACCGCAAAGCCGCCCGCCGCTTATGCGGCGAGCCTGCGCAGCGCGGGCTTCGATCTCGACGACGGGGAGATGATGACACCCTCGTCCTCGGCCGCGGCCTGGTTCGTCCGGCAGGGCATCGGCAAGGTCCGCGTCCTCGGCGTGCAGGGCGTGATGACGCCGCTGCGGGATGCCGGCATCGAGACGGTCGGGCCGCGCGAGGCGGCCAAGGGCGTCGAGGCGGTCTATACCGGCTGGTACCGCGACTTTGGCTTTCCCGACCTGGAAGCGGCCTGTGCCGATATCTGGGCGGGGGCGGCACTCACGACGGCGAGCAATGTCCGCTTCTTTGCGACCGCGGCGGGACGCGCGATTGGATCCTCGTTCGCGATGAACGCGATGATCACCGCGATGACGGGCACGACCGCACGGGTCCTCGGCAAGCCTTCGCGCATTGCGCTCGGCGAAGCCTGTCGATCGATGGGGCTGCGCGGCGCGGACCGGCGCCGGGTGATCGTCATCGGCGATGATCCGGGACTGGAGATGCGGATGGCGAACGACGCCGGGCTAATCGGGATCGGCATGACCACCGGACTGATGCAGCGCGCCTCGATCGATCAATTGCGGGCTGCCGAGCGCCCAGCGGCGCTACTCGACACGCTGGCGCCATTGCTGCGGGCGATCGGATGATGGCCGCTTGAGACAGGCTGCCCCCTCCCCCATAGGCTGCCGGCACGATGGGAGTGACTGATTTGACGACAGCGGAGAATGCCGGCGACGCAGTTGATCTCGGTATATTGGGCTCGATGATCGGGTATCACCTGCGCCGGGCGCTCGGTGCGTTCAATATCGACTATGCCCGCGCCGTCGCGGGGACCGGAATCCGCCAGGGCCTGTTCGGCATCCTCTCGGTGATTGCCGCCAATCCGGGGATCAGCCAGGGTATGGTCGGTCGTGCGCTCGGGATCCAGCGTGCGAATATGGTGGCCTTGATCAACGAACTGGTCGGGATGGGATATGTCGACCGCGAGGCTTCCGCGGACGACCGCCGGGCCTTTTCGCTTACCCTGACAGCTGCCGGCCACGCTATGCTGCAAGAGAGTGCCGTTCGCATTCGCGAGCATGAAGAACTGATGCTGGCGGGCCTTACCGCCGCCCAGCGCCGATCGCTGGCTGCCATGCTCGCAGAGATTGCGGCGGTCGAAATCTAACCGGCATCACTCCCGCCAGGCTGATCGACCGCGGCAAATTCGGTGGCCCTGCTTTGCGGCGCCGGCGCCCCGCGATCCCGGAGGCAGGTGACCGCGGCGCGGGCGATGTCGGAAAGCGTGGGATCGCCGACTTCGAGCCGCTCGAAAATCAGCCGCTTCATGCGCGGATCCCAGAAGCTCGCAATATGATCCGCCGTCGCGGCGACGGCATGGTCATGGCCAAGCGCCTCGAGATTCCGGCCGATCTGGTTGGCCATGTAGACCAGATGCTCGATGCTGTTCATTCCGCCGCCACCGGTGGCGCGATGCGGCGCGACCGCTCGCTCAGTTGCTCATAATCCTCCTGCCAGTCAGTCGGTCCGTTGGAGGCAGAGATCTGAACCGCCGTGACCTTGTATTCCGGGCAGTTGGTCGCCCAGTCGCTATAGTCGGTCGTTACGACGTTCGCCTGGGTCTCGGGATGGTGGAAAGTCGTATAGACCACGCCCGGTGCAACCCGGCCAGTGACGAGCGCGCGCAAGGTCGTCTCGCCCGCGCGGCTGGCGAGCCTGACCCAGTCGCCGTCCTTGATGCCGCGATTCTCGGCATCGGTCGGATGAATTTCGAGCCGGTCCTCCGGGTGCCAGGCGGTGTTCGCCGTCCGCCTGGTCTGCGCACCGACATTGTAATGGGACAGGATGCGGCCGGTGGTAAGCAGCAGCGGAAAGCGCGGACCGGTCTTCTCGTCGGTGGGCACGTAATCGGTGACGACGAACTTGCCCTTGCCCCGCACGAACCCCTCGACGTGCATGACCGGCGATCCGTGCGGCGCGGCCTGGTTGACCGGCCATTGCAGCGATCCGGCCTCATCGAGATGCGCGAAGCTCACCCCGGCGAAGCTGGGCGTTAGGCGCGCTATCTCGTCCATGATCTCGGACGGGTGGGTGTAGTTCCAGTCGAGCCCCATGGCGCGGGCCAGTTCCTGCGTGACCTCCCAATCGGCGAGACCATTGCGCGGGGACATCACCTTGCGCACCGGCTGGATGCGACGCTCGGCATTGGTGAAGGTCCCGTCCTTTTCGAGGAAGGTCGAGCCCGGCAGGAAGATATGCGCGTAGTTGGCGGTCTCGTTGAGGAAGAGATCGTGGACGATGACGCACTCCATTGCCGCGAGTCCGGCCGAGACATGGCGCGTATTGGGATCGGACTGCAGGATGTCCTCGCCCTGGACGTAGAGCGCCTTGAACACGCCATCGACCGCTGCATCGAGCATGTTGGGGATGCGCAGGCCCGGCTCGGGATCGATCGGCACGCCCCAGTCCGCCTCGAACAAGGCGCGGGTCTCGGTGTCGGAGACGTGGCGATAGCCGGACAGTTCGTGCGGAAAGCTGCCCATGTCACAGGCGCCCTGGACATTGTTCTGCCCGCGCAGCGGGTTCACGCCGACCCCGGGGCGGCCGATATTGCCCGTCGCCATCGCGAGGTTGGCGATCGCCATCACGGTCGACGAGCCCTGGCTGTGCTCGGTGACGCCGAGGCCATAATAGATCGCGCCATTGCCGCCGGTCGCGAACAGCCGCGCGGCCGCGCGAAGCTCTGCCGCCGACACGCGGGTGACGGCCTCCAGCGTTTCCGGGCTGTGGCGCGCGTCGGAGACGAAGCGCGCCCAATCCTGATATTCGTCCCAGTCGCAACGGGCCCGGATGAATGCCTCGTCAGCCAGCCCCTCGGTGACGATCACATGGCCGATCGCGGTGAGCACAGCGACATTCGTGCCAGGCTGCAGCGCGAGGTGATGCGCTGCCTCGATATGGGGCGAGCGAACCAGATCGATCCGGCGCGGATCGATCACGATCAGCTTCGCCCCCTGGCGCAGGCGACGCTTCATCCGGCTGGCGAAGACAGGGTGAGCATCGGTGGGATTGGCGCCGATCACGAGGATCACGTCGCTAAAGGCGACGCTGTCGAAATCCTGCGTACCGGCAGAGGTGCCGAACGTGGTCTTCAAGCCATAGCCGGTCGGCGAATGGCAGACGCGCGCGCAGGTATCGACATTATTGTTGCCGAATCCTGCGCGGATCAGCTTCTGGACGAGGAAGGTCTCCTCGTTGGTGCAGCGCGAGGAAGTGATCCCGCCAAGTGCCAGCCGGCCATATTTGTCCCGGATACGGTTCAACTCGCTGGCGGCATAAGCGAAGGCCTCGTTCCATTCGACCTCGCGCCAGGGCTGATCGATGCTGGCGCGGATCATCGGCTTCAGGATCCGCTCCTGGTGCTGGGCATAGCCCCAGGCGAAACGGCCCTTGACGCAGCTATGGCCACGATTGGCCTTGCCATCCTTCCATGGCACCATCCGCACCAGTTGCTCACCGCGCATCTCGGCGCGGAAGGTGCAACCGACGCCGCAATAGGCGCAGGTGGTGACGACCGAGCGTTCCGGAGTACCGATCTCGACGACCGCGCGTTCGGTGAGCGTGGCGGTCGGGCAGGCCTGGACGCAGGCGCCGCACGACACGCATTCGGAGGAAAGGAAATCGTCGGCCGCCGTGCCCGCCGAAACCTTCGATCCGAAACCGTGCCCGTCGATCGTCAGCGCGAAGGTGCCCTGCACTTCGTCGCAGGCGCGCACGCAGCGCGAGCAGACGATGCACTTGGACGGATCGAAATCGAAATAGGGGTTGGACAGGTCCTTGGCCTGGCCGAGATGATTGGCGCCCTCATAGCCATAGCGCACGTCGCGCAGGCCGACCGCGCCGGCCTGATCCTGCAACTCGCAATCGCCGTTCGCCGCGCATGTCAGGCAGTCGAGCGGGTGATCGGAAATATAAAGCTCCATCACGCCCTTGCGCAGCTTCTGCAGCATCGGCGTCTGGGTGCGGACGACCATGCCGGGCTCGACCGGCGTCGTGCAGGAGGCCGGCGTGCCGCGCCGGCCATCGATCTCGACCAGGCAGAGCCGGCAGGACCCGAACTGCTTGAGGTTGTCGGTCGCGCAGAGCTTCGGGATCGCGGTGCCGATCTCGGCTGCCGCGCGCATCACCGTGGTGCCGGCGGGGACGCTCGCTTCGCGGCCGTCGATGGTGAGGGTGATCGTCTCCGCGGAATCCGAGGCGGGGGTGCCGAAATCGGCCTGGGGTTCATAGCCCATGATGCTGCTCCAAACGCGCCAGATCCTGGGGCGTGTTGATGTTGGCAGGAACGGTGATGCCGGCAACAGCGCGCGCGCCGATCGCATCGGCGAAGGCCCGCATCGAGTGGCTGCCGTTTCCGAAGAGGATTTCCTCGAGGGCGCCCGCCGCCGCCGCAGGCCAGATCCCGATAACCGGCTGGCTGGCGAGATAGGCGGGTCCGGGCTCGAGCAGGATGCGCAGGTTGGCGGGCAGGAACGCGCTGTCGACCGATATGCTCAGAACATGGGAGAAGCCGTTCGCCAGCGCATGATGGAGCGCCCCCGCTAGGCCGCCCAGCGGCCCACCGCCGGGGGCGGGCCAGTCCTCCACCGAGTCAGCGAGCGCGGATGGGCGGCCAACGACGACCAGGGCATCGCAATATGGCCTGAGCGCCTCGACGGCATGCTCGAGCAGCGACCGGCCGTGCAGCAGCGCCTTGGCCTTGTCGGACCCGAAGCGGCTCGACTGCCCACCCGCCAGCACGGCACCGAGCACCCTCATGCGATGCTCCCGTGCGGATCATTCAGGAGAAGCGCCGAGTCTGCGCGCGCGAGCGCGACCAGGGTCAGTCCGGCGGCTGTCGCGCGCTCGACGGCGAGGCTGGTCGGGGCAGAGATCGTGACTAGCATCGGACAGCCCGCGCGGACGGTCTTCTCGACCAGCTCATAACTGCAGCGCGCGCTGAGCAGGATGAAGCCGGACGCCGGATCGATCCCGGCAAGCGCAAGCGTGCCGACCAGCTTGTCGAGTGCATTGTGGCGGCCGACATCCTCGCAGGCGTGCAGGATAGCGCCATCGGGCGCACAAAAGGCAGCCGCATGGACCGCTCCGGTCGCCCGGGCCAGCGGCTGATGATCGGGCAAGGCGGCGAGCGCCGACGCGATCGCCGCGCGACTGGTCGCGATGCGCACGGTGACCGGCGGCAGCGGGCGGAGGACCTCATCGATATTGTCCATGCCGCACAGGCCGCAGCCGCTCTCCGATACGCGGGTACGGGCCCGGGCCAGCACCGGCTCCATCCGCGCCGCCGAGAGCGTGATCCGGACAATCCAGCCGCCTCCGGCCTGGTGAATATCGACATTTTCGATATCCGCCGCGCGATCCGCTAGTCCCTCGCCGAGCGTCAGGCCGACCGCATAAGCCTCAAGATCATCGGGCGTCGCCATCATCACGGCATAGCCGATGCCATTATACTCGATCGCCACCGGCGCCTCGACCGGCACGCTGCGCAGCGAATCCAGATCCCCCGGCTCAGACAGCCCCAGCCGATGCACGGCAAAGGCGACCGAAGTGCTCATTCCGCCGCCACCTGCTCGGCTGCGAAATCCTCGGGGAAATGGGTGATCGCGCTCATCACCGGATAGGGAGTGAACCCGCCGAGCGCACAAAGCGAGCCGAACTTCATCGTCTCGCAGAGATCCGCAACGAGCGCGAGCTGGGCCGCCGGATCGCCCCCCGCAAGCACCTTGTCGATCGTCTCGCGCCCGCGCGTCGCGCCGATCCGGCACGGCGTGCATTTGCCACAGCTTTCCGCGGCGCAGAAATCGAAGGCGAAGCGTGCCTGCCGCGCCATGTCGACCGTGTCGTCGAACACCACAACGCCGCCATGGCCGATCAGCCCGTCCGCTGCGGCAAACGCCTCATAGTCGAACGGCGTATCGAACAGGGCGGGCGGGAAATAGGCGCCGAGCGGCCCGCCGACCTGAACGGCGCGGACCGGCCGGCCGCTGGCGGTGCCACCACCAACGCCATTGACCAGTTCGCCGAGCGTAATTCCGAACGCCACCTCATACAGTCCGCCATGCCGGATGTTGCCGGCAAGCTGGATCGGCTTCGTCCCGCGCGACCGACCCATGCCATAGGCGGCATAGACCTCGGCGCCGTCAGCCAGGATATGGGGTATGGCGGCGAGCGTCAGCACGTTGTTCACGGCGGTCGGCCTGCCGAACAGCCCTTCGATCGCGGGAAGCGGGGGCTTGGCGCGGACCTCGCCGCGCTTCCCCTCCAGGCTGTTGAGCAGCGACGTCTCCTCGCCGCAGACGTAGGCGCCGGCGCCGACCCGAACATGCAGCACGACGGGCGCTACGATCGCGCGCGATGCCGCGATCGCTGCCTCCAGCTTGCGGACCGCATGCGGATATTCGGAGCGGACATAGATATAGCCAGTCTCGGCACCGATCGCCTGCGCGGCGATCGCCATGCCCTCGATCAGGCAATAGGGATCGCCCTCCATCAGCATGCGATCGGCGAAGGTGCCGCTATCCCCTTCATCCGCGTTGCAGACGATATATTTGCACGCCCCGGGCGCTGCCGCGACGGTGCGCCACTTGATGCCCGTCGGGAAACCGGCCCCGCCGCGCCCGCGCAGGCCGGAGGCCATCACTTCGTCCACCGTCGCCGCCGGCCCGATCGCCCGGGCACGCTCAAGCCCCTTCCAGCCGCCGGTCGCGGCATAGTCGTCGAGGCTCAGTGGCCTGGTTCGACCGGCGCGGGCAAAGGTCAGGCGCTGCTGCCCGGCGATGAATGGATGTTCCGCGATCGGGCCGATCGCCAGGGCACCGGCATTCCCCGCCATAATCGCCGCGACATCATCGACACTAGCCGGGCCGAACCCCATCCCATCGATCTCGACGAGCGGCTCGAGCCAATGCATGCCCCAGCTCGACACACGCTCGACCTCGGCACCATGCTGCACAAATGCTGCAGCAAGCGCCTCAGCGCCGCAGGCGAGCGCGACCGCGTCGTCGGAGATCCGGACCTTCATGTCTGCGCCTCGATCAGGTCGGCCAGCCGGGCCGCATCGAGGCGCGCATGCACTTTCCCGCCGATCATCGCCGCCGGGCCGACGATGCACAACCCCAGGCAATAGACCGTCTCGATCGCGACGCGGCCCGCCGCACGTGCCTGCGCACCAGCGACCAGCGCCTCGACGCCGCGCGCCTGGCACGCCTCGGCACGGCACAGTTTCAGGATTGGCCGAGCCTCGGCCCGCTCGCGGAAATCGTGGTAGAAGCTGACGACGCCGTGCACTTCGGCCCGGCTGAGATTAAGCGCGGCAGCGACGCGACGCGTGGCATGATCGTCGATGCAGCCGAACTCGGCCTGGATATCGTGCAGGATCGGGAGCAACGGCCCTTCGCTCCCGAGATGACGCGAGATCGCGGCGTCGAGGCGCGCATCATGCTGCGATGACAGGGGATCGACCATGGGTGTGAGACTAGTCCTGTTCATTGCCGCTGACAAATCCAATTGATATGCAACACAAACGATTTCGACTGCAGCAAGACGGGATAAGAACCATGCGTGCCCTGCCTCCCCACGCCGATCTGGCGCTGACCCTGGCCCAGATCGAAGCATCGCCGCTGATCGAGCGGGTCCGCAGCTGCAGCCATTCCTTCGCTGCGGCATCTCCGGACACGATCGCGCAGATCGTCGAGGCGGCGGAAGGGTTTGCGGCGACCATCCTGGCCCCGCTCAACGTCGCGATGGACGAAACCGGGTGCGTACTGGAGGACGGCCGGGTGCGAACCGCGCCGGGGCACCGCGACGCCTGGACCGCCTTTATCGACGCAGGCTGGCCATCGCTCGACGCAATGCCGGACGCCGGCGGCCAGGGCCTGCCCTCGATCGCCGCGCTGGCGGTCCAGGCGCTGTTCGATCGCGCCTGCCCCGCGTTCGGGATGCAACCGGTGCCGCAGCGATCGGCGGCGCGCCTGATTGCAGCGCATGGCTCGGCCGAGCAAAAGGCGATCTGGCTGCCGCGCCTGGCCAGCGGCGATCTCGGCGCGACCATCTGCATTTCGGAGGCCGAAGCCGGCTCCGACGTCGCCCGGGTCCGCACGCTCGCGTCGCCCGACACGGGCGGCGGCTGGTCGCTGACCGGCGAGAAATGCTGGATCTCGTTCGGCGACCACGATCTGACCCGGGAGATCCTCCACTGCGTCCTGGCACGCACGCCTGGCGCGGCCCCGGGAACCGCCGGCCTCAGCCTGTTCCTGGTGCCCGACCAGATCGACGGCCACCGCAATGGCGTGGCGGTCCGGCGGATCGAGGAGAAGCTCGGGCTGCACGGGTCGCCGACCTGTGCGCTTGGCTTCGAGGCGGCGAAGGGCGAAATGATCGGCACCGAGGGGCGCGGCCTGGCCCAGATGTTCGCGATGATCGCCAATATGCGGCTGTCGGTCGGGTCGATGGGGCTCGGGATCGCCAGCGCCGCGTGCGACACGGCCTGGGCCTATGCCCGCGAACGCCGGCAGGGCGGGCGCGGCCCGATAGCCGTTCCGATCATCGACCATGCCGATGTGCAGCGCCAGTTGCTGGCGATGTCCGCGCGGGTGGAATTGCTGCGCGGGCTGGTCTTCGCGCTCGCCAATATGGTCGATCTCGCGACCCATGACAGCGATCCCGCGGCGCGCGCCGAAATGCAGGCGCTGAGCGGCTGGCTGTTGCCGATCGTCAAGACGCTCGGTGCCGAGACCGCGTTCGACGTGGCGAGCGATGCGATCCAGGTCCTTGGCGGGGCGGGCTATACCCGCGAATGGCCGGTCGAGCAGGGTCTGCGCGATGCGCGGGTGCTGGCGGTCTTCGAGGGGACGACGGGCATTCAGGGGCTCGATCTGGTCCATCGCCGGCTGATCGCCGAGGCGCGCGGGTTCGAGCTGTTCGTCGCCGAAGCACGCGGCGCGGCGGCAGGCTGTGACGACGCGACGGCTTATGCGCTCGGGCATTGCCTCGACACGCTGGAGGAGACCGCGGCGCGGCTCCGCGCGCCCGGCATCGCTCGGCGCGACATCGACGCCGGCGCGACGGCGTTTCTCGCCCTCGCGACCCTGGCGGCGACGAGCTGGATCGCCGCCCGGCTTAGCGTCATCGCAGATGACGGCCCCGCAGGAATCCAGCTGCGGGCGGTGGCGCGCTTCGCCCTGTCGACCGCGCCCGCCCGCGCCGCCTGGCTCGGCACGGAGGCACTGGCCGGCGCAGCGCGACTCGAGGGATTCGCCCAGGCCTGACAGATCAGTGCGCGATCGGCTCATCGATCCGCAGCCGCAACATCAGGATCGCGCCGAACGCCAGCAGTGACCCGCACGCCAGGACAAGCGCAACGGCCTGCAGGTCGAGGCCCGACTGGAACAGGAAACCGGCCAGCATCGGCGAGAGGGCTGCGCCGCCACGCCCCACGCCGATCGCGAAGCCGGTTCCGGTCGCGCGGACATGGGTCGGGAAAGCGCGGGCGAAGATCGTGTAGAGCCCGACGATCGCGCTGTTGGTGAAGAGCCCCGACGCCCCCGCGAGCAACGAGAGATGGGCGAGCGAACTGTGCCCGGCAGAGCCGAACACCGCGACCATCACCGCCGAGCCCAGCAGCGTGAACAGCGTCAGCGCCTTCAAGCCGAAGCGATGCGTCAACATGCCGAAGATCGCCCCGCCGACAGCGCCGCCGACATTGGCCCAGACCAGCACTCCCGCCGCCGAACTCGGGGCGAACCCCATGTCGACGACGATCTTGGGCGACCATTTGAGGATGAAATAGAAGCTGACGACATGCGCGAGATAGGCGAGCGTGACGAGGACGGTGGTGCCGATCAAGGCCGGCTTGAAGATGTCGGCAATCGATCGCTTCGCCTCTTCCGCGGTGACCGGCGGGAGCGTGTCGACCTGGCCATGCCGCATGCGGGCAAGCGTACGGTTGATCGCCTCCAGCGCGCCGGGCCGCCGGCGCGCCATCTGATACTGCACTGACTCGGGCACGAAGAACCAGACCAGCGGGATGAACGCAGCGGTCGCGATCGCGCCGAATTCGAACACGGTGCGCCAGTCGC
>CAISGR010000231.1 GCA_903884945.1 uncultured bacterium
CGAGCTCGGCCTAACTCGTGACATTAACGGCAAGAGAGAAATATTTGAGTTAAATGACCGAGGTTTTCAAGCGGCAGACGCACTTATTGCCTCTTGATGGCTGATAACTGAAAGTTTGTCACTGCCCTTTCTTTTTGTCCCGCGCCACCGTGACCGCGCCAATGCCGCTTTCAGCCTTCTTCGTTTTCTTCCTCACCTTGGGTCACCTCGGCGAAGCTGGCTTCGAAGTCGGAGCCTGCCCGTCGTGCGTTGGGACGCGCGAGGGCGTGGCCTGAGCCGGACGAGGTTTGGGCGTAGCAAAGTCCCGATCTCCGCGCGGATGGCATCCCAATGCCTGAAAAATTGCGGGACCATCCGATCTCAGCGGGGAGGCTGCCAGCATGTCGTTCTGAATGTGCTCGCACCGAATGTCGTTTACTGCGCTTAGTCGCCCGGCGCCCTGAGTCGCGAGCGCCATAAAGAACGCTCCAACGATGAGCAGAGCAATGCCCACGAGGGTTAATCGCCGAACGCGAAGCATGACAAAATCGGACCCGGCCCAGATAATGCCAATCGCTGCGAAGCAAGTCCCGCCCAGAAGCTTGTCCATATCTACGAATGGCAACATCGGTTGCAGGCAAAACGCGATAAGCGCCACCGCCGCCAAGAGTATCTTTGCTAATACATCTAGCTCAGCGACATTGTGCGTGGGTTTCTCGGTTCGCTCGGGCATTCCTAAGCTTGGCAGCCATTTATCTCTGGTACAAGCCTCCGGTCATCACCCCAAGCTAACAAAACTATCCATAACCCGCTTCCGCCCGGCACTCTCGAAATCGATCTCGAGCTTGTTCCCCTCGATCTCGGCAATCTCGCCATAGCCGAACTTCTGGTGGAACACCCGCATCCCCACCGACAGATCGTCGCGCCCCTTGTTCCCGATACTCACCGCACTCGCCCGCGCCTCCACCACCCGGCTCGGCTCCCGCGTGAAGGTGCGGCTGGTGAAGCCCCCACCCGGGTTGACCCCCGCGGCGCGCTGCCAGCCCGGGCCTCGCCCGGTGCCGCGCGCGACATCCGCGAAGGGATCGGCGCGTTCGGACCAGTTGGCGCGCCACAGGCTCTCGCCGCCCGACATGCTGTTCTCGCTCTCGATATGCGCATGGGGCAGCTCGTTGACGAAGCGGCTGGGGAGCGAGCTGGTCCACTGGCCGTAGATGCGGCGGTTGGCGGCGTGGAGGATGATCGCGCGGCGCCGCGCGCGGGTGATCGCGACATAGGCGAGGCGGCGCTCCTCCTCGAGGCTGGCGATACCGCCCTCGTCCAGCGCGCGCTGCGAGGGGAACAGGCCTTCCTCCCAGCCGACCAGGAAGACGGTGTCATATTCCAGGCCCTTGGCGGCGTGGATCGTCATGATCGTCACCTTGGCCTCGTCCGCCTGCGCCTCGTTGTCCATCACGAGGCTGACATGCTCCAGGAACGCGCCGAGATTCTCATACTCCTCCATCGCGCGGACGAGCTCGCCGAGATTCTCCAGCCGGCCGGCGGCCTCGGCCGATTTCTCGGCCTGCCACATGCCGGTATAGCCGCTCTCGTCGAGCACCTGGCGGGCGAGTTCGGGATGGGGGAGATCGGCCGCCATGCCGCGCCAGCGCGCCATGTCGCCGACCAGGTTGCCGAGCGCGCGGCGCGCGGCCGAGGTCAGCTCGTCGGTATCGAGGATGCGCGCGGCGGCGACGGTGAGCGGCACGCCTTCGGCCCGGGCGAGCTGGTGCACCTTCTGCACCGCCTTGTCGCCCAGGCCGCGCTTGGGGACGTTGACGATGCGCTCGAAGGCGAGGTCGTCGGCCGGCTGGGCGACGACGCGCAGATAGGCGAGCGCGTCGCGGATCTCGGAGCGCTCGTAGAAGCGGAAGCCGCCGACGATGCGATAGGGCATGCCGATGCTGATGAAGCGGTCCTCGAACTCGCGCGTCTGGTGCTGGGCGCGGACGAGGATGGCGATCTCGTCCAGGCTCTTGCCGGCCCGCTGGCAGGCCTCGATCTCGTCGCCGACGCGGCGCGCTTCCTCGGGGCCGTCCCACACGCCGAGGACCCTGACCTTCTCGCCCTCGCTCTCGTCCGTCCACAGCGTCTTGCCGAGGCGGCCGCTGTTGTTGGCGATGACGCCCGAGGCGGCGGCGAGGATGTGCGGGGTGGAGCGGTAATTCTGCTCCAGCTTGATCACCTTGGCGCCGGGGAAATCCTTTTCGAACTTCAGGATATTCTCCACCTGCGCGCCGCGCCAGGAATAGATCGACTGGTCGTCGTCGCCGACGCAGCAGATATTCCTGCGCTCCTGCGCGAGCAGGCGGAGCCAGAGATACTGGACGCTGTTGGTGTCCTGATATTCGTCCACCATGATATATTTGAAGCGGCGCTGATAATCGGCGAGGACGGCGCGGTCGCGCTTCAGGATCGTCAGCATGTGGAGCAGCAGATCGCCGAAATCGCAGGCGTTGAGCGCGATCAGGCGGGCCTGGTAGGCGCCGTAGAGCTCCCGCCCGCGGCCATTGGCGTAGCGCTCGCTCTCGCCGGCGTCGATATCGGCGGGGACGAGGCCCTTGTTCTTCCAGCCGTCGATCAGCCCGGCGAGCTGGCGCGCGGGCCAGCGCTTCTCGTCGAGATCGGCGGCGAGGATGAGCTGCTTCAGGAGGCGGAGCTGATCGTCGGTATCGAGGATGGTGAAGTTCGAGTGCAGCCCGACCAGCTCGGCATGGCGGCGCAGCATCTTCGCGCCGATCGCATGGAAGGTACCGAGCCAGGGCATGCCCTCCACGACGTCACCGACGATGCGGCCGACGCGCTCGCGCATCTCGCGCGCCGCCTTGTTGGTGAAGGTGACGCTGAGGATCTCGGAGGGCCACGCCTTCTTCGTGT
This sequence comes from uncultured bacterium, assembly GCA_903884945.1. Classification (GTDB taxonomy): domain Bacteria; phylum Pseudomonadota; class Alphaproteobacteria; order Sphingomonadales; family Sphingomonadaceae; genus Sphingomonas. The sequence continues at coordinate 2,896 of CAISGR010000231.1, forward strand.
AGAGCAGGTGCGCGAGGCGCGCGGTGAGCGCGGCCGTCTTGCCCGTGCCGGCGCCGGCGAGGACGAGCACGGGCCCCTCGGTGGTGAGCACTGCCTCGCGCTGCGGGGCGTTGAGGCCGGACAGCCAGGGCGGATCCTGCGGCGAAGGGGCGGGGAGACTCATCAGCGAACAGGTAGGGAACGGCGCGGTTCGGGGCAAGACAATCCCTCGCCGCGCGGGCGCGGGTTATGGGGGGGGGGGACTCATAGACGGGAATGGTTGCCACCGCCCCGGTTGCGGTCATTGCGCCGTCACGATACCTCGCATCTATGAAGCCACCTTGGACAGTATTCCCCGATATTCCAGCCTCCTCAATCGGGTGGCGGATGGGGGCAAGTGAAAGCTATTATGACGAGTTTTATCGCTGGTATTCAACGCTGTCGGCGAACGAGCAGGACGAGTATGCTTTGAAAAATCCGGTTCCTGCGGATTGGACCGATCTTTACCAGAAAATAAAGGGGCGTCCTTGGCTGTAATGGCAACTGACCACCACTCCTAGCCGTTCAGGAGCTCACCATCTCGTGCATATCGCCTGAAAGTCGACCGGCGGCTATCAGGCGGAAAAGCGATCAGTCAGGAATCGCCCATTTGCAGACCTAAGCTGGATCGCTGTATTAGTTGTCGATGACCTTAGAACAGCTAGAGGCGCTTGAGGCGCTGGAGCGAACTGCATCCGCCGGTCCTTGGTATGTGCGGAGGCTGGATGATGAGATGTGCATGGGCGCATACGCGGTCTCCACCAGCCCGGATACGGGAGCATGCGAGGACATGAGATCAGGCCGTTGGCCCGGTTCTGAAATAGTCGCCGCCTGTCTGATCCAATCGCCGCCTTATGCTGTGCCCGCCGACGACCGATATGAGGAGAACGCTGAACTAATCGCGGTAATGCGCACCGCGCTTCCGGAACTTCTGCGCCTCGCCCGACGGGGCTTGGAACGCCAATCCTGACGACCGCTTTCCACCACTTCCCGCCATTCGCGATGTATGAGTCTGCGACCGCGTTGGTCCGGGGCAGTGGCGGGGGCGGCGCGAGCAGCCGGGCCTATCCTTGCGCCGCCTTCGGTCTCCCTCCCTCTCCCGGCGGGAGCGGGAAGGCTGGGAGCCGTCAGGCGGGCCTGGCGCACCAGAAGCGGTACATGCCCGAATAGAGGCGGGGATGGCGGCGCTCGAAGGCGGCCATGGCAGCGAAGTCGCGGCACCAGGGATCGGCCGGGTGCTCGGCGGCGCAGCGGTCCCGCGCGGCGGCCGGTCGGGGCGGGAAGTGCCTGCCATCGCGCCGCGTCAGCCCGGCTTGCGGCAGTGGAAATCGTACATGCCGGCGAACAGCAGGAAATCGCGGCGTTCGAGATCGCGCCAGGCGTCGAAATCGCGGCACCAGGGATCGCCGGGATGGGCCGCGCGGTAGCGCTCGCGATGCGCCGGGGTGGGGAGCGCGAAGCCCATGAAGTCGAGCCCGAGACGCTCGATCGCGCGGCGGATGCGCGGCACGTCGAACGGATCCTCATGGCGGTGCGCGACCAGATCGTGGATGCCGCCGAGATAGGAGAAGCTGTGCGAGCTGGTGATCGACGCGAAGCGCGGATCGTCCATCAGGCGCGCGCGGATGGCGCGCAGCACGTCGTCGGTCATGTCCTGCGCGAGCAGGTCGGCGAGCTCGGCGCGGGCGAGGGCGACGGCCATGCGCGCCACCTTGCTGTAGAGCATCACCCGCATCAGGCCGCCGGGCCTGAGCACCGCGACCAGCGCGGCCCAGCCGGCTTCCGGATCGGGCAGGTGGTGCAGCACGCCGGAGCAGGAGATATAATCGAAGCGCCGGCCGAGCGCGGCGACCTCGTGCAGGTCGTGCTGGCGGAACACGACATTGGCGGCGGGATCGGCGCGCTCGGCGGCATAGGCGAGCGAGGCGGCGCTGATGTCGATCGCGGTGATGCGCGCCCCCGGCGCCAGGCGGGCGAGGCGCAGCGCCTCGCGGCCGGTGCCGCAGCCGGCGACGAGGATTTCCATCGCCGCGGGCAGCGCCGCCGGCGCGGGCGGGCCGAGCGCTGCGATCCGCGCCGCGAGCGTGGCGCGGGGCGGCACCATCAGCCGCTCCCAGGCGGGATAGGGCCAGCCCTCATATTGCCCGGCGACCGACCGGGTCACCTCGGCGGCGAACGCCCCGGCCGCCCGCCGCGCCGGGCGGGGCGGGCGAAAGGCAGCGGCGAAGGCGGCGTCCGGCCGCGCCGCGAGCTGCGCGCGCTC
>CAISGR010000232.1 GCA_903884945.1 uncultured bacterium
CCGGCCATCCCGGCGGGCTGGGCTTATCTCGATACGGCGGCCACCGCGCAGAAGCCGCGGCCGGTGATCGACGCGATCACGCGCGCCTATGACACGAGCTATGCCACGGTGCATCGCGGCGTGTACCAGCGCTCGGCCGACATGACGCTCGCCTATGAGGCCGCCCGCCGGCGAGTCGCGCATTTCATCGGGGCGGGCAGCGCGGACGAGATCGTCTTCGTGCGCGGCGCGACCGAGGGGATCAACCTCGTCGCGCAATGCTGGGCGCGCGAGCAGCTCAAGGCCGGCGACCGGATCCTGCTTTCCATGCTGGAACATCATTCCAACATCGTGCCGTGGCAGATGGCGGCGGAGCGCGTCGGCGCGTCGATCGACGTCATCCCGCTCACCGCCGATCACCGCATCGATCTCGATGCGATGGCGGCGATGATCACCCCGGCGCACAAGCTCGTCGCGCTGGCGCATGTCTCGAACGTGCTCGGTTCCGTGCTCGACGCGAGGCGCGCCGCCGATATCGCCCATTCGGTCGGCGCGAAGATCCTGATCGACGGCTGCCAGGCAGTGCCGCGCCTCGCCGTCGATGTCGCGGCGCTCGATTGCGACTTCTACGTCTTTTCCGGGCACAAGCTCTACGGGCCGACCGGGATCGGCGTGCTCTGGGCCCGTGCCGAACTGCTCGAGGCGATGCCGCCCTGGCAGGGCGGCGGCGCGATGATCGACCGCGTCACCTTTGCCAGGACGACTTACGCCCCACCGCCGGGCCGGTTCGAGGCGGGCACGCCGCATATCGTCGGCGTGCTCGGCCTGCATGCCGCGATCGATTATGTCGACCGGATCGGGCTCGGGGCGATCCACGCCCATGAGACGGCGCTGGTCGCGCAGACCCGCGAGGCGCTGTCGCAGATCAACTCGGTGCGGCTGTTCGGCCCCGCTGACTCGGCCGGCATCGTCAGCTTCGCAATCGAAGGCGTGCATCCCCACGACATCGGCACGATCCTCGATGAGGAGCGTGTCGCGATCCGCGCCGGCCATCATTGCGCCCAGCCGCTGATGGAGGTGCTGGGCGTGCCGGCGACGGCGCGGGCCAGCTTCGGGGTCTATAACGGGTCGTCGGATGTGGATGCGCTGGTACGCGGGATCGAGCGCGTCACGAGAATATTTGGGTAGGGTTCGACATGGACGAAGAACGGAAGATCGCTGTGGAAGAAGTCGAGTCGGTCGAGGCGCCGCCCAAGGCGCGCGTCGAGGGCCCCGTGGAAACGTTCGAGCGCAAGCGCGATTATCTCGAGGGCTTTTTGGCGCAGAAGCCGCAGGGTGTCGCCGCCGGCGAACCGGGCGGCGCGCTGTACGAGTCAGTGATCGAGGCGCTCAAGGAGATCTATGATCCTGAGATTCCCGTGAACATCTATGATCTCGGCCTGATCTACGGCGTCGAGGTGACCGATGGGGGTCATGCCTCGGTGACGATGACGCTCACCACGCCGCATTGCCCCGTCGCTGAATCGATGCCGGCCGAGGTGGAGCTGCGCGTCGGCTCGGTGCCCGGTGTCGGCACGGCGGACGTCAATCTCGTCTGGGATCCGCCCTGGGATCCGCAGAAGATGAGCGACGACGCGAAGCTCGAACTGGGGATGCTGTGATGGCGACCACATTGCGGCCGCGCCCGGCGGCGCTGATCCTGACGGAGACCGCCGAGGCGCGGATCGCCGAGCTGATGGCGAAAGCGCCCGAAGGCGCGATCGGCGTGAAGCTGTCGACGCCGCGGCGGGGCTGTTCCGGGCTCGCCTATTCGGTCGACTATGTGAACGAGGCCAAGCCGTTCGACGAGCGGATCGAGACGCCCGGCGGCACGCTGTTCGTTGATGGCGGCTCCATCCTGTACCTGATCGGCTCGACCATGAACTGGGTCGAGGACGATTTCGCCGCGGGCTTCGTGTTCCAGAACCCGAACGCCAAGGGCGAATGCGGCTGCGGTGAGAGTTTCACCGTCTAGGGTGCAGGGGCGCCGTCGATTCAACCTGAGCCCAGGCCGTGGCAGGGTGGGAATGCGCGGGGCTCCTCGGCACCCTCGCCAGCTCTTTCTCTCGGCCGGCTGACTGGATTTCCCTGTTCCGGGAAGATTTTCCCTGTTATTCGATAACAGGGAATTCCAGCATATAGCCTTGTAAATATTGACCTATTTTGCCGCCTTTGCCCGCAAAACGGCGCGAAAAAAAATAAATTCCCTGGTCCGTGGCGATAACAGATGGGGTGGACGCCCCCCGACGGTATCGATGTACCAAGGAGGTGTTGTTGAGCACCTGATAGGAGGCGTCC
>CAISGR010000233.1 GCA_903884945.1 uncultured bacterium
CTTGAGCAGCAGGGCCGAGATCGATCCGCCGATAACCGCGCCGATCGGATAGCCGATCACCATGATCGCCAGGCACAGGTTGCGGCGGCGGGCATTGGCGAATTCCGCAGCAACCGCATTGATCGCCGCGAGCATGCCGCCGATGCCGAGCCCGGTGATGACGCGCCAGATCGAAAGGTCGGTCACGCCGTGCGTCCGCGTCGCCATCACCATGCCGAGCACCATCACGACGAGGCAGCCGAGGATCGTCCGGCGCCGCCCGATTCGATCGGCGACACCGCCGAACAGCACCGAGCCGACCGCCATGCCGATCAGTTCCATCGAGAGCACGACGCCAAGCGCCGCGCGATCGATTCCCCATTCGGCGGAAATCCCGGGCGCAGCGAAACTGATCGAGAGCACGTCGAACCCGTCCAGCGCATTGAGCCCGACCGAGATCGCCACCGCCGCGATCTGCAGCGCACTCATCGGCCGCTGGTCGATGATTTTCCGTGGGTCGCCGCTCATGTTCACATCCCCTCGCCCGTTCTGCTCTTCCGATCCCGTGTAGGTGCGGTCACCTGCACGAGACAAGCCATCAGAGGCGGAACACATGCTCCGCGTTCTTTTGCATCAGCAATTTCTTGTCCCCCGGCGCCAGATCCATCCGGTCATAGGCGGCCACCTCGTCCGACGATTGCTGATAGGGATAGTCCATCGCGTAAAGCACGCGATCCGCCCCCATCACCTCCATGCAGAATTTGATCGCCGGCTCCCAGCCGACGCCGCTGGTGGTGATCCAGATATTGTTGCGGAAATAGTGGCTGACCGGGTGCCGGAGAGTCACCGCTGGCTGGCCGCCGCGCATGCCGGGAACGCCGTCCGCGTTCGATTGCATCCAGTCAAAGCGGTAGAGATGCAGCGGCAGACACTCGCCGAGATGGCCGATGACGAGCCGGAGCTTCGGATAGCGATCGAACGCGCCGGAGAAGATCAGCCCCATGGTGTGAAGCCAGACGTCATGCGGGAAGCCGGCCAGCGCCCCGAAAAAACCGCGATCCTGATAGCGCCGGCCCTCGGGCGAGGCGACCGGATGGATGTACAGCGCGGCGTCGTTCGCCTCGAGCGCGGCAAGGATCGGCTCATAGGCCGGCTCGTCGAGATAATGGCCCTGGAAATGCGAGTTGAGCACGGCACCGTTGAGCTTGAGCACCTGCATGGCGCGCTCGATCTCCCGTACCGAACCCTCCACGTCGCGCGGATCGAAGGCAGCCAGCGCGGAGAAGCGGTCCGGGTGGGCGCGGCACGCCTCGGCTGCGAGATCATTGGCCCTGCGCGCGAGCGGCGTGCCCTCGCCGGGCCGCACCACCTGCACGCCGGGAGAGGTCAGCAGCAGCAACTGCCGATCGATGCCATACTCGTCCATATGGGCGATCCGGCCCGCACCGATATCCTGCAACTGCGCCTGCACGCCCGCCATGCCGGCGAACATCGCGCCCATCCGCAACGAGGCATCGTCCGGCGCGTCCGGACTGTTCAGATAATCGAGCTGCGCCTTGACCAGTTCCGGAAAGGTCCAGGCTTCCTCGGTCGCGATGCGCTTGTAGGGAGCGGCGCGATCGATCTCGCCCGCGGCCGGCGCAAGGCCGATCCGCGTACGGATGCCGCGCTCTTCCGCATGGCCGCGCAGCCCCTTTTCGCTGCCGTCCGGCAGGAGCCCCACGCTCACCCCCGGCCTCGCGGCGCGAGCACCGGATGGGCATAATGCTGCGGGACGGGGCTGCGATGCGGCCAGGTCTGGCGCTGCTCGGGCAACAGTTCGTCGGGGCCGAGCGGATTCTCGGGAAAGGCTGTCACCTGCGGCTGGAGATGCGCGACGGTGTGGTGCCAGCCCTTGTCGTAATCGGCCTGCCACTGAACCATGTAATCCAGCCGCTTGATCTTCCACGCACCGTCTTCGACGACATATTCATTTTCGTAGATGCCGGCTTCGTAGAATTGCGCGGGCAGCCCCTCGGGCTGATACTCGCGGCTGTTGTGCGTGCCCCCGGCGAGCAGGCAGCGGAAACGCCCTTTGGCGCTCTGCCGGTCCGGCGCGACGGTAATGATGTCCTGCATCTGGAAGTGATCGAGCAGGAAGCCATATTCCGGACCGGGCTTGCCGTGCGTGAAGAACTCCTGGAACCACGTCTTGTAGAGCCGCGCCACGCCGGCATGGCCGCGATAGATGCCGGACAGGAAGATCGCTTCGCCATCGCGCGCGAACAGATCGACGACCTCGTCATACTGGCAAAGGTCGATATAGTAGCCATAGGCGAAATGCAGCCGGCGGATCGCGCTGACATCCTCCAGTTCGCCCAGCCGCCGCTCCAGCCCGTCAATCCGCGCGAGCAGCGCAGCCGTTGCCGTTGCCGACTCTTCAGACATTCGACTCTCCCATCGTTGTTTCGCTGATTTTATTTTGTATGTAACACTAACAAAAATGACCGATATGGCGAGAGGAAAATCGATGGGCTGGCAGGGCAAGGTGGCGTTCGTCACCGGTGGCGTCTCGGGAATCGGCTTCGGCATCGCGCGGGCCTTCGCCACCGCCGGCATGCGGCTTGCGCTGAGCTATCGCAACGAGGCCTATCGCGACGAAGCGGCGCGCTGGTTCGCGCAGGCCGGCCTGGAAGCGCCCTTGCTCATCGCGCTCGACGTGACCGATCGCGCCCGCTTCGCTGCTGTAGCGGGCGAGCTCGAGGCGCATTTCGGGCGGCTCGATGTGCTGGTCAACAATGCCGGCGTGAGCATATTCGGGCCGACCGACGAAGCAAGCTATGCCGATTATGACTGGATCATGGGGGTCAATTTCGGCGGGGTCGTGAACGGGCTCGTCGCGCTGTTGCCGCTGATCAAGCGCAGCGGCGCTGGCGGGCATGTCGTCAACGTCGCGTCGATGGCGGCCTATCTGCCGGGGCCGCAGGCCGGAATCTACACCGCCAGCAAGTTCGCGGTACGGGGACTGACCGAGTCGCTGCGCTACAATCTCGCAGCCCACGGCATCGGCTGTTCGCTGATGTGCCCGGGGCTGACCCGGACCAATGCCTGGGACAGCGCGTTGCGGCGACCGGACGACTTTGCCGACAGCGGCTTCGCCCCGGCGGATCGCGCCGAGCTCGAGGGTTTCAGCGCCGCCTTCGATGTCGGCATGGATCCGCTCGAGGTGGGCGAGAAGACCCTCGCGGGCATGGCGGCGAATCGCGCGGTGATCTTCACTCATCCCGAATTCGCCGAGGATTTCCGCGAGATCTACGAGGCGAGTATCGCCGCGCTGCCGGACGAACCGGCGCCCGAAGGAAGGCTGGAGATCGAGCGGCTGCGCCGCGCGGCCCAGAAGGCAGCCGAGGCCGGGCAGGCGATCGGCCTTGGGGACCTGACATAGGCCCATTCGTCCTCCCGCGAGCAGGACCAAACCGTTAGATTGACACTCGGACCGAACCGCCACGCTCCGTTTGTGACGATGAGCCGATTCAATCCGGGAAGCGGCTCTGGGCCGCGAGTTCCTTCAACCAGTCCGCACGACTTTCGACAAAGGCACGGAACGAGCGCGGCTTCCTGCCCGTCAGGCGCGCGACGTCGTCCGACACCACGGCAAAATGCCCGGCGCGGAGCGCCTGCTCGTAGGACACCATGTCGTCGCTGCACCAGGCGTAGCCGTCGACATTGAACTCCTTCGAGGCGTCGCGCGGAATGCCCATGGCGTCGAAATGGGCGTAGAGGTCCTCGTCGCTGATGAGGCGATATTCGATCGCGACCCCCGTCACCTCGGCGAGCAGCCCCGCAAAGGCTCGGAACGACCAGAGCTCGTCCCCGGTGATGTTGTAGACGCGGTTCTCGTGCCCCTCGCCAGTCAGCACGGCAACCGCCGAGGCCACGCACTCGCTGCGGTCGATGAAGCTGACCTGGCCGTCGCCCGACGCGGAGAGATAGACACCGGTGCGGATCGCCACCGGCGCTGCGGCATCGACCATCGAATCGGCATACATGCCATCGCGCAACGCCGTCCAGGCGACGCCGCTTGCCTGCAGCAATTGCTCGGTGCCGTAATGGTCCTGCGCGATCAGCGCCCGGTTGTCGGCCGTCGCGCCGATATAGCTGGTATAGACGATATGCCCGACCCCGGCCCGCTTTGCCGCGTCGATCGCGCGGCCATGCTGGCCGACGCGGTGGCCCACCATCATGCCCGAGATGAGAAGCATCTTCTCCGCGCCCCGCGCTGCCGCCTCCAGCGACTCGGGCACCTCGAAATCACCGTACCGCACCTCGCAGCCGCGCGCGGCGAAATCGGCGAGCTTTTCCGGCTTGCGGGTCATCAGGATCAGGTCAGCCGGATCGATCTTCTCGAGCAGCGACCGTGCCGCCTCGCCGCCGAAATGGCCCGAGGCACCGGTAACGAGGATCTTCATGCCGCTGCGTCCAGCGCCGCGGCGGAGACCCACCAGCCATGCACCTGCGGCCGCAGCCGGTGCGGGATGACGATCTTCGCGACCGGGCCGGCCGCGACATTGCCAGCGTCCACCACCCAGACGGCATGTTCGAAACTGTCGTCGTCCAGCGGCTTGTCCACCACCATGGCCAGCCAGCCGGCATGGCCCGGTGTGGCCGAGGGAATGTGGACCGGTTCGCTGAGCGCATGGCCGCCCGCGGCCATCGCGTCGATCCGGCCTGTCTCGGGCTCGATCCGCAGCAGCGCGTTGAACATCGCGCCGACGACGCCACCCATCACCGGCATGCCCTGTTGCGGGTCGACCGTCAGGTACCAACCCTCGCTGTACGGCAGGCCCTGATCGCGATCGGCGATCCGCGGCATGTCGCCGGGTGGGCCGATCGGTCGGATATCGATCTCGCCGGAACCATCGGGTGCGAAAGACCAGCGCATCAGTCCGCCGGCGCTTTCCCAAGGCGGCACCGAGAAGCCCGATGCACGCTGGATGAAGGGAAAGATGTTGGTCTTCGACTGGCACATGTCGAGATGGATGCGACCGTCGGCACCCTCATGCGCATTCATGATGTGATAGACCGAAACGCCCCTGGGTCCCTTGATCCAGCGTACGTCCTCGGCGGTGCCGTCGCGCGGCAGGATGCCAATCCAGCTTTCCAGATCATTGTCGTGCGTCCAGTGTTCACCGCCGGCCTCGAGCCGGTCGAGATCAGTGGTCGTCGGGAACACCGGGAACAGGGCGTAATGCTCCGTGATCGCGAAGTCGTGCATCATCGAGCAATAGGGTGCGTCGAACCAGGTCTCGCGAGTCAGCCGGCCATCCGGCCCCACGACGAAATAGGCGATCGTCCGGCTGCACAGCCCGTCCGCTTCATAGCCGAAGGCAAGCATCTCGCCGGTCGTCGCGTCGACTCGGACGTGCGCGGTCATCGTCTCCGATTTCAGCGCGCCACCGAAGTCATAGCGGCCGATCGTCTCCAGCGTATCCGGATCGATCCGATAGGGGCGGCCATCCTCCTTGGTCATCAGCAAGGTGCCAGCGTGCCACACGGGCGTCGTGTTCGCGACGGTGCGGTCGACGCCCCGCACGCCGGGATCGTCGGTAAAGGGGTTGCGATAGCGGCCGAACAGCGCCCGCCCGGCTGCCATCTCGGCGAGATGGCGCGCGGTATCGACATAGCGGATCGCGAAATCCGCCTTGCCGTCGCGAAAACGGATCCGGCTGATCATGCCATCGCCGGAGAGAGCATTGTCATCGTCGAACAGCGGGGCGAATTTCGGATCTGGCACAGCACGAAAGAAACTGCCCTCGATCTCTGCCGGCAAATGCCCCTCGATCGCGAGGTCTTCGAACGTACAGTCGATCCCAACCGGCCGGTTCAGGCCAATGAAATCGGGTATCTGGGGAAAGCCGGTCACGCGATTGTCTCCTCGGCGATGTCGTCAAACCAATAGGCGATCGACCGCAGCTCGATGCTTTCGCGCGGCGGCGCGCCTTGAACGGCGGGGTCTACAAAGGCAGTATGCGGCACACGCCAGTTGGGCCCGCGGGCACTATCGTAGAAGGTGAGCAGCACCACTTCGTCGCGCGTCATATCCGGAAAATAGTGCCAGCGATGCGCCGGGTTGAAGGCGAAGACCGAGGCAGCCGGATATTGCCCATCATCCGGCCGCCGCGCGATCGCCGTTTCGGCATCGGGCAGGGCGTCCACATGGATCATGACATTCGGCACCCCCTCATCCTCGCCAACGCTGTCCCCGGCACAGAGTGCCAGCGGGCAATCCTGCGGCGGCGGCGAATAGGCCCGCCACAGGCTCGTGATCAGGAAGCGCGACGGCCGACGCTCCGCCAGCCCCTCGCGCGCGAGAAAGACCCGGGCGATCCGCTCGGCACGGTCGGGCGTGAGATCGACATGCACATCGGCGGCGGGTGGCTGCCGCCCCACCCCGGTCGCTCCATTGCTGCGCAGCATCCAGCCGAACGGGATGGTGAGCGACGCGCCCGTCACACCGCGGATGAGCGCATCCGCTTCAGCATAATAGAGGCGGTCGACCTCGGCCGCGTCGGTGAAATCGGCGACCGCCGTCGCGTGATCGAGCAAGGCGAAGCCGTGACTCGCGAGTGTCGGCCGGATCGGGCGCGCGTCCGTGACCTCGACCTCGTACGGGTCGTAGATGCCGGTGTTCATCTCGGCGCCGGGCGCGACGAAACGACGATTGGGCGGGCCGCCCGGACGCAGATAGTTGAGCGTTGCGCGAACCATCGGTCAGTCTTCGAACCAATAGGCGATGGCGCGCATTTCGATGCTTGCGCGCGGCGGCACGTCCACTGGGCAATCGGGATTATCGAAGGCAACGTGCGGCACGCAATGTGGCTGGCCGGGATCGCTGTCATGCGTCTTGAAGACAATCGCATGATCGCGATCGAGGCCGCTGAACCAGTGCCAGCGATGGCCTGAACGGTGCGCGAACACGAGCCCCTCGAACGACCATTCCGGCTTGCCTGCCTGATCGAAGATCGCATCGGCCGGCAGGAGATCCGCTGCGGCGAAGCTGCGTGCATCGCACAGGGCCAGCGGCACATCCTGCGGCGGGGCGGAGATCGCACGCCACACATTGAAATGCGCGCTGCGCCGCACCCGACGGCCGGGCGGCGCGGATCGTTCCGAGAACTGCGCCGCCGTCACATCGGAAATGTCGACATGAGCGAAGCGCGCCGGCCGCGAATTGTCCAGCGCGCCCGACAGACTGGAGCGTTCAGCGAAGCGCAGCACGCCGCCGCCCGGCACCGCGACATGATCCGCGCCGGTCAGGGCGACGATCAGTCTGGCGATTTCGTCGCGGTGGAGGGCCAGGACAACTTCGCCATCCGCGAAATCGGCAACCGCACTGCGATGCTCGACCAGCGCGAATCCCTCCCGGTCGAGTCGCGGCGTCGAGTCGCGGGCATCCTCGATTCGCATCGGCCGCGGTTCGATCAGGACCGTGTCGCGCGAACTGTCATTCGCGAAATAGCGCATGCGATCGTCGCTGCGCGCCGCATAGTTGATGAGCGCTTCCATCATGCTCTCCCGCATGTCGGCACAGCCGGCCGCTTTCGGGCCGGTCCGCGCTATTTGTACGTAACACTTACAGAAATGCCCTATTATCGCGTTTCGATCAAGCCAGTCCGATTCCGGGAAACTCCTGCACGCCCGTGTAATATTCTCTGGGAAACTTCGCGGCCGATGTGGCCATTCCGCATCACTCGCCCCAATTTTTCATCCGGGCTTGTCAACGCGATTATTGTATGTCTTACTAACAATGTTGCTCTCGTTTGGGAGGGCACATCGGACGTTCGGCCACGACATCGCCCACCAAGGGCGGCGACCGGCGTACCGGCTTTATGGAGGGAATGCTGATGATTGGGGACACCCACAAACTGTCTGCCTTGCGCACTTTGATGTTCGCAACCGTGTCCGCGTCCGCGCTGTTGGTGGCGCCGGCGGCACTTGCACAGACCGCGCCTACACCTGCCGCTGAGCCTGCTCCGGCCGAACAAGACAGTAACGCAACACAGGATATCATCGTCACGGCGCAGTTCCGCGAGCAGCGGCTGCAGGATACGCCGATCGCGATCACGGCGATCAATTCGGCGCTGCTCGAATCGCGCGGCCAGACCAGCATCGCTGAGGTCGCGCAGCAGGCGCCGAACGTCACGCTCGTGCCAGGCGGCGCCGCCTTCGGCGCATCGCTGGGCGCCTCGATCCGCGGTGTCGGCCAGTTCGATTTCAATCCGGCCTATGAACCCGGCGTCGGCCTGTATGTCGACGATGTCTATTTCGCGACGCTCACGGGCTCGGTGTTCGACCTGCTCGATCTCGACCGGGTCGAGGTGCTGCGCGGCCCGCAGGGCACGCTGACCGGCCGCAACTCGATCGGCGGCGCGATCAAGCTCTTTTCGAAGAAACCGGACGGCAATGGCGGCGGCTTCGTCGAAGGCACCTATGGCTCGCGCAATCAGATCAACTTCCGCGGCGGCGCCGACTTCAAGCTGACCGACAGCTTGTTCGGTCGCATTTCCGGCGTGTTCAAGAAGCAGGAAGGCTATGTCGACCAGGTCGATTATGGTTGCGCCAAGCCGGGCAATGCGGAAGGCATCACCTCATCGCGGACGCCGGGCAACTGCACGGTGAGCAAGCTCGGCGGCACGAACTACGCCGCGCTGCGCGGCCAGTTGCGGTATAATCCGAACAACGATGTCGATATCAACCTTGCCGCCGACTATACCGATGACGATCACTCGAACCCGGCGGAAGTCCTGACGGTTTCGCGCAATGCGAACTTCCTCTGCGGCAAATATTGCACCTACGCGTCGTACACGAATCCGGCGGTCGGCACTGCGCTGGGCACCAATCCGTCCCAGGCGGCGCGCCAGGTCAATACCGACAATCACCAGGTCTTCCGTGGCGGCGGCGTGTCGCTCAATGCGGTGTTCGGGCTGACCGATTCACTCAAGCTCACCTCGATCACGGCCTATCGCCAATATCTGTCGACCTTCGGCACGGATGACGATTTCACGCCGACCCTGACCGGCGGCGCAGGCGGCAACAACAAGCTGAACCACAATTTCTTCAGCCAGGAACTGCGCCTGAACGCGAAGCTGGGCGACCTCGCCGAGCTGACGGTGGGCGGCTATTATTCGAAGCAGAAGACCACTTATTATACGCTGCAGGATATCCGCTACATCATCCCGGGCAGTGCGCTGCAATTCTATGGCGACGATCCGGTCCATGCCGACAGCAAGGCGGCCTTCGGTACGATCATCGTCCATCCGGCCGAGGGGCTGACCCTCACCGGCGGCCTGCGCTACACCAAGGAATCGAAGAGCTACAAGTTCGTCCGGCGCAATCTGGATGGCACCCTCAATACCTTCCTCGATCCGCTCGGGCAGCTGAACCAGACCACCGCGCGCTACAAGGGCGACAAGCTCGATTACCGCGCCTCGGTCGACTATCGCTTCTCGCCGTCGGTGCTGGCCTATGCGACCATCTCGACCGGATTCAAGGGCGGCGGCGTTTCGGCGCGCCCGTTCAATGCGACCCAGGCGCTGCAGGGCAATTTCGTGCCCGAAACCCTGGATGCCTATGAAATCGGCCTGAAGACCGATCTGCTGAACAAGGCGCTCCGCATCAACGTCTCGGCGTTCATCAACAAGTACAAGAACGTCCAGCTGCCGATCTCCGATTGCTCGGCTTATGGCGGCGGCCCCTGCGGCGTCGTGACCAATGCCGGCGATTCGCGGTTCCACGGTGTCGAGGTCGAAGTCACCGCCAACCCAATCCGCGGTCTGAGCTTCGATGGCTCGGCGAGCTATCTGGACGCCAAGTGGAACCGGCTCGACCCCCGCGTCGGCACCTCGGTCAGCGTCAATAATCCGGCGACCAGCGCGCCGAAGTGGAAGTGGAGCGCAGGCCTACAATATGAGGCCGATCTGGGCGACTCCGGATCGCTCACACCGCGGATCGACGCGTCCTATAACGACCGGCGCTATAACGATCAGACGATCAATCTGACGCCCTATTATTTGCCCAGCTATACGCTCGTGAACGGTCGCCTCGCCTGGAAAAACGCCGGCAAGGACCTCGAGATCGCGGCGGAGGTGAAGAATATCTTCAACGAATATTACTACACGCAGCGCTTCCAGGCAGTTTATGCCTTTTCGGGCACTGCCTATAATTCGCTCGGTCGCCCGCGCGAATGGTCGGTCAGCATTAACAAGAAGTTCTGACCCAATGGCGGCCGGGTGCGATCACCCGGCCGCTCTCCTTTCTGCCTGACCGGGAGCGCTCGATGAAGCTCACCCTACCCCCGCGCGTCAGCCCCGCCGCGTTCGATGCTGCGATCAAGGCCTTTGAAGGCGTTGTCGGCAAGCAATGGACGATGGCCAGCGACGCCGATCGCGACGCTTATTCCGATATCTATGCGCCCGGCGACGAGAGCCAGTGGCCCGCCTCTGCCGCGATCGCGCCCGCGAGCGTGGAGGAGGTACAGGCGGTGGTCCGCCTCGCCAACCAGCACAAGATCCCGCTCTGGCCGGTGAGCCGCGGCAAGAATCTCGGCTATGGCACGGCTGCGCCGCGCATGGCCGGGTCCGCGGTGCTCGATCTCGGACGGATGAACCGCATTCTCGAGGTCGATGCGAAGCTTGGCTATTGCGTGCTTGAACCTGGCGTCGGCTTCTTCGACCTTTACGAACATCTCCAGCGCGAGAAGACTCCGCTCTGGATGTCCGTCCCCGGCAATGCCTGGGGCTCGGTGCTCGGCAATGCGCTCGACCATGGCATCGGCTACACACCCTATGGCTTGCACGCACGCAACCTGTGCGGGCTCGAGGTGGTCCTGCCGCAGGGCGATCTGGTCCGTACCGGCATGGGCGCGATGGACGGCAACCACGCCTGGCACCTGTTCCCCTTCGGCTTCGGCCCGACCTGGGACCTGATGTTCAGCCAGTCGAATCTGGGCGTCGTCACCAAGGCGGGCGTGTGGTTGATGCCGGCGCCCGAGACCTCGCTGGCGATGTCGCTCGACATCCCGAACGAGGACGACATTGCCTGGGTGATCGACACGCTCGCCCCGCTCAAGATCAACGGTACGATCGACCAGTCGGTGTTCGTGCCGTCTTGGCTCGGCAAGATCGTGTTGAAGGGCCAGCGCAAGGATTTCTGGGACAGGCCGGGTGCCATCCCGGAGAGCCGCGTCCAGGAACTGCTCAAGGAGCACAAGCTCGGCTACTGGCATGTCGCGCTGCGCCTCTACGGCGACGAGGACATGGTGAAGGCGCGCACCAATGTCATCAAGAAGGCGTTCAAGCCGCACATCGCGACACCGTTCGAGGAGGAATGGTGGCATCCGGGCGATCCGATCAACTCTTATGATCCGACCTTCGGCGTGCCCTCGGCGATCGCCCTCCAGATGGGCGATTGGGTCGGCGGGCGCGGCGCGCATATGGGCTTCTCGCCGGTCGTCCCGGCGACGTCGCAGCATGTGATGAGCCAGCTGAAGCGCAGCCGGAAGATCATCGCTGACCATGATGTCGATTTCTACGCCAGCTTCACGATCGGCGGGCGCTTCGCCAACAACATCAACATGCTGATGTACGACCGCGACGATGCCGCGCAGGTCACCAATATGCGCAGGCTGTTCGATGCGCTGGTCGCCGACGCGGCGAAGGCGGGCTACGGCGAATATCGCACGCATCTGGGCTGGATGGAGCAGGTCTCCGACACATTCGGCTTCAACAACCACGCCATGCGGCGGCTGACCGAGACGGTGAAGGATGCGCTCGATCCCAACGGCATCCTCGCACCCGGAAAGCAGGGCGTGTGGCCGGCCGCCTATCGCGGCCTGAAGAAGCAGGGAGAAGCGGCATGAGGCAGGCGATCCTGGCCGTCGGGCTGATCGGCTTGTGCGGTGTGGCCGTGGCGCAGGACAAGAGCCCGCCGCCGCCCCAAGCCATGCTGGACTATCAGACGCGCGCGGCGCCTCCCGCCGGTGACCGGACGGCTCCGGGACGCGACGGCGCCGCGCTGTTCTCCCATCATTGCGGCTATTGCCACCTGACCGGCGGCATGGGCACCAACCTGCTCACCAAGCAGCGCGTGGCGGCAGGCGAGCCTCCTGCCATGGGCCTGCTCGCCAATCGCACCGACCTGACCGCCGACTATGTCCAGGCGGTGGCGCGGACGGGCAAGGGCGCGATGCCGCGCCAGACCCGGGTGGACGTGACCGACGCCGAACTGGCGGCAATCGCTGCCTATCTCTCGAAGGGCAAGCCATGATCGTGACCCGACGGCAGGCAGTGATCGGGCTGGCCGCGGCGTCGACGGCCGCGGCCGGCCCGGCCTTCGCGTGGAAGCCGGGCGCGGACCGTCCGGCGCTGGCGATCCATGACAGCCGCATTTCCGAATCGATCGCCTTTGCGCGCAACATGAGGGGGATCCCACTGATCGATCTTGCCCGCGAGCACGCGTCCGGCTGGCAGGCAGTGCGCGCGCTCGCGGTCGAACGCGGGACGGTCGCTGGCCTTACCGGATGGAGCGACTGGGTCGCGGTGCGCGGGCTGCTGCTGGAACGGGGCCTGCGCGTGCTGTCCGAGGCTGCGGTGGCCGCCCCGCTGTCCGGGGCGGTGCACCTGTTCCGCTGGGACATGGGCCGGCGCTGAGCCGGCCTACCAGGCGAGCGGCAGGCGGCTCAGGCCGTGGACGATGCCGGTCGCGCGCACCGGCGGATCGGCGGGATCGAGCGCGAAATCGGGAATCCGCGCCAGCCACTCCTCCAGGAAAATCCTGATCTCCTGCGTCGCCAGCGGCGCGCCGATGCAGCGATGGACGCCGTGGCTGAAGCTCGAATGCTTGTAGCTGTCGCGCCGTCGGAAATCGACCGTCAGCGGATCGCTGAACATATCCGGATCCATCGAGTGCATGCAGGCCGACATCAGCACCTGCTCCCCGGCCTTCAGTTGCGCATCGCGATAGTCGATGTCCTCGCGCACGACGCGGGCGATGTTGGGCACCGCGAAGCGGCGCAGCAATTCCTCGATCGCCTTCGGGATCAGCGCCGGTTCTGCGGCAAGCTGGTGGCGATGCTCGGGGTTCTCGGCAAGAAACAGCGCGGCCCAGCCCATCGTCGCCGCAACCGTGTCGAGCCCGCCGCCGAGCAGTCCGCTGGCAAGCCCGCGCGCCTCCATGTCGTTCATCACCCGCCCGCCGATGTTGGCCTTGAGCGCATCGCTCAGCAGATCGTCATGGGGCTCGGCGCGGCGCAGCGCGATCAGGTCGTCGATGTAGCGGTTCATGTACGCGCGGCCGGCGGCGCGACGTTCCTCGCTGGTCGGCCGCAGCGTCGCATTCACCGCCTCGAGCAGCGGCTCGCGATCCGACAAGGGCAGGTCCAGCATGCGCAGGAAAATGATGATCGGCAATTGCTGCGCAAAATCGGCGATGAACTCGCACCGTCCGGCGCCGCGGAATCCTTTGATCAGATCGATGGCGAGCACCCGCGCCTCGTCCGACCAGCGGCGCACCGCGCCCGGCGTGAAGGCCGGCAGCAGCATCTTCTTGAACGGCGTATGTTCGGGCGGATCATATTCGAGCGGCACGGCGCGCGGCCGATCCATTTTCGGGATGAAGGCGCTTGACGAGGAGAAGCGCTCGAAATCCGCCAGGATCGCCTTGATGTCTTCGCCGCGCGTCGCGATCCAGTGGCCGCCATTGCGCGGCGTCCACTGCATGTCGGGCCCGTCCTGGAGCCGGCGCCAGGCCATGAAGGGATCGCCGCCCGGCTCGCAGGGCCGGTAGAAATCGAAATCGACGACCTGTCCTGGCCTGATATGTGCCGGCACCGCAGCTGTTTCCGCCATGTTCGCTCTCCCAGTCTTATTGTATGCCTTGCTTACAATAAGACTGGGAGGCGGTTAAGCGCGAAAACCACGCGGCGAACGAATCAGATCTCGCCCCAGACCTCGCACGCAACGTCGAGGACGAGGCGCATCTTCGCTGCCTGCTGCGCGACCAGGATGTCGTTGCCATGGACGGTCGAGGAAAAGCCGCATTGCGGCGACAAGGCCATCTGGTCGACCGACAGGAATTTCGCCGCTTCCTCGATCCGGCGCAGGATGTCGTCGCGGCTCTCGAGCTCACCGAGCTTGGTGGTGACGAGCCCAAGCACCACCGTCTTGCCCTTGGGCACGAAGCGCAGCGGCGCGAAATCGCCCGAGCGGGGATCGTCATATTCGAGGAAGAAGGCATCGATGTTCAGTTCGTTGAACATCACCTCGGCCACCGGCTCATAGCCGCCCTCGGCCGCCCAGCTCGACCGGAAATTGCCGCGGCACAGATGGACAGCGGTGACCATGTCGTCCGGCTTGTCGCGAATCGCGCTGTTGATCAGCGCCGCATAGAGCCGTGGCGCGTCGTCCGGGTCCATGCCGCGCTTGCGCGCATTCTCGCGCTGGGTGTCGTCGCACAGATAGGCGAGATTGGTGTCGTCGAGCTGGAGATAGCGGCAGCCCGCAGCGGCGAGCTCGGCGACTTCCTCGCGATAGGCAGCGCCGACATCGGCGAAGAAATCGTCCATCTCGGGATAGACATCGGTCGGGATGCCTTCGCGACCGGCGCGGAAGTGCAGCATGGTCGGCGACGGGATGGTCACCTTGGGTGTCTGCGTGGTGACTGACTGCAGGAACTCGAAATCGGCCTTCTGGATCGGTTTGGCGTGGCGGACCTTGCCGTCGATCACCATCGCGGGCGGCGCATAATCGAGCTCGGTGCCGCTGACATGGCGGAAATTGACCTGGGTGCCGCCCTTTTCGACCACGCCATCGAGCTGGAGCAGGAAATCGGTGTGGAAATAGGTGCGGCGGAATTCGCCATCAGTGATTCCCTTCAGCCCCAGATCCTCCTGGAACCTGACCACGTCGCGGATCGCCTCGTCCTCGACGGCGCGGAGCGCCGCTGCATCGATCTCGCCGGCACGATATTGGGTGCGCGCATCGAGCAGTGCCTTGGGGCGAAGGAAGCTGCCGACATGATCGGCGCGGAACGGTGGCTTGGAAGACATGATATTCCTCTGGGAAGGGCGATTGCGGCGGTCGTATGCATAACATACCACCGCGCGGCAAGCTTCGCGCGGTTTGCCGTTGACGCACGCCGCCCTTTGTAAGTAACACATACAAACAGAGCGAACGCCCAGTTCGCCGGACAGGATGAGGAACGGATGGCAGACGTCGCGCTCTATCACTGGGAACCCAACGCCAACTCAGGCAAGCCGATGCTTGCGCTGATGGAGAAGGGCGTGGCGTTCGACAGCCACTATCTCGACCTTCTCAATTTCGACCAGCACAAGCCGGAATATCTCGCGGTCAACCCGCTGGGGACGATCCCGGCAATGACGCATGGCGACAAGGTACTGACCGAATCGACCGCCATCATGGAATATGTCGACGAGGCATTCGCCGGCCCTGCGCTGATGCCTGCCGATCCGGCCGATCGCTGGCGCGTGCGCTGGTGGATGAAGTTCATGGACCAGTGGCTGGCGCCGAGTTTCTCGATGATCGGCTGGAGCGTCTTCGTCGGCCCGGCCGTCCGCGCCAAGGATCCGGAGGAGCTGAAGGCGGCGATCGAGCGCATCCCGATGCCCGAACGCCGCGTCGCCTGGCGCAAGGCGATCTATGGCAGTTTCGGCGAGGCCGAAATGAAGGAATCGCAGCGCCGCGTCGCGCTCGGCATCACGCTGCTCGAAGAGGCGCTCGGGCAAAGCGAGTGGCTGGCGTCGGACAGCTATTCGCTGGCCGACATCAACGGCTTCAACCTGGCCTACGCCCTGCCGCTGTCGCAGCCGACTTTGTCGAACGACACGCTCACCCCCAACATCATGCGCTGGCTGCGCGCGATCTACGCACGGCCCGCCACCCGCGCCACCTGGACCATGGGCCGCACCGACATGGCGAAGCGCGTCAGCATCCTCGAAAGCGAACCGGCATGAGCGTCACTCTCTATCATGGCGAACCCAACGGCCCGTCGCTGACCGTGCTGGCCGCCGCCTTCGAAAAGAATATCGCAGCCGAGCTGCATCGCGTCGATCTCGCCGCGGGCGATCGCCATCGCGCCGCGATGCCGCATGCGGTGGAGATCGACATGTCGATCGAGGGCGAGGGCCCGGTGCTGGTCGCCGGCGGCGTGGCGATGGCGGACAGCGTGTTCATCGCCTGCTACCTCGACGACAGCGGCACTGGCCCTGCCCTGCGCCCGGCCGACCCCTATGCGCGCTGGGAGGTCATGGCCTGGTGCCGCTACGTGATCGAGCGCGTCGCACCCGCCGCGGCCTTTCTCGGCACGCAGGCGCATCTCGCCGACCGGCTCGCCGCCATGGACGACGCCGCCTTCGCGCATCTCGTCGGGCCGATCGCCAGCACTGACCTCGCCGAGCGCTGGCACGCCGTGCGCGCGTACGACTTCGCCGAGGAGAAGCTGGCCGACAGCCGCGCCAAGATCGCCCAGGCAGTCGTGAAGGTCGAAGCCCAGTTGCAGGACGGTCGCGACTGGCTGATGGGCGACTTCGGCATCGCCGATCTCGAAAGCTATGCGTGGCTGGCCGGGATGGTTTCGCTCCTGCCCGACGCCTTTGCCGATGCCCCGCGCACCGCCGCCTGGCTTGCCCGGGTCAAGGCCCGCCCATCGGTCGCGCGCGCGCTGGCGCTGGCGAGCGACGACACGCCGGAAAATGCCTGGGCGCCAGGCCCCGAAATCAATCGCTGGGGATAGGCATGCGTTCGATCGACTATTTCGACCGCGGGCATGACCGCAATCCCAACCGGGCGTGCCTGGTCGATACCGCGAATGGTGTCCGCTACAGCTTTGCCGACGTGAAGAAGCTGACGGAGCGGATCGCGACCGCGATGTACGCCAACGGCTTCGAGAACCAGCAGCCGGTCGCACTCTACGGCCCGAACAGCGCAGTCATCATGATCGCGCTGCTGAGCATCTGGCGTGCCAACGGCAAATGGATTCCGGTCAACACGCGCAACGCGATCGAGGCCAATGCCGCCTATCTCGATTATGTGCGCTGCGGCTGGATCTTCTATCATTCGAGCCTCGCCGAGGATGTCGCGGCGCTGAAGGAGCGGGTCGGCACGCTCACCCATTTCATCTGCCTCGACCGGCCGTGCGGCGACGATGTCTCGCTCGAGCAGCTGGTCGCCGATTTCCCCGAGGGCACCCTGCCCGACATGTCCGATCCGTTCGGCAAGCCCGACGACATCGTCGGAATCTTCCCGACCGGCGGGACGACCGGGCCCTCCAAGGGCGTCAACGTCACCAATCTCGGCTGGGGCACGATGCTCGAGACGCTGGGCGACGCCGTCGGCGGCCGGACCGACGATCCGGTATCGCTGGTCGTTGCCCCGGTCACCCATGCCGCCGGCCCGGTCGCGCTCGGAACGCTCGCGCTCGGCGCGACTCAGGTGATCCTGCCCGGCTTCGATGCCGAGAAGGTCCTCGCCACGATCGCTGAATATCGCGTCTCGCACATGTATCTGCCGCCGACCGCGCTCTACGGCCTGCTCGGCTCGCCGGACCTGGGCAGGCACGACACCAGGTCGCTGCGCATCTTCATCCTGGTCGGCTCGCCGGTATCGCCGGAAAAGCTGCGTCTCGCGGTCGAGACCTTCGGGCCATGCCTGTGCCAGTCCTACGGCCAGGTCGAATCGCCGATGATCACGACCTGGCTCCCGCCCGAGATCGTTGCGGCAGCCGCGGCCGGCGATCATCCCGAGCGGCTGGCGAGCTGCGGCCGGCCGACTCGGTCGGTCCAGGTCGGGATCATGGCGGACGATGGCACCTTGCTGCCCGTCGGCGAGCGCGGCGAGATCGTCGTTCGCGGCACGCTGGTCAGCAAGGAATATTTCGAGATGCCCGAGGCGACGGCGGAAGCCCGCCAGTTCGGCTGGCACCATACCGGCGACATCGCCTATCGCGATGCCGACGGTTTCATCTACATTGTCGACCGCAAGAAGGACATGGTCGTCACCGGCGGCTTCAACGTCTTCACCACTGAGGTGGAGGCTGCGATCACCGAACTGGCCCAGGTGCGCGAATGCGCCGTGATCGGGGTGCCGCACGACAAATGGGGCGAGGCGGTCCATGCCGTGGTGGTGGCGGACGGCATCGGAGAGGCAGCGATCATCGCCCACGCCAAGGCGCGGCTCGGGGGCGTCAAGGCGCCCAAGTCGGTCGAATTCGCCGAGGCGATTCCCCGCACGCCCGCTGGCAAGATGGACAAGAAGGCACTCCGCGCCCAGCATTGGGGCGGCACGGATCGTATGGTCAATTAACGATAACGGGCGGCACGCAGAGGCTGCCCGGTGGAGAGATGCGGATGAGGAAGACAATGCCTTCGAGCAGGTTCGCGCTTTCGGGAAAGACGACGCTGTCGATCGGCGCCGCCATCGCGCTCGCCGCCGCGCTGTCGGGATGCGGCACCGCCAGTTCCACCCCGAAGGGCGCCGTGGACGGCGCCCTTCTCGCCAGGGCGGGAAGCGATACCGGCAACTGGCTCACCTATGGCCGCACCTATGACGAGCAGCGCTTCAGCCCGGCCAGCCAGATCGATACGGGCAATGTCGCCGAACTCGGCCTCGCCTGGTCGGCCGATATGGATACGGCGCGCGGGCAGGAAGGCACGCCGCTCGTCGTCGACGGCAAGATCTATGTCTCCACTGCCTGGTCGAAGGTGAAGGCCTATGACGGCGTCACCGGCAAATTGCTGTGGGACTATGATCCCAGGGTGCCGGGGCAGGCCGCCGTCAAGGCGTGCTGCGACGTCGTCAATCGCGGCCTCGGTGCCTGGGGCAACCATCTTTATGTCGGCACGCTCGACGGGCGGCTGATCGCGCTCGACCGGCTGACCGGCAAGCCACTCTGGTCCGTGGTGACCGTCGACCAGTCCAAGTCCTACACGATCACCGGCGCACCGATCGTGATCAACGGTCTTGTCATCATCGGCAATGGCGGCGCCGAATTCGGCGTGCGCGGCTATATCACTGCCTATGACGCCGAGACCGGCAAGCAGGTCTGGCGCTTCTACACTGTCCCCGGCAAGCCCGGCACGGACAAGGAAGAGTATCTCAGGAAAGCCGCGTCGACCTGGACCGGCGAATGGTGGAAGCTCGGCGGCGGCGGCACGGTGTGGGACGCGATGGCGTACGACCCCGAGCTCGACCTGCTCTATATCGGCGTCGGCAACGGATCGCCCTGGAACCAGGCCTATCGCTCGCCCCAGGGCGGCGACAATCTCTATCTTTCGTCGATCGTCGCGATCCGGCCGAAGACCGGCGAATATGTCTGGCACTATCAGACGACGCCCGGCGAGGCGTGGGACTATACCGCCACCCAGCACATCATGCTCGCCGACCTCGTGATCGACGGCAAGCCGCGCAAGGTGCTAATGCAGGCGCCCAAGAACGGCTTCTTCTACGTGCTCGACCGCGTCAGCGGGAAGCTGATCTCGGCGAAGAATTATGTGCCCGTGAACTGGGCCAGTGCCGTCGATCCGCAGACCGGCCGGCCGGTCGAGAATCCCAATGCGCGCTATTTCAAGACGGGCAAGCCGTGGATCGGCGTGCCTGGGCCGACCGGAGGGCACAGCTGGCAGCCAATGGCGTTCAGCCCGAAGGAAGGGCTGGTCTATATCCCCGCCAACCTGGCCGCCTTCCCCTATATCCCGGAGGCGAACTGGAAGCCCTATTCGCAGGGCTTCAATGTCGGCGTCGACATGGCGGCTGGATCGATGCCGGCTGATGTCGCAGCGCGCAAGGCGGCGATCGCGGCGACCAAGGGCGCCCTGATTGCCTGGGATCCGGTCGCCCAGAAGGAGCGCTGGCGCATACCCTTTGAGGGGCCGTGGAACGGCGGCGTGGTCGCGACGGCAGGGGGCCTGCTGTTCCAGGGCAATGCCGCCGGCAAGTTCGTCGCCTATTCAGCGAAGGACGGCACGAAGCTCTGGTCGTTCGACGCCCAGACCGGCGTGGTCGCGGCGCCGATCACCTACACGATCGGCAAGGACCAATATGTCGCGGTGCTGGCCGGCTGGGGCGGCGTATGGGCGCTTGCCCCGGGCATCCTCTCCGAATTGCAGGGCCCCGTGCGCAATGTCAGCCGGCTGCTGGTGTTCAAGATCGGCGGCACCGCCAAATTGCCCGATCCGGTGCCCAATGCCAGGCTGCCGCTCGATCCACCCGCCGTCACCGCCTCGCCCGAAACGGTCGCGGCCGGGGGGCAGCTCTATGGCCGCTTCTGCGGCGTCTGCCATGGCGATGCCGCCATCTCCGGCTCGATCACGCCCGACCTGCGCCACTCGACCGTGCTCCACAGTGCCGAGAACTGGCAGACGATCGTCCATGATGGCGCGCTGAAGGACAATGGCATGGTCGCCTGGAGCCCGGTGATGACCCCGGCCCAGATCGAAAGCATCCGCCAATATGTCGCGATGCGCGCGGCGCAGGACAAGAAGATCGGCCCGCAATGACGATTGATCTCTACACCGCAGCGACCCCCAATGGCTGGAAGGTCTCGATCACGCTCGAGGAGCTGGGCCTCCCCTATACCGTGCGCCTCATCGACTTTGCGAAGAACGAGCAGAAGGATCCCTGGTATACCGCGCTGAACCCGAACGGGCGCATCCCGACGATCGTCGACCGCGACAATGGCGACTTCGCCGTGTTCGAATCCGGCGCGATCATGCTGTACCTGGCCGAGAAGACCGGCCGGCTGATGCCGGCCGACGACAAGGGTCGCAGCCGCGTCGTCCAGTGGCTGATGTTCCAGATGGGCGGGCTCGGGCCGATGATGGGCCAGGCAAACGTGTTCTTCCGCTACTTCCCCGAGAAGATCCAGCCGGCGATCGATCGCTATCAGCGCGAGGTGCGCCGGCTGCTCGAGGTGATGAACGGGCAGCTCGCCACACACGAATATCTCGCCGGCGACTATTCGATCGCTGATATCGCCAACTGGTCCTGGGCGCATTCCCACAGCTGGTCGGGCGTCGATATCGACGGGCTGGAGCATCTCGAGCGCTGGTTGAAGGCCGTCGGCGGGCGGGATGCGGTGCAACGCGGCCGCGACGTGCCGACCCCGCGCGACAAGGCCGCCGAGGAGGCCGCCGCGGCCGCCACGGGGCCGAGGATGCTGGCCTGAGTAGGGCCGCGCTTGCTGATGTTTTTGTTTTAGAGAATAACATTTTTCGCTATGGTTCGGGGCAGGATCGTCGCCCCACAAGAAGCGCAGGAGAGCCCGATGAACGAGATGAGCACCATTACGCTGACGCAGCATGCCTATTCGGATGCCGCGAAAAAGGCACTGAGCCGCCGCCCGGCGCTATTCATCAACAATGAATGGGTTTCGCCCTCGACCGAGGCGACGATCCCGGTGATCGATCCGTCGAGCGGCAAGGAGATCAGCCGCTTCGTCGACGCCTCGGATTCCGACGTCGATCGCGCGGTTGCCGCTGCGCGTACCGCCTTCGACGATGGCCGCTGGTCCGATCTGCCGCCGATCGTGCGCGAGACGATGATGCACAAGCTCGCCGACCTGATCGGCCAGCATGCCGATGAATTCGCCGAGCTCGAGGCGATCGACAACGGCAAGCCCAAGGGCATGGCCGCGGCGGTCGATATCCCCGGCGCCATCGGCATGCTGCATTACATGGCGGGCTGGGCGTCCAAGCTGTCGGGCGAGATGATCGAGCCGATGTCGGCACCGCGCGGCACGTTCCACAGCTATGTGCGGCGCGAGCCGGTCGGCGTCGCGGCGCAGATCGTGCCGTGGAACTTCCCGCTGCTGATGGCGGTGCTGAAGATCGCGCCCGCGCTTGCCGCTGGCTGTACCCTGATCCTGAAGCCGGCCGAGCAGACCTCGCTGACCGCGCTGCGTCTGGCAGATCTGGTCGCCGAGGCCGGCTTTCCCGCCGGCGTGATCAACATCATCACCGGCAACGGCCACACCGCCGGCGACCGGCTCGTGCGCCATCCCGATGTCGACAAGGTCGCCTTCACCGGGTCGACCGAAGTGGGCAAGATCATCAACCGGACCGCGACCGACACGCTCAAGCGCGTCACGCTCGAGCTCGGCGGCAAATCGCCGGTGATCGTGCTGCCCGACGTCGATATCGCGGCGACCGCGCCGGGTGCTGCAGGCGCGATCTTCTTCAATGCGGGCCAGGTATGCGTTGCCGGCTCGCGTCTCTACGCGCACCGCTCGATCTTCGATCAGTTGCTCGAAGGCGTCGCCAATGCCGCCGCCTTCTGGGCGCCGCGCCCGTCGCTCGATCCCACTGGCCATATGGGCCCGCTGGTCTCGAGCGAGCAGTTCGACCGGGTGATGGGCTATATCGACGCGGGCAAGAAGGCCGGCGCAAGCGTCGCGATCGGCGGCGACGCACCGAGCTCGAACGGCGGCTATTATGTCAACCCGACGGTGCTGGTCGACGTCCGCCCCGACATGAGCGTGGTGCAGGAGGAAATCTTCGGCCCGGTCGTCGTGGCCCAGCGCTTCGACGACCTCGACGAGGTGGCGAAGTCGGCCAACGATACGTGCTTCGGCCTGGGCGCTGGCATCTGGACCCGCGATATCTCGGCGATGCATAAGCTCGCAGCCAAGATCAAGGCTGGCACCGTCTGGGGCAACTGCCATGCGGTGATCGACCCGGCGCTGCCGTTCGGCGGCTACAAGCAGTCGGGCCTGGGCCGCGAACAGGCCCGCCAGGGTGTCGAGGCCTATACCGAACTGAAGTCCGTCATCATCCAGATGTGAGGACGCCGCCCCTCCCCGCCTGCGGGGAGGGGCGCGGGGAGGGCGACAATCCGGGCAGCGGCGCTGCGCCTGCCGTCGCTCTCCCCGCCTTCACGCGATACCCTCCCCCTGACCGGCGAGGGATATGAGGTACCCCATGATCGATCCCGCCAACGTCATCGCCATCGACATGCACGTCCATGCCGAGGTTTCCTGCCATGACCCGGAGGACCCGGTGATGGCCAAGTTCTTCGATGCCGCGAGCGCCTATTTCAAGGCGGATCGCAAGCGCCCGACCATGCCGGAGACGATCGCCTATTATCGTGAGCAGAATATCGCCTTCTGCCTGTTCACGGTCGATTGCGAGAGCGGGATCGGCGCAAAGCGGATCAGCAACTACGAGATCGCCGACATCGCGGCCGAGAACAGCGATATCGTCATCCCCTTCGCCTCGATCGACCCGCACAAGGGCAAGATGGGCGCGCGCGAGGCGCGCGACCTGGTCGAGAAGCACGGCGTCAAGGGATTCAAGTTCCACGGCATCATGCAGGATTGCCATCCCGCCGATCGGGTCGCCTATCCGATCTACGAGGTGATCGCCGAATACAAGCTGCCCGCGATTTTCCACACCGGCCATTCCGGCATGGGCACCGGCATGCGGGGCGGCGGTGGCGTCCGGCTGAAATGGGGTCAGCCGATGCTGATCGACGATGTCGCGGTGGATTTCCCCGACATGAAGATCATCCTCGCGCATCCGAGCTGGCCCTGGACTGACGAGAGTCTGTCCATGGCGCTGCACAAGGACAATGTGTTCATCGATCTGAGCGGCTGGTCGCCCAAATATTTCCCGAAGCAGGTGATTCAGTATGCGAACACCCAGCTAAAGCACAAGATGATGTTCGGATCGGACTTTCCGCTGATCCGCCCGGAAAAATGGATTGCCGCAGCGAAGGAAGCCGGCTTCCGCGACGAGGTGATGCCGCTGATCCTCAAGGACAATGCGATCAAGGTGCTGGGGCTCGCGTGACCGGGTTCGAGGGGCGCCATATCGTCGTGACCGGCGCGTCCTCGGGCATCGGCCTCGCGACGGCGCGGCTGCTGGCGGCACGCGGGGCCAGGGTCTCGCTGATCGCCCGGCGCCAGGGCGTGCTGGAAGAAGCGGTGGCGGCGATCCAGGCTGCCGGCGGAACGGCTGCATGCTGCGCAGCGGACGTGTCCGATCGCGACTCGCTTCTCGGCGCGATCGACAGCGTCGAAGCGGCGCTGGGCCCGGTCGACGGGCTGTTTGCCAATGCCGGCACCGGCGGGAGTTTCGCGCCCTTCACTGACTATGACGATGCCGTGTTCGAGGCAGTGCTGCGGACCAACCTGGTCGCCCCCTTCCAGGCGATGAAGCGCGTCCTGCCGGGTATGATCGCGCGCCGGCGCGGCGCGATCCTCGTCACCGGCAGCTTGGCGAGCGAGCGCGGCATGGCGCACAATCCCGCATATGTCGCCTCGAAGCACGGCCTGCTCGGTCTCGCGCGCGCGGCAGCGATCGAAGCCGCGCCACACAATGTGCGCGTCAACTGCATCATTCCCGGCTTCATCGAAACGCCGATGCTCGACCAGCTCGGCGGGGACGCGTTCCAGGCAATGCGCCGCCGCACCCCGCAGGGGCGCACCGGTACCGCCGACGAACTGGCTGAGGTCGCCGCTTTCCTGCTGTCCGACGCCGCCGGCCATGTCACCGCGCAAAGCTGGGCGGTCGACGGCGGCATCCTCAATACAATTTCCGTGGGAGGTTAGAATGGCGCTCAAATATTATCACGCCGAGCCAGTGGCGAACTCGCTCAAGTCGATGATCCCGCTGAAGGAGAAGGGCCTCGATTTCGAGAGCGTCTATGTCGACCTGCACAAGTTCGAGCAGCACCAGCCCTGGTTCGTCGCGATCAACCCGGAAGGCCAGGTGCCGGTGCTGGATCATGACGGCGACATCATCACCCATACCACGGTGATCAACGAATATCTCGAGGACGCCTTCCCCGACGCGCCGCCGCTGCGACCGGCAGACCCGCTCGGCAAGGCGCGGATGCGCTACTGGAACAAATTCGTCGACGAACATGTCATGAACTTCGTCTCGATGCATGGCTGGCACCGCATGGTCGGGGTGATCGCGCGCGGCGTCGATAGCGGCGAATTCGAGAAGCTGGTCGAGCGCATCCCGCTCCACGAGCAGCGCGAGAAGTGGAAGACCGCGCGCTCGGGCTTTTCCGAAGCAGATCTCGCCAACGCCACGCGCAAGATCGAGGTCGCGGTCGACAAGGTCGAGGAGCAGCTCGGCCGGACTCCGTGGCTGGCCGGCGATATGTTCACCCTCGCCGATATCAACTTCTACAGCCATTGCGGCATGATGGTGGAGCGCATGTTCCCCGAGATGGAGATCGCGACACGTGCCCCCCGACTGGTCGACTGGCGCGAGCGCATGACCGAGCGGCCCGGCGTCCGCGCCGCACTCGGCATGCCCGATCATACCGCGCCGGGTCTGCGCACCTGGACAGGGCATGTGCGCTGATCATGCGGGCTGAAATCATCGATGGGCGGGCCCTTGCCCGCCAGGTCATCGCCGGCGTCAGCGACGCCCTGCCCGGCCTCGACCGCCCACCCGGGCTTGCGGTCATCCTGGCCGGCGACGACCCGGCCAGCCATGTCTATGTCAACGGCAAGATCAAGCGCGCCCGCGAGGTCGGCTTCGTCGCGGAAGTGATCTTCCTGCCCGCCGATGTGAGTGAGGAACGCGTGCTCGCCGAGGTTGCGGCGCTGAACCATCGCGACGAGATCGACGGCGTGCTGGTCCAGCTGCCGCTGCCCGACCAGATCAACACGTTGCGCGTGATGGCGGCGGTCGATCCGGCCAAGGACGTCGACGGGCTGCATGCGCTCAATGCGGGGCGCTTGTCACAGGGTGGCGACGGGCTGATCCCCTGCACCCCGCTCGGCTGCCTCAAGATCATCAAGTCGATCGTACCCGATCTTACCGGCAGCCATGCCGTGGTGATCGGCAGTTCGAACATCGTGGGCAAGCCGATGGCCGCGTTGCTGCTGGAGGAGCGCGCCACCGTCACCCAGACGCATATCCACACGCGCGACACCCAGTTCATCTGTCGCGGTGCGGACATCCTGGTCAGCGCGGTCGGGAAGCCGGGTCTGGTCCGTGGCGACTGGATCAAGCCGCGCGCGATCGTGATCGATGTCGGCACCACGCGGGTCGCGAAGCCCGGGGGCGGTTATGGCGTGGTCGGCGATGTCGCTTTCGACGAGGCGGTGGAGGTCGCCGGCGCGATCACCCCGGTGCCCGGCGGGGTCGGGCCCATGACGATCGCCTGCCTGATGGAAAATACGCTCAAGGCGGCGATCTCGCGGGCGGCGCACCGTCGGCAGGGCGCCGCCCGCCACTAGCGGGGAGAAAGAGCGGATTCGGATCGCCCTGAGCGGTCCGAATCGCGCTGCATTCTAGGGGCGCCGCACCTGACTTGAATCGACGCGGGCGATGCCCGGGGCGCCGCAGCTCACGCGCCGAAGAAGTTCAGCTCGAGCAGCACGCCGTCGGGATCGGCCACGAAGATCTGCCGCAACCCGATCGCGGCGATCAGGTTGCGACGATGATCGATCGCGCGCTGCTCCAGCCGCGCGACCATTGCGTCATGGCCCGTACAGCGCAGCGCGACATGATGAAGCGCCCCGGTCGCGCCGGGTACGATGTCGCGGGGATAGGCGCGCGGCGCGTCGAGGCTGTTGATATGAACCACCGCGCGGTCGCCGGCATCGTACATCCAGCGCGCGGTCTCCCGGGTCAGCGGCGGAGGCCCGTCGCGCGGATCGAGGCCGATGACGTCGGCATAGAAAGCAGCCGCCCGGTCCAGGTCGGCGGTGATGATGTTGACATGATCAAGCGCCTCGACCCGCATGGCATCAATCCCTGAAGACGACGGTCCGCGTGCCGTTCAGCAGCACCCGGTCCTCGACATGATATTGCACCGCACGGGCGAGCACGCGCCGTTCGATGTCGCGCCCCTTGCGCACCAGGCTCTCGGGCGAATCGGCATGGCTGATCGCTTCAACATCCTGGTGGATGATCGGCCCCTCGTCGAGATCGGCAGTGACGTAGTGCGCGGTCGCGCCGATCATCTTCACGCCACGGTCATGCGCCTGGTGATAGGGCTTGGCGCCCTTGAAGCCCGGCAGGAAGCTGTGGTGGATGTTGATGCAGCGACCCGACAGGAAACCCGCGAGGTCGTCCGACAGGATCTGCATGTAGCGCGCGAGCACGACCAGTTCCGCGCCCGATTCGTCGACCAGCGCCTTGATCCGTGCTTCCTGCTGCGGCTTGGTGTCGCGCGTCACCGGCAGGTAATGATACGGGATGTCGCCGATCAGCGAGACGTTCAGCGCCTCGCGCGGGTGATTCGAGATGATGCCGACCGGATCGATCGGGAGCTCGCCGATGCGGTGGCGGTAGAGCAGGTCGCCCAGGCAATGGTCGAACTTCGACACCAGCAGCATCACGCGGGTGCGCTGGTCGTTGGCGCGCAGCTTCCACGCCATGTCGAATTGGTCCGCCAGCCCGGCGAAGCTGGTGCGCAGCGCGTCCAGCTCGGACGCCGCGCCGAGCCGCTCGAACACCACGCGCATGAAGAAGCGGTTTTGCGCAACATCGTCGAATTGCTGTGATTCGAGAATGTTGCAGCCGTTCGAGGCCAGGAAGGTGGCGACCGCCGCCACCAGCCCCGGCCGATCCTCGCACGAAAGCGTGAGCGTGCAGGCATCCCTCATAATCTTCTCCTCTCCAGTCCGGCTCGCCGCCGCGTGGGACGCGGTCTCGCCGGCGAATAAAAATCGTTTGTGTTACATACAAAGAATTGTATGTTTGGCATATGAAAAATTCGGTGCCGGCGATTTCACCCAAGTGCGCCGGGTTTGAGCAATCGAGTGGCCGAGGGTCCTGAAGGACCGAGGCACGAGCATAGGGAGAGTGACTGATGGTTTCGAAGAATCTGGAGCAGGTATTGAGCGCGGCCGGCAACCCGGTAGACATGCTGCGCAACTCGCAGATCGGCGCCTATGTCTATCCCGTGGTCGCGCCGGAATTCTCCAACTGGCGGTCTGAGCAATGGGCCTGGCAGCATTCCGCCGTGCTGTTCGATCAGTCGCACCACATGGTCGACCTGTTCATCAACGGCCCCGACGCCCTGAAGCTGCTGTCGGACACGGCGATCAACAGCATGAAGGGCTTCACCGTCAACAAGGCGAAGCAGTACGTCCCCACTACGCCCTATGGCCATGTGATCGGCGACGGCATCCTCTTCTATCTGGCCGAGGAACAGTTCGTTTATGTTGGACGCGCGCCCGCCGCTAACTGGCTGATGTATCACGCCGAAACGGGCGGTTATAATGTCGAGATCATCAAGGACGATCGCTCGCCCTCGCGCCCGATGGGCAAGCCGGTCCGCCGGGTGAACTGGCGCTTCCAGATCCAGGGGCCGAACGCCTGGGCGATCATCGAGAAGCTCAATGGCGCCCCGCTCGAGCAGCTCAAATTCTTCAACATGAGCGAGATGAACATCGCCGGCCGCAAGGTGCGCACGCTGCGCCATGGCATGTCCGGCGCGCCCGGCCTCGAAATCTGGGGTCCCTATGACGAGCAGGAGGAAATCCGCGCTGCGATCGTCGAGGCGGGCAAGGAATTCGGCCTCGTCCAGTGCGGCAGCCGCGCCTATCCGTCGAACACGCTCGAATCCGGCTGGATCCCCTCGCCGCTCCCGGCGATCTACACCGGCGACAAGCTGAAGGCCTATCGCGAGTGGCTCGGTGCCGACAGCTATGAGGCGACGGGCGCAATCGGCGGCAGCTTCGTCTCCGACAAGATCGAGGATTATTACCTCAACCCGTGGGAGCTGGGCTATGGCCCGTTCGTCAAGTTCGACCATGATTTCCATGGCCGCGAGGCGCTGGAGGCGCTGAACCCCGCCGAGCAGCGCAACAAGGTGACGCTCGCTTGGAACGCTGACGACATGGCGAAGATCTACGCCTCGCTGTTCAACCCCGATGGCGATCACTACAAGTTCTTCGACCTGCCGCTCGCCAACTACGCCTCGTCCAACTACGACCGGGTGATCGACGCGGGCGGTCGCACCGTCGGCCTCTCGATGTTCACCGGCTACAGCTACAATGAGAAGACCGCGCTCAGCCTCGCGACGATCGATCACGAGATCCCGGTCGGTACCGAACTCAAGGTCGTGTGGGGCGAGCCGGACGGCGGCACGCGCAAGAGCACGGTCGAGCCGCACAAGCAGATCGAGGTCCGCGCGATCGTCAGCTCGGTGCCCTATTCGCGGGTGGCGCGCGAAACCTACCAGCAGGGCTGGCGGACCCAGCGCGCATAAGACGCGGGGTCTTGTCGCCATCCCGGCTGCAGCCATGAGCACGCAACCCGTCCTCGCCACCGGCCCGGGCCGGGCGCATGATGCGCTCGGCCGGCTGTTCGATGATTTTTCGCTCGAGATGACGGCGAAGGATATCGAGCAGCTTGAGGGCGCGGCTCGGCTCGTGCCCGCGGGCACGATCGTCTCGGTCACCTTCCTGCCGGGCGAGAGCTTCGCCTCGCGCGTCGACGCGGCCGCGTGTGTGCACCGGCTGGGGTTGCGGCCCGTGCCGCATCTCTCCGCGCGCCGGCTGACCTCGGCGGGCGAGCTGGAGGGCTTCCTCGATGCGCTCGCCGAGCGCATCGAGCTTCGCCACGTCTTCGTCGTGGCCGGCGACCTGGCGGAACCGGCCGGGCCCTATGAGGATGCGCTCGCGGTGATCCGATCGGGCCTGCTCGAGAAATACGGCATCCGGCATGTCGGCATCTCCGCCTATCCCGAAGGCCATCCCGCCATCGACACCGCCCGACTGTGGCAGGCGCTGGAGGACAAGCAACGGGATCTGGCCGAACGCGGGCTGGAGTCGTCGATCATGACGCAGTTCGGCTTCGATGCCGACCCCGTCCTGAGCTGGCTCGCGGAAGTGCGCGCGCGCGGCATTGTGGCGCCGGTGCGCGTGGGTGTCGCCGGGCCGGCCAGCATCAAGACCCTGCTGCGTTTCGCTGCGCGCTGCGGCGTCGGCGCCTCGGCCAAGGTGATGCAGAAATACGGGCTGTCGATCACCAGGCTGCTTGGGTCGGCCGGTCCCGATCCGATCCTGGCCGAACTCTCGGCGGGGCTCGACCCTGCCCGCCACGGCGATGCGTCGCTGCATTTCTACCCGTTCGGCGGGCTCGCCCGGACGGCGGAGTGGATTGCGGCCTATCGTCAGACCAACGGGGTTTGAGCGACCCCGTTGAACCGCATCTGGCGGCGAGGGGCGCGAGGTCCCCTCACCCTTCGCCCAGATTCCCCGACCGCGCCGCCTTGTAACCGTCGCGCCGGCCCTGTTCGAAGCCGATGCGCTGGGCGTAGCCCGGGTCCTCGGGATAGTCCTGGAACGCGGCGATCGTCTCATCGAACACCTCGCGCAACTCGTCCTTGAACTCGGGGTGCGAGAAGATGTGGAAGCGGTTCACGCGGATCGCGCCGAGCACGCGCGCTGCGATCACGTCGGGCTCCATGCCGACTTGGTGAACCTGCTCCAGCCGCCCGACCATCTCGGTGTTGACCGGCTTGGCGCCCGCCTTGAGGTCATCGGGCCTGACATCGTCGCTTGCGAAAATGTGGCTCTTCACCAGCCCGGGGCACAGCACCGATACGCCGATGCCGTGCGGCGCGAGGCTGTAGCGCAGCGATTCGCTCATGCCGCGTACCGCGAACTTCGTGGTGTTGTAGATGCCGGGCATCGGGCCGCACAGGAAGCTCGCCATCGAGGCGGTATTGACGACATGCCCGCCCAGGCCGTTCGCCTTCATGCGCGGCACGAAGGTCATCACGCCGTTGATCACGCCGTGGAGATTGACCCCCATGACCCAGTCCCAGTCGTCGTAGCTTGAGTCGTCGATCGTCTGGAAGAGGTTGATTCCGGCATTGTTGAACAGCAGCGAGACCGGGCCGAAGCTCTCTTCGACCAGGTCGGCTGCCTCCGCGAAGCCGGTGCGCGAGGCGACGTCGAGCGGCACGCCCATCACCATCTGGTTGTCGAGTGACTTCAGGGCCTGATCGATCGACTCTTCGCGAATATCGGCGATCGCGACCTTGCAGCCCTGGGCGAGCAACGCGCGCGCCAGGCCCAGCCCGATTCCGTTCGCGCCGCCGGTGACGAACGCGGTGCGTCCCGCAAATTCCTTCATGATCTTTTCGCTTCCTGCCGATCGCGCTCGGCCGCGTGGACTGGGTTTCTGAAGAGCACCGCGAAGGTGGCCTTGAGCTCCGGATTCTCCGGCACGTCGGGCACCGAGGCGACCATCGCCGCCGCGCGATCGGCCACCCCGTCGCGGAATTCGCTATGCGTGAGGATGTACAGCTCGTCACCCTCGATCCCTTCGCGCACGCGCTCGCCGATCTCGTCGGCGGTCTTGTAGAGATGCGCGAAGTTGCCACCCTGCTGGCGCCGCTTGTCGCTCTCGGCATAGCCGGTTTCGGCGAGTTCGGCCGGGCGGGTCTTGCCCGCTTCCGCTATATTGGACTGGACCGGGCCGGGGCAGAAGGCCGAGCAGATCACCCCGCGCGGTTCCAGTTCGGCACGCATCGATTCCATCATGCTCACCGCGGCGGCCTTGGTAACGCCGTAGATCACCGCGCCGGGATGCGGCAGCACGCCCGACATCGATGCCGTGTTGACGATGTGCCCGCCCTCGCCATGCGCGAGAATGCGCGGCAGGATCGTCACCACCCCGTTGATCGTGCCGCCGAGATTGACGCCGAGCGTCCAATCCCAATCGGCGAAGCTCGCGAGCTCCGCCGGGCCGACCACCGCGACCCCGGCATTGTTGCACAAGATATGGATCTTGCCGAAGCGCGCCTCGGCCGCATCGGCTGCGGCAGCAAAGGCGACGCGATCGGTCACGTCGAGCTTCAGCGCAAGTGCGTCCGCCCCGAGCACAGCGCGTGCCTCGGCGAGGTGATCGTCGCGAATGTCTGCGACCACGATGTTCATTCCGGCGCGTTGCAATGCCCTGGCGATGCCGAGCCCGATCCCGCTCGCGCCGCCGGTGATGAACGCGGTTCTGCCCTGCAGATTCTGCACGAACTGCCTCTCCCAATGTGGTTTTGCGCGCGAATTCGAAGATCGAACGCTTGTTGAGATTGTATTTAAAGCATACAATCTTTGGCGGGGAAAGCGGTTGGTTGGCGCTACGCCAAATCGACCCGCCCGCATTCGATGGGAAGCGGCCGGCAAGGCCGCCCTGAACCTAGTGGGGAGGATCTATGGCCGTATTGCAGGCCGGCGCGCCAATGGCGATGCCCAGCTCGGATGACGCAGCGACGGCCCCGCAGGGGTGGCCGAGTCCCGGCGCAGCCTATTATGCCCTCGCCGTCCTCGTCCTGGCGACCTTCCTCAACTTCCTCGATTCGACCGTATTCATGCTGATGGTCGAGCGGATCAAGCACGACTTCCTCCTCTCGGACGAGCAGCTCGGCTGGCTGCTCGGCCCGGCCAACATCATCTTCTACGTCCTCGTGGGCATCCCCCTCGCCCGGCTGGTCGATATCTATCCGCGCAAGCTCGTGCTGGCGGGCGGGCTCCTCCTGATCAGCAGCCTCAACGCCGCCGGCGGACTCGCCCAGAATTTCCGGCAACTGTTCGGATCGCGGATGCTGATCGGCGCCGGTGGCTCGGCGCATGCGCCTGGCGCCTATTCAATGCTCGCTGATTATTTCCCGCCGGCACGGCTGCCGCGCGCCATCGCGGTGCTGCAGCTCGGCTTCATCGGCGGGACCACGATCGGCCTGTTCATCGGCGGCCAGCTGCTTGCGATGGTCGCGGGATGGGAGCCGATGCAGTGGATGGGGCTCACCATCCGCGGCTGGCAATGGATCCTGCTGATGCTGGCGGTACCCGGCCTCGCCGTGGTCTGCATGCTGCTGATGATCCGCGAGCCCGATCGCCGGGGCCTGGCGCGGGCGGGCAAGGCCATGCCGATCGGCGAGGTCTTCGCCGAGATCTGGCGGCGCAAGGCGGTCTATCTGCCGCTCTTCATCGGCCTCGCCTTCAGCGCGCTCGAATCGCTGGGCTTGCAGGCGTGGCGCGCGCCCTTCCTGATCCGCACCTATGGCTGGAGCGAGCAACAGATCGGCAACTGGTCCGCCCCCATGCTGCTCGTCTCGGCGGTCCTGGGCCTGTTCATCGGTACCGCCCTGACCGAGTGGCTCGGCAAGCGCCACAAGGACGCCCATGTCCGCGCGACCACGATCCTGTTCGCTGCCGCGGTACCCTGTTCGGTTCTGGCGCCGCTGATGCCGTCGGGCGAACTGGCGCTGTTCTTCTACGCCTTGTCCGGCATGTTCGGGCTCGGCTCCGCCATTCCGCAGAATGCCGCGATCCAGCGCATTACCCCCAATGAAATGCGCGGCCAGGTGACCGCCATCTATCTTTTCATGTTCACCTTCTTCGGCGCGATGGGCAGCCTCGTCATCGGTACCGTCAATCAGCGGCTGGTCGGCGGGGAGGGCAGGCTGTGGCTGGCAATGGCAGCAACTGCTGCGGTGCTGATGCCGCTCGCGGCGATCACCATCTCCTTCGGCATCCGCCCCTATCGGCGTGAAATCGAGCGTGTCGAGGCGATCGAACGGACCGGCGCCGCGGCGACATGAATTGTATGCCTTGCTTACAATAGTTTTCTGACATAGCTTGATTCGCGTGCGAAGCGGAACGCCAGCGTCCGCGCACAAACATGGAGAAGAGGATGTCCGACCAGGACCGGATTGCGGCGCTCGAATCGCAGATCGAAGCGCTGACCCGCCGCGTGACCGTGCAGGAGGACGAACAGTCCGTTCGCAAGCTCCAGCATCTCTACGGCTATCTCATCGACAAATGCCTGTACAACGAGACGGTCGACCTGTTCACCGAGGATTGCGAGGTGCATTTCTTCGGCGGCGTCTATCGCGGCAAGGCGGGTGCGGCGCGACTCTATATCGAGCGCTTCCAGAAGAATTTCACGCACGGCAACAACGGGCCGATCGACGGCTTCCTGCTCGATCATCCGCAGCATCAGGACGTGGTCGATATCCTGCCCGATGGCGTGACCGCGCTCGGCCGCTTCCGCTGCACGATGCAGGCCGGTCGCCACAAGGATTTCGGCCAGGCGCGCCAGTGGTTCGAGGGCGGGCTCTACGAGAATACTTACAAGAAGATCGACGGGGTGTGGCGCATCCACATCCTCAACTACGTGCCGCAATGGCATGCCGATTTCGAGACCGGCTGGGCCAATACCAGGCCAAACTACGTGCCGTTCCTCAGCGTCACCTATCCGGAAGATCCCACCGGCCCCGATGAACTCAAATCGGACGTGTGGCTGTGGCCGACGCACAAGGTCGTCCCGTTCCACAACGCCCATCCCGTGACGGGCAAGCCGATCGTGCCCGAGCGCTGGCAGGGCGATATCGAGCGCGAGAACGCGGCCGGTCGCACAGCGCAGGCCGACGCATGAACTACCCCGATCTCTGCATGGTGATCGACGGGGAGCGTGTGACCGGCGGCGGCCGGCGCACGCATCGCGTGCTCAACCCCGCGACGGGCGACGCGCTCGGCGAGCTGCCGCTCGCTGATGCCGCCGATCTCGATCGTGCGCTGGAGACCGCACAACGCGGCTTCCGGATCTGGCGCGACTCGACGCCGCAGCAGCGCTCCGCCGTGTTGCAGGGTGCGGCGCGGCTGATGCTCGAGCGGCAGGAGGAACTCGCCCGGATCGCGACGATGGAAGAGGGCAAGACCCTCGCCGAGACGCGGATCGAAGTGCTGATGAATGTCGGCCTGTTCAACTTCTACGCGGGCGAGACCTTCCGCAATTATGGCCGAACGCTCGTCCGTCCGGCAGGCATGCGCGCGACCGTGACGAAGGAACCGGTCGGCCCGGTCGCCGCCTTCTCGCCATGGAACTTCCCGCTCGGCAACCCGGGGCGGAAGCTCGGCGCGCCGATCGCGGCAGGCTGCTCGGTAATCCTGAAATCGGCCGAGGAAACGCCGGCAAGCGCGATCGGCGTGCTGCAATGCCTGCTCGACGCGGGGCTTCCGAAGGAGGTCGCCCAGGCGGTGTTCGGCGTACCCGACGAGGTCTCGCGCCACCTGCTCGGCTCACCGATCATCCGGAAGCTGAGCTTCACCGGATCGACCGTTGTCGGCAAGCACCTGATCAAGCTCGCCACCGAGGACATGAAGCGGACAACAATGGAGTTGGGCGGGCACGGCCCCGTGCTGGTCTTCGACGATGTCGATGTCGATCAGGTGCTCGATACGATGGTCGCGTCGAAATATCGCAATGCCGGCCAGGTCTGCGTCTCGCCGACACGCTTCATCGTGCAGGAAGATATCTTCGAGCGCTTCCGTACCGGCTTCGCCGAGCGCGCGGGCAGGATCGTCGTCGGTGACGGGCTCGATACAAGCACGCAGATGGGCCCGATGGCCAATCCGCGCCGCCCCGACGCAATGGAGCGGCTGATCGGCGATGCGAAGGCGAAGGGCGCTCGGCTGCACGCGGGCGGCGAGCGGATCGGTAACCGCGGCTTCTTCTTCGCCCCGTCCGTGCTGTCCGAGGTCCCGCTCGACGCCGCGATCATGAACGAGGAGCCGTTCGGCCCGGTCGTGATGATCAACCCCTTCGGCAGCGAAGAATCGATGATCGCCGAGGCCAACCGCCTGCCCTATGGCCTTGCGGCCTATGCCTGGACGCAGGATGCCCGGCGCCAGCGTCGGCTCGCACGCGAGGTGGAGACCGGCATGCTCGGCATCAACACGTCAATGATCGGCGGCGCGGATGCGCCGTTCGGCGGGGTGAAATGGTCGGGCCACGGCTCGGAAGACGGCCCCGAGGGCGTCGAGGCCTGCCTCGTCACCAAGGCCGTGCACGAAGGATAAGCGGACATGACCCACGACCTGAAGACCGGCGGCGACCGCGGCTATCTGCGGATCGCAACCGAAGAGGCGTTCGCCACGCGCGAGCAGATCGATTGCTATCTCCGGATGGTGCGCGACGGCACCGCCGACAAGGGCATGCAATCGCTCTGGGGATTCTATGCAACCTCGCCGTCCGAGCGGGCGATGATGATCATCGATCGACTCCTCGATCTCGGCGACCGTCGCATTGCTGATATGGATTCGACCGGTATCGACGTCGCGATCCTGTCGCTCACTTCCCCGGGCGTGCAGCCGCTGCTCGATGCGGACGAAGCCAAGGCGATGGTGGTCCGCGCCAATGACCATCTCGCCGAGGCGGTGGCGCAGCACCCAACGCGCTATGTCGGCATGACCTCGATCGCGCCGCAGGACCCGAACTGGTCGGCCGGCGAAATCACACGCGGCGCCGGGCTCGGGTTCAAGGGGGTGATGGTCAACAGCCATACTCAGGGCGAATATCTCGACGACCCGAAATATGATCCGATCTTTCGCGCGCTCGCCGAGACCGGCCAGCCGCTCTACATCCATCCCTCCACGCCGCCCGACGCGATGATCGGACCGATGCTCGAAGCCGGCCTCGACGGCGCGATCTTCGGTTTCGGCGTCGAGACCGGCATGCATTTGCTGCGACTGATCACGATCGGCATCTTCGATCGCTATCCCGACCTGCAGATCGTCGTGGGGCATATGGGCGAAGCCCTGCCCTATTGGCTCTACCGGCTCGACTATATGCACCAGGCCGGGGTCCGCTCGCAGCGCTACGAGCGCATGAAGCCGCTGAAGAAGACGATCGCCGAGTATATGCGCTCCAACGTCTGCGTGACGACCAGCGGCATGGCCTGGGCGCCTGCAATCAGGTTCGCGCAGGAGGTGCTCGGCGAGGACCGGGTGCTGTACGCGATGGACTATCCGTACGAATATGTCGCCGACGAGGTGCGGACGCATGATCTGCTCGAGGTGCCCGATGCGACGAAGAAAAAGCTGATGCAGACCAACGCGGAGCGCGTGTTCAAGCTCTGACGGCCTCGGGAGGGAAGCGCGCGTGACGCAACAACGGACTCCGCGAGCCGCGTGGATCGCCCTGATCCTCATCAGCCTGACCCAGGCGATGAGCATGGTCGATCGCCAGATCCTCGCGATCCTGGTGCCGCGGATCAAGGCGGACCTGCATGTCGGCGA
The DNA here is from genome assembly GCA_903884945.1 of uncultured bacterium. Taxonomy (GTDB): domain Bacteria; phylum Pseudomonadota; class Alphaproteobacteria; order Sphingomonadales; family Sphingomonadaceae; genus Sphingomonas. Next base: position 37,024 of record CAISGR010000233.1, read on the forward strand.
TGCCGAGATGGGGCTGCTCTACGGCACGGTCTTCGCGCTGTTCTACGCGCTCTTTTCGCTCCCGCTCGGGCGCCTCGCGGACGGCTGGGTGCGGACGCGCCTTCTGTCGCTGTCGATCGCCGGCTGGTCGGTGATGACCGCCATGGCCGGCTTCGCCAATGGCTTCGGCCTGCTCGCCTTGTCCCGGCTTGGTGTCGGGATCGGTGAAGCGAGCGTCCAGCCCGCGGGCTTCTCGCTGCTGTCCGATCGCTTCCCCAAGGAAAGGCGCGGTACCGTCACAGCGGTCATCGCAGCCGCGATCGCGCTCGGCCTGGGCGGGGCATTGTGGATCGGCGGCGCCACTGCAGACGCCTGGGACCACGCCTATGCGGCGGGCGCCGCGCCACTGGGCATCAAGGGCTGGCAGGCCGCCTTCCTGGTCGCCGCACTCCCGGGCGTCGTGCTTGCGGTGCTGCTGTGGCGGGTGGAGGAGCCGGTGCGCGGCGCCGCCGATGGAATCGCCTGCACGCCCGATCCCGCGCCGTTCCGCGCGAGTTGGCATACGCTCGCCAGCATCCTCCCCGGCTTCAACTGGCTTTCGCTCCATCGCAATCGCGCCGGGGCGGGCACCTGGCTCGTCAACATCGCCGGGCTCGCCGCGATCGTCCTGGCAATGATCGGACTGACCCGCTGGACCGATGCGCTGCGCAAGGTAGCGCCGCCGCCGCTCAACCTGGGCGGGGCGATCATCGGCGGCAACGCGCTGCAATTCGTCGTGACCGGTTTCGGTCTCTATGTCGTGCTCAACTGGCTCCAGTCGCTCCGGCTGCGCGACAAGCCGGCTTTCGCGATCATCGGGCGGACTCCGGCGCTGACGTTGCTGTTCGCGATCGCGGCGCTGCAATCGGTGGTGAACTACGGCGTGATGGCGTGGAGCCCGAGCTTCGTGATCAAGACCTATGGCGTGAGCCCGGCACAGGTCGGCCTGCAGTTCGGCGCACTCACCGGGGGACTCGGCATTGTCGGCCCGCTGATCGCGGGGCCGCTCTCGGACTGGATGCAGCAGCGCATTCGCGGCGGACGAATCTATGTGACGCTGGGCGCGCTGATCGTGTCGCCGGTGCTGGCGTTCGTCACCTATCGCGCCGCGACGCTGGGCGCCTTCTATCTCGGCTTCACCTTCTACAGCCTGGCCCTCACCATGTGGCTGCCGCCGGTCTATGCCAGCTTCATGGATCTGGTCCTGCCGCGGATGCGCGGCACGGTGATGAGCTTCTACATCCTGACAATGACGATCTTCGGGCTGGGCACCGGCCCCTATGCGGTCGGTCTGGTCAGCGATGTGAATGGTGGCGATCTCGGCGCGGCGATCCTGTCGGTCTACTGGCTCGCCCCGGTCCTGATCGTGCTGATCGTCCTGCTGATCCGCCAGCTGCCGCGCGACGAGATGACCGTCGTGGAACGGGCGCGGGCGGCGGGGGAGGCAGTCTGAGCCGAACGCGACTCAGGTGACCCGCCATACCCAGAGCCTGATGGCTGAAGCATAGCGTGCGCCGGAGCAGACAAACACGCTCCGGTTGAGCCAGTCATAGCGTCCGGCCGGGGCGATGAACTCGGGGACGGTGCGGAAATAATATTCAGCCGGATCGACCTCTTCGCCCGCCGCCAACCGCCGCATGACCTCGGGCGACCCGTGGCGCAGTCCCTTGTTACGGATCTGGATCACCACCCCGTCATCGGTACGCAGCGCATAGGTGGCGTCCGCCACCGTCACGCCATCGGGCCGCGTCACCTGCCAGTCATTGCCCCCGGCCACCAGCTCGCCGCGGATCAACGGCCCTTCGACCGGGCCCGAGAAGATCGGGATGATCCGCCGCATTCCGTCGGGCGCGTCGCCGATCGCAATCGGCGCGCCCAGGCTGCCGGTCGCTTCATAGACGAACTCGAGGCCGGGCTGGATCACGCCGCCAGCCCGATATCCGCTGCCTCCGCCCAGTTGCCGTGTAGCCCGAAACGCAGCCGGATCGGGATATGGACCGTCGCGATCGGCCCCTTCGCCACATCGAGCGCGTCGAACAGCAGCAGGTCAGAACGATGCTCTTCGAGCCGGTTGCACACCATCACGATCCAGCCATCGCCTTCGGGCGCATCCTTGGAGCGTGGGATGAAACACGGCTCCTGCAGGCTGGAGACCGGGCCGCACCACCATTTCTGCTCCTGGCCGGTCTGGTGATCGACCAGACCGAGCGTGTTCATGATCAGCCCCGCCGCACTGCCGCCCTTGATCTCGATCGGCTGGGCCATGTCCATCACCAGCATCCAGCCATAGCGATAGGGCTTTCCGGTCATGCGGTCATCGATCCGCGGAAATTCCCCGATCATGCCGGTCAGTCGGGTCACGCTCTCGAATGCATCGGAGTTCGACGCCATGTCGACCGTCCAGCGCGTCAGGAAGCTCGCCGATTCGGGGCCATTGAACGGCGCGCCATGCACATCGGGGAAGAAGGGGAACATGTTGTTCTTCGCCTCGGGCGTGTCGAAATGGATCTTCGTGCCTTCCTGAAAGGCGTTCATGACATGGCTGGCGAAGCAATTGTCGCGCTTGAACCAGCGAATATCTTTCGCCGTCGCATCCGCACGGCGCGGTACCACCCCGAGATAGACCGGAAGGGTGGTATCGAAGCCGAAATGCGGCAGGCCCTTTTCCAGCCGCTCCAGCGATCCGATGCTCGGCACGACATGGAACAGTGCGTAATCGGGCGTGATCGCGAAATCGTGCATCATGCAATAATAGGGAAGCTCGAACCAAAGCTCCTGCTTCAACGCGCCTTCAGGCGACACGACATAATAGGTCATATCCTTCGTGCAGACGCCTTTCGCCGCATAGCCGAAGGCGATCATGTCGCCGGTGTCGGGATCGATCTTGGGATGGGCGGTGAAGGTCTGGCCGGTCATCTTCCCGTCGAAAAAGGTGTAGCCGTCGGTCTCGAGCGTCGCCGGGTCCATCACCAGCGCCGGGCTGTCCTCCTTCAGCGCATAAAGCTTCCCGCCATGCACGAAGGCGTTGGTGTTCGCCGTACCGCGGATCTTGCCGGCGACCGCCGGATCGTCGGTCAACGGATTGCGGTAGGCGCCGAACAGGGCCTTGCCCGCGGCATGCTCCAGCTTGAACTTGTCGGTCTGCGCCCAGCGCTGCTTGAAATGGCAGCGCCCCCCCTCGAAGCGGAACATCGTGATCATCCCGTCGCCATTGAAAGCAATGTCGTCGCCAAGCCGCGGCGGGAATTGCGGATCGGGCTGGACGCGGAAAAACGCACCGTCGAGTTCAGGCGGAATCGCGCCTTTCACATCCAGATCGGCGATATCCGCCTCGATCCGCGACGGCGTATTGAAGCCGGTGAACGACGGCGTCTCGGGGAAATGGGCCACAGGTTCATCCTCTCGCTTATTCTTGTCGGCGATATTGTATGTCATACCTACAATATTGCAACCGGTTCGCGGATTGATCTTCGCGCCGAATTCGCCCAAGTCGATGCCATGGCCAAGGGCAAGTCGACCACCAAGACGAACACGCATTCGGAAGACGATATCGGACAGATCGATTCGATCCTGGGTTTCCACATCCGGCTCGCCCAGGGAACGGTGTACCGGCATTTCACCGAGACCTTCACTGATCTGGGCCTGACGCAGAAGCAGGTCTCGGTATTGTGGCTGGTCGACGATCATCCTGAAATCGCGCAGGCCGATATCGGCCGGCGGCTCCAGATCGATCGCGCCACCATCATGGCGATCATCAACCGCCTGCAGAAGCGCGGCTTCATCGAGCGCGGCCAGTCCAAGACCGACGGTCGTCGCCAGACGCTGCACCTTACCCCGACGGGTCATGAAGCACTGATCGGCGCACGCGAGTGCATCCTCGAGCATGAGCGCTGGCTGAAGAGTCGCTTTACGCCGGCGGAAGTCGCCACCCTGATCGAAATGCTGCGCCGGATTCACGAATAGGAAGCATTCGGGAACGGGGCGAGGTTCCGATCCCGGCGGCATCGACGCCGCAGCCCGACGCGGCAGATCCGCGGCATCCATAGCCCCTATCGGAATTCCAAAAAACCAATAGCGCGCCGACAATTGGATTGGCCCGGCCCGATCACCCGCGTCTAGGCTGAGCGCCATGGAACTCATCTCAAGCCGACGCTGCTCGGTCACGCTCGGCGCAGAAATGCGTGCGGCGCCATTATGAGCCGGTCGCCAGCGCGCCGCCCGCGATCGAGCAGGCATTCGGAATTCTATTTTTTCAATGCCACGCGACTTGCGGTCTACTCGCCGCAACGCGCCAACTGGGAGCAGGGTCTGTGAAGTTCGCAACAACGCAGGTCGCCATCATCGGCGCGGGGCCGTCCGGGCTGCTCCTCGGCCATTTGCTGCGCAGCAAGGGTGTGGACTGCATCGTCGTCGAGCGCCGGACACGCGATTACGTCCTGTCACGCATCCGCGCCGGCGTCCTAGAAACCTGCACCACAGACCTGATGCGGCAACTCGGTATAAGCCGCCGATTGGATGCCGAGGGGATGATCGAGAACGGCTTCAACCTCGCGACCGACGAAGCGGTGATCCGCATCGATATCGCCGCGCTGACCGGACGCCATGTGACGGTCTATGGCCAGACCGAGCTGACGCGCGACCTGATGGATGCAGCCCCGGAAAAGGGGCTCGACATCGTTTACGGCGCAGCGGACGTCGCGCTGCATGACGTCGACGGCGACTGCCCGTCAATCACCTTCACCAGCGACGGCGCGGAACATCGCATCGCCGCCGCCTTCATCGCCGGGTGCGATGGCTTTCACGGCCCGTCGCGCAGGGCGATCCCAACCGCGGCCGTACGCGAGTTCGAGCGTGTCTATCCCTTTGGCTGGCTCGGCATCCTCGCCGATGTTCCGCCATGCCATGACGAACTCATTTACGCCAACACGGATCGGGGTTTCGCACTCGCCTCGATGCGTTCGCCGACCCGTAGTCGCTACTATATCCAGGTGCCGCTCAGCGAGCGGGTGGAGGACTGGCCGGAGGCGAGACTGTGGGACGAACTCGAGCGTCGCTTCTCACCACTTGCAAGCCGCCCCGTCACGCGCGGTCCGGCACTCGAAATCTCGATCGCCCCGCTACGCTCCTATGTTTTCGAAACGATGCGCCATGGCCGGCTGTTCCTCGCCGGGGACGCCGCCCATATCGTACCGCCGACTGGCGCAAAGGGCCTCAACCTCGCGGCATCGGATGTAGCCTATCTCGCCGACGCCCTCATCGCCCATTTCCGGCGTGGCGAGGATGGAGGCCTGAACGGATATCAGGCAAAGGCACTGGCCCGAATCTGGAAAGCGGAGCGCTTCAGCTGGTATCTCACCAAGCTCATGCACCGCTTCCCCGAGGACGGCGCCTTCGAACACCGGATGCAGATCGCCGAACTCGACTATGTCGCCTCGTCGCGCGCCATGCAGACCGCCATCGCCGAAAATTATGTGGGCCTTCCCTTGTAGCGTCGGCGACGAGTCCCGACCGGAGGAATGCGCGCGCCCGAATGTCCTCCCGGTCCCTGCGCCGGGCTCAAAAACAGCATTGCGGTGATTGTTTCATGCCGTTATGACATATAACAATAATTGGGAGAGACTGATGGCAACCGCAATTTCCCTGCGCGTAGGCGGCGAACCGCGCGAAACGTCCACCACCTTCGACCGCCTGAACCCGGTCACCGGAGAGATCGCCACAACGGCTGCAGCCGCGACCGTGGCAGATGCGACTGCAGCATGCGACGCTGCTGCTGCAGCATTTCCAGCCTGGTCGGTGCTTGGCCCGAACGCGCGGCGCGCGCTGCTGATGAAGGCGGCGGAGTCACTCGAGGCGAAGGCGCCGCAGTTCATCGATGCGATGATGGGCGAGATCGGCGCGACCCAGGGCTGGGCCGGCTTCAACCTCATGCTCGCCGCCGGAATCGTCCGCGAGGCCGCAGCGATGACGACGCAGATCGGCGGCGAGGTGATCCCGTCCGACAAGCCCGGGTGCATCGCCATGGCGCTGCGGGAGCCGGTCGGCGTGATGGTCGGCATCGCGCCGTGGAACGCCCCCATCATCCTCGGCGTGCGCGCGATCGCCATGCCGCTCGCCTGCGGCAATACGGTGGTGCTCAAGGCATCCGAGCAATGCCCGCGCACCCATGCCCTGATCGTCGAGGCATTCGAGGAGGCGGGCCTGCCCAAGGGCGCGGTCAACCTCGTCACCAACGCACCGAAGGACGCGGGCGAGGTCGTCGGCGCGCTGATCGACCATCCTGCGGTGCGCCGCATCAACTTCACCGGCTCGACCGCGGTGGGCAAGATCATCGCGAAGCGCGCCGCGGAGCATTTGAAGCCCGTGCTGCTCGAACTGGGCGGCAAGGCGCCGCTGATCGTGCTCGACGATGCCGATCTCGATGAAGCGGTGAAGGCAGCCGCATTCGGGGCGTTCATGAATTCGGGCCAGATCTGCATGTCGACCGAACGGATCATCGTGGTCGACAGCATCGCCGACGCCTTTGTCGCGAAGTTCAGGGAGAAAGTCGGGACGATGCCGGTCGGCGATCCGCGCGAGGGCAAGACCCCGCTCGGCGCCGTGGTCGACCAGAAGACGGTGGCGCATGTCCGCGGCCTGATCGCCGACGCGCTCGGCGCCGGTGCCGAGCAGGTCAATGGCGGCGAGGCCGATGGCGTGCTGATGCCCGCGCATGTCATCGACAAGGTCACCCCGGCGATGAAGCTGTTCCGCGAGGAGAGCTTCGGCCCGGTCGTCGCGGTGATCCGAGCGCGGGACGAGGCCGAGGCGATCGCCTTGGCCAACGATACCGAATATGGCCTGTCGGCGGCGGTGTTCACCAGGGACATCGCGCGCGGCCTGCGGGTCGCCCGTCAGATCAAGTCCGGCATCTGCCATGTCAACGGGCCGACCGTGCACGACGAGGCACAGATGCCCTTCGGCGGCACCAAGGCCTCGGGCTATGGCCGCTTCGGCGGCAAGGCCGGGATCGACAGCTTCACCGAGCTGCGCTGGGTCACGATCGAGACCCAGCCCGGCCACTATCCCATCTGATTTCAACCACCACCTTACGAACGGAATTTCCATGACCGAAACGTCGCCGCTTGGCACCGTCGCCTATGACATTATCGACCGCGTTGCCTGGGTCAGCTTCAACCGCCCCGAAAAGCGCAACTGCATGTCGCCGACGCTCAATCGCGAAATGCTCGAGGTCCTCGATGCGCTGGAATTCCGCGACGATGTCGGCGTGCTGGTGCTCACCGGCGAAGGCACTGCCTGGTCGGCCGGCATGGACCTCAAGGAGTATTTCCGCGAGACCGAAGCGCTCGGCCTGGTCGGCACGCGCAAGGCCCAGCGCGAAGCCTATAGCTGGTGGCGCCGGCTGCGCTGGTATCAGAAGCCGACCATCGCGATGGTCAATGGCTGGTGCTTCGGCGGCGGTTATGGCCCGCTCTTCGCCTGTGATCTCGCCTTCGCGGCGGAAGATGCGCAGTTCGGGCTGAGCGAGATCAATTGGGGCATCCTGCCTGGCGGCGGCGCGTCCAAGGTGATCGCGGAGCTGACGGGTTTCCGCAACGCCATGTACCATGCGATGATGGGCGAAAATGTCGACGGCCGCAAAGCCGCCGAATGGGGCCTGGTCAACGAGGCGGTCGCCGCGGACGGCCTGAAGGCGCGCGTCACTCAGGTCACCGAGGTCCTGCTCAAGAAGAATCCCGTCGCGCTGAAGGCGACCAAGGACGCCATCCGCCGGGTCCGCGAGATGACCTATGAGAATGCCGAGGATTATCTGATCCGCGCGCAGGAAGCCGCCAACAGCTACGACAGTGAGGGTCGCAAGGAAGGCATTCGCCAGTTCATCGACGACAAGACCTACAAGCCCGGCCTCGGGGCCTATGACGTGTCCAAGCAGAAGGGCTGATCAACAATGACCGCCGAGATTCTGGCAAAGCCCAAGGCGCGGTCGCTCGATCGCCTGTTGCGTCCGCGCTCCGTCGCCATCGTCGGTGCCTCGGACAAGCCGGGCGCGCTCGGCGCCTCGGTGCTGGCCAATCTGGAGCGGCACGGGTTCACGGGTGACATCCACCTGATCAACCCGAAGCGGGATTCGATCGGCGGGCGGCCCTGCCTCACGTCGATCGACGACCTTCCCGCTGGCGTCGACGCCGCCGTGCTGGCGATCCCCGGGGCAGCCGTTCTCGATACGGTGCGCGCACTCGCGGCGCGCGGCGTGGGCGCGGCGGTCATCTTCTCGGCCGGCTTCGCCGAAGGCGGCGAGGAAGGCCTTGCCGCGCAGCATGAAGTTGCCCGGATCGCCGCCGAGCACGGCATGGTGATCGAAGGTCCGAACTGCCTCGGCATGACCAATTATGTCGACGGCATTCCGCTCACCTTCGTCGAGGCGCTGCCGCTGGTGGAAGATACGAAGCCGGCGATCGGGATCGTCTCGCAGTCCGGCGCCATGGCGGTGGTGCTGTGCACCACCCTCTTCTCCAAGGCGCTCGGCGTCTCCTTCACCATCTCGACCGGCAACGAGGCGGCGTCGGGCGTTGAGGATTATGTCGAATATCTGCTCGCCGATCCGGACACCCGCGCGATCGGCATGATCGTCGAGCAGTTCCGCAGCCCGCAGCGCTTCCTGGCGCTGGCGGAACAGGCACGCGCCGCAGGCAAGCCGATCGTGCTGCTGCATCCGGGCACGAGCAGCGCCGCCCGGGAATCCGCAGCAACGCATACCGGCGCCATGGCCGGTGACTGGCAGGTGATGAAGACGCTGGTCGAGCGCGCTGGCGTAGTGCTCGTCGAGGGGCTGGAAGAACTCGCCGACGTGCTCGATATCGCGGTCCGCTGTGGCCGCATCCCGGCCGGCGGAACCTCCGTGCTGACCGAGTCCGGAGCCTTCAAGGCGCTGACGCTCGACCTGTGCGAAAAGATCGGCCTCGCGCTTCCCGAGCCCGGCGGCGACACCGCGGCAGCGCTGCGCGCGACGATTCCGGATTTCATCCCGGTCAGCAACCCCATGGACCTGACGGCACAGGCACTGGTCGATCCCGACCTATATCGTCGCACGCTCGCGCCGCTGCTCGCCGACGACCGGTTCGGCTCCGTCATCCTCGGCATCATCCAGACGGACCCCAATACATCCCGCCTGAAGTTCGAACCGATCGCCGAGGCGATCCGGGCCCTCTCGCCGCAGAAGCCGGTGATCTTCGCCGGGCTCGACGAAGGAGCGCAGGTGCCGCCCGCCTATATCGAGACGCTCCGGGCGCTCAACGTGCCATACTTCCCCTCCCCGGACCGCGCCTTCCGTGCCATCGCCAGGCTCGGCGCGGCCCACGACTTCGCGAAGACGGCGGACGAGCCGGTGACGGCATCGCTGCCGATGGGCGGCGTGATCCCGGAATATCGGTCCAAGCAGCTGCTCGCCCCAATCGGCATCCCGTTTCCGGAGGGCGGCTTCGCCACCAGCGTGGCGGAGGCGCAGGCCGTTGCGGCGCGGATCGGCTATCCCGTGGTGATCAAGGCGCAGGCCCCGGCGCTGTCGCACAAGAGCGATGCCGGCGGCGTGATCCTGAACCTCGCCGACGATGCGGCCCTCGCCGCGGGCTGGGCGAGGCTCCACGCCAATATCGCGACTCACGCACCCGGGCTGACGCTCGACGGCGTGCTGGTCGAGGCGATGGGCGCGCGCGGCGTCGAGCTGATCGTCGGCGCGCGCAACGATCCCGAATGGGGGCCGGTCATCCTGGTCGGCTTTGGCGGC
>CAISGR010000234.1 GCA_903884945.1 uncultured bacterium
AGCTGGAGACCCGCAAAAACCGGGTACGTGGAGGCTGGTTAACCCGACGACGGGTGATCCCGATGCTGTCCGACGCTGTTGGGCGCGCCTTTGGTTCGTTTCCGGGGTCATTCTGGGCGATTTGACCCGGTTCTCCCGGGTTGCAGGCAGAATCAGCCCATACTCTCCCGGCGCTCGTGGAAGATCAGCCTGTTGAAGTTGTAAGCCAGGTTGCAAAGGGTGAGTTTCGCTTCGGCGCGGGCCAGACCGATGGTTCGGATGAACAGCCCGAACCTGTTCTTCTGATGGGCAAAGACGTGTTCGACATGGGCGCGGATCGAGGATTTGGCAGCGTTGGCCCGCGCAGTGGCCTTCGCCATGGGCTTGCCCATCGGTTTGCGCCGATGGATGCGCGACGTAAGCGTCCGGTCCGACAGCCACTTCTCGTTCCGCTTTGAGCGATAGGCGCTGTCTGCCCAGACCTCGGAGCCGGTGTTGTCCGTGCTGACGACCTGGCGCAGAAGGCGCCCGTCGGCGGCCGACGCCGAAGTCACCGCCATCTCCCGGATGAAGCCGAAACGCCGATCGATGCTTATGTGGGATTTGTAGCCGAAGACTGGCAGGGCAATCATGGGCAATGGCGTGCCGTCCGCGCGATAGCGGACTTTGCCACCGATCTTGAGCGTCCAGCGTGCATCGATGTCCTTCTGCGCGGCCTTGTGCGGCTCGCCCGGCCAGATTTCCTTCGCGCTCTTCCCCGACTTGATCGCCTCGCGTTCACCTTCAGTGTTTCGCTGCTTGGGTGCAGGCACCAGCGAGGCATCAACAATCTGTCCCGACATCGGGATGTATCCCTTCTTCTGGAGTTGCCAGTCGAAGGCCTTCATCACCCGCTTGAGCGTCCCGGTCTCGGTCAGGCAATTGCGAAAATGCCGGATCGTGTTCTCGTCCGGCGTTCGATCCCCGAGCGACAGTCCAAGGAACCGCATCCAACTCAGGCGGTCCCGGATCATGAATTCCATCCGTGCGTCCGACAGGTTGTGCTGCGCCTGCAGGATCAGGGCCTTGAACATCATCACCGGATCGAACGGCGGGCGCCCACCCCTGGCACCATCACCGTAGCCGAGCCCTTCAACCAGCCACGCGCGGAAATACTCGAAGTCTACCGCCTGCTGCAAAATCTCCAGCGGGTCGCCTTCCTTGCTCAACGCTTCAAGATGGTCGCTCAAACTGAACAGGGACTTCGGATCCACCACGGCTCTCCATAATCGCTCCCGATCAGTGAATCACCATGACCGCGTAAACGCTACAGGTTTTTGCGGGTCTCCAGCTTGCAGAACGGCGACCTCCTTTGAAGTCAGATGCGGAGCCACGACCGGCTCTTTCGCCAAGCCCGGCCAATCCGACTGCTCTACACAGGAACGAATCCGCTCGCGATTTCTTATGTTCGGAAGAATAGCCCCAACGGTCACCATCGTAGCCTTATCCCGGTACACAATTTTAAATGCGGGAACGCATCCCCCAAATCTCGCTATCTTCGTAGCCGCAGAGAGTATCATCTCGCTTGTGAGAGTTGCCATGAGCTCACCAAAGGCCAAATCCCTATTATCCGCACGCTCTATTCTCGTAGGAGCGAGAACACCGAAGAGCTGCTTCAACCTTTCAGCCTGTTGCAAGCGGTTCTCGCCATATCGCTTTCCTGAGGCGTCGAACGTTACGAGAAGGGCGCTATTGTCAGGCGCCTTGTCGACCGCGCCTCTTATCTCATCAATCTCATCCTCTCCGAGTTCCTTATCGTAATCCAACCAGATTATCCACGGCCGGCGCCGGAGCGACTCTTCATCAAATAGTCGGGGAAGAACATCGAAAGAAAGCCCCGCTTCCAGTCTCACAAAGCTATATGGCCGATTGAATTCTGCCCGCTTATAGCCAATTGAGCTCGCCTCCATTGATATCATCTTAGATATTCTAAGGTTCTTATGTGCCATTAGAAAATCCGTGAACCAAATAGATCCAAATCCAACATATACGGCATTCTTCCAGCCGATATACTCTTGAATTTTACGGAGCCCCTCAAAGACAAGCGCGCGTTGAATCGTCTTACTGGGTCGCAAGCTATAATTTACAGCAGTGAACGATGGGCTCATTATTCTTCAACCAAATCTTCGTATGCGTATTCAAAAGCCTTGCGCCCGACTTCGCTGTTGGAAAGTGTGACGTCCCCAAAGCCCTTGGCGAGACTTTTTACCCTAACTGTCAGCATACGGAATTGGATACTCGTATCCTTAACTCGCGTTCTGGTAAGCACAGGTAAAGATACCGAACCACTGCGAGTTAGTGAAAAAATGGACGTCTGCTTCGCCTCCTGCTCGGCAAGCTTCGCAGTGCCCTGATCAGTCTTCCTCACATTTGTGTAGTTAATCCAGGAGCGAGTTGGCTCCTTCATTTTGGGCCTTGCGCGACGATAGACGACCGATGACAAGTCGACGCTACGCTTTGTGGTAGTAAGGGGGAGCAAATCCGTTCTATCTGACGTGAATATTATGAGCCCGAAAAACCCGGTATATTGTGGATGCCACGCAGGAAAATCATCACCCCAGACTGATAGCACCGATTTGTCGGCAGCCATCACTATCCTTCCGTTGCACGCAACGTACCAACCCGATTTTGACTCACGCTCACCTCGATCATTTGGCTCGTTGTCTTCCGGAGGCGGGAATGCCAATCCCGATATGATTTCCACGTGAACAATTTCTTTGCCAATCTTTTCCTCATATGAGGTATTGAGCGGCTTAAAAGCAGCACCTTCAAATAGGGTAAATTTCTCCCCCATAACGGGAACCCCATTCACCTTAACTTTCAATCCACGATGAAGATGAAGTGCGTAGTCACGCGCGACGGTAGCCCTAAGACGAGGCTCAAACTCAGGATCTTGAAAACTTGCCCTTGCCAGATCGGTCAGTCCAGTTACCTCTATGCTCAAGCCGTCGTTATCCATATGACCTGATGACTCAATCGGAAAGTCCCAATTATTTCCCTTTTGCTTGACCCATGAATTTACGTCTATTGGAACTACAAAGGAATTTCGTTTTCCTGACTGCGTATACGTACTATGAACCCATATATTGGTTCCAATCTTGAAAACCGCGCGCTTCAGCCCAATTCCGTATACTCCAATGCTGAATTCCCCAGTATCCTCCGGGTCTTCATCTTTCCTTCCAAAGGTAAAGGCATACTTCTCGGCACTGACGAGCGTCATGCCGCCCCCGTTATCTCTTATTGAAAAGCTATCTACGTCGAAGTCGATATCTATCGAAACCTTTGAAAAGTCCGGGCCGGACGTAAGGCTCAACCGCTTCGCCCCCAGATTCTTCCATGCACTATCGACGCTATTATCCAGCAAATCCAAGATGCAATCTTCTAACGAAATGTCACGCGTCAACATACGAACGAAAAATGCTCTGCTAGCAGTTGCATCTGCCTTTGAAATCTCAACCATGAAATCGGAACTCCAGATTTAGGGCAAGGGAAGCTTCTCGACCATTAAGTCGTTTGCTTGAACGCCACCGTCATTTTCCCAGCCCACCCATGCCCCCGCTCCATCTGCGAGGCCACCATGCAATCGAACTTGGAAGACACCAAAGTACCCGCGCTCTGCGTCATTTGGATCAAACCATCTACCGGTCAGCGTCTTATCGACTAACTTACCTACAAAAACACATCTCTTTGCGGATCCGTTGAGAGAGAATACCGTAGTCTCGAACGACACGTTACCAAAAAGGGAGTATATCCGAATATTATCCGAATTCACCGCGGCGAGACGGCTACTATCTACTTTCCAGGTAACCCTCCAAATACCGGAGAAGGGCCTTTGTGGCGAGAGCCAAGAAAGACGCTTTATGACGATAGACCGTTCGCTTAGCGCCTTAACTGGAGCCTGAATCACCGTTCTCATACCCAAGCTCGCGGCGCCAAGGAGGGCACCTGAAATTAGCGACCACCATTCGATGTGTTCAAACCAGTAGCCAATCGCCCCCAAAGCGGATTCCCCCTGCCAGAGTCACAGTTCAGGCGACGCCCCATCTGCCCTAAGAAGAGCCTAGTGGATCGGACACTCATGAGGCAATGCTCTTTCCGAGGATTAGCCGTTTCGGATCAATCGGTTCATGATGGTCGTCTCCGGCTGCGATTTTCCGGCATGCGTCGGCGTGTGAACTTCGAATGTAATACGTGCCCGTTACCTGCGTTCGGACGGCGATTGGGTTGTTTTTCGCAACTGCGTGCGGCTCGGGAGAGAATGGCTTCCTATCGCCGCAGCATGGCGGGGCTAGTCCGTCCGGCCCTCTGATGCGTGCAGCACGCTTTCAATTGTAGGGGCACCATGAACACTGATTAGCGAAGCGATCATCGGACCGTCGCGGCTACCGGGCCCCGGGGCCCGCGGCTATCCAAGCCACCACAGCGCCAGCAGGAGCAGCAGCGCGATCAGCCCAAGCACCGTCAGCGTGACGGAGAGCCAGCCCCGGCGCCTGCGCCTTGGCTCGTCGGCGGAATCGAGGCACAGGTCGGCGACGGCCCCCGCCATCTCGACCACCACGCCGACCGCTTCGCCCACATCCGACATGGCCCGCACCATGCTGGCAGCGCGCGCGCCTGTCGAGCCCATCCCGCACCGGCGCCCCACCGCCGGCACCCCGGGCGCTGCGCCGCCTTCTCCCGGCGGGAGCAGGCGGCCCGAAGGGCCGGATGAGGGCGAGCGAGGCCCGGGCCCTCCCCCGCCTTGCTTCCGCACACGGCCCCGGCTCCGTGATCGCCGCCCTACGCGTTGCTTCGCAACCCGGCTCCGCAGCCGCTACGCCCCGCCAACCTCCGCGGCGGCGGTCGTCCAGCCCAGGCCGGGGATGGTGATCGATCGCTTCCCCGAAAGGTCCACCCGCGTCACGAAGATGTTGCGCCCCTCGATATAGCTCATCACCCGCCGCGCGCGGCCGAGCGAGCTCGTGCCATAGGTGCGCGCCACCGCCTCGTCGCTCGGGCAGGGCTCGCCCTCGCGTGCGGCGCGGGCGACCAGCAGGAAGGCGCCCAGCATCTCGTCGGGCAGCTCGCTCGCCGTCTCCAGCGCCTGTTGCCATTCGGCGTCCAGCCCGTCGAAGATGCCCGCGCGCGCCGCGGCCAGGCGCCGCGCGAAGCCGGAGGGGTCGAGCGGGCTGCGCTTCACCCCCGCCATGCGGCAGCGCACCTGGAAATCCTGGAACAGCACGCTCGCCGTGCGCAGCGTCGCCTCGGGATCGTCCACGATCGCGCGCAGCACCTGCGCGATCACTGCCTCCAGTTCCTCCGGCGTCTGTTCCGGCCCGCTGTCATGCTCGCGCGGCGGCGTCGCGGCGAGGTCCTGCAGCAGCTGCGCGGCCGGCGGCGTGCGCGGCGCCGGGGAGACGCCCGGCGGCAGCAGCGGGAACAGCGTGCTCGGCGGCTCCTCGATGCCTTCGCGCAGGAAGGTCATCATGTCGTCGGAAGGGGCCTGGGGCAGCGGGGTCAGCACCGGGCTCGAGCTGCGCGCGCTCGTCTGCACCGCGCCGATCTTCACCATCACCGGGCGCCGCGCGATCGCCGGCCCCAGGCCGAGAAAGGTGCCGCGCGAAAGGTCGCGGATCGATTCGGCCTGGCGCCGCTCCATGCCGAGCAGGTCGGCCGCGCGCGCCATGTCGATGTCGAGGAAGGTGCGGCCCATCAGGAAGTTGCTGGCCTCGGCCGCGACATTCTTGCTGAGCTTGGCCAGCCGCTGCGTCGCGATGATCCCGGCCAGGCCGCGCTTGCGCCCGCGCGACATCAAATTGGCCATCGCCGAGAGCGAGGCGCGGCGCACCTCCTCGCTCACCTCGGCGCCGGCCGCCGGGGCGAAGATCTGCGCCTCGTCGACCACCACCAGCGCCGGATACCAATGTTCGCGCGGGGCATCGAACAGGCCGTTGAGGAAGGCGGCGGCGCAGCGCATCTGCCCCTCCATCTCCAGCCCCTCCAGGCTCAGCACCACTGAGGTGCGGTGCTCGCGGCAGCGCGCGGCGAAGCGCGTGATCTCGCCCACCGCATAATCCACCGCCTCGATCGCGACATGGCCATAGGGCGCCAGCGTCACGAAATCGCCTTCCGGGTCGATCACGATCTGCTGCACCTGCCCGGCGCTGCGCTCCATCAGCCGGCGCAGCAGATAGGATTTGCCCGAACCCGAATTGCCCTGGACGAGGAGGCGGGTGGCGAGCAGCTCCTCCAGATCGACGTGGATTGTCTTGCCCGCGCCGTCCGTCCCCATGTCTACCTGAAACGTCATGCCGCAGCGCATGGCGGATCGGGGCGCGGGAGGGCAAGCGTTTAGCGTCGGGCCGGGGCCCGGCGGCGCGCCGCGCGGCGCTTTTCCCGCGGTCCGCGCTGTGCGGGGGCGCCCGGCGCGCGGGAAAGCCCGGCGACTTCATGAACTTGCAACCGAAATGGATATATCGCGCCGGCGCGGCGCGCGCCTCGGGGAAAATACGGTATATTTTCCACATCAAAGCCCACCTACTCAATGTGGATAACGGGACCAAGGTCCGGCTTTGCGGTGGCCGGGCGAGTGGATAGCGTGGCGCGAGGATGGCTTTGCCGGGGGGCGATTGCCATCCGCGCGCGCCCGGGCGCCAACGGGCGCGCGCCTTTCTCAATCTTGCACCGCAGGGGAGTATTGCCGCGCCACCCGACCTGACCACGTGCCGGCCGAGCCGGCCGTTCAGCCGTTTGACGGGCCGCCTGACTGGCGAAATGCAGGTCAGTTGCTTTGTCGAGATCATGCGCCTGTTCGACGGGCGCCTGGAACGGGCGATCATCTTTCTCGTGCTGCTGCGGCGGGACGCCTGGCTCAACGGGCCGGCGGGCTGCCCCGCCCTGCGCGCGGGCGATGCGCCGCAGGGCATCTCGATCAACGCCGTGGCGACCTCGCTCGATCGGCCGTTCGAATCGATCCGCCGCCGCGTCAACGCGATGATGGCGGACGGCATCTGCGCGCGCGGCCGCCACGGCGTCGTCGTCACCGCGTTCGACCGCCCCGAGTTCCTCGCCAGCCTCGATCGCATCCACGACAGCATGGTCCGGCTGATCGAGCATTTCCACGCCTTCGGCATCCCCCTGCCCGAGACGCGCGCCGACACCGCCTATGATCGCCACGCCACCATCATCGCCGCGATCGACCTGATGCTCGGCGCGCTCGAATTCGTGGCCCCGCTGTTCGAGAGCTGGCGCGACATGCTCGCGGTCAACGCCGTGATCATCGCCAATGCCCGGCCGATCACCTTCGATCGCACGCTCGCCTTCCGCTATGCCGAGCGCGATACGCCGCCGCCCGCCAGCCTGCGCGAGCCCGTCTCGATCAGCGCGCTCGCCCGCGGCCTGGGCATGCCCTATGCCAGCGTCCACCGCCTGGTGGAGCGCGGCCGCGTCCGCGGGCAGATCGTCGACTGGCGCGGCGGCGTGATGGCGGCGACGCAGTTCCTCGGCGAGGATATCGTCGGCACCTCCGCCGAGCAGATCACCGGCCGCGCGGTGCAGGCGATCGCCCGCCTCGCCGCGGGCGGCTTCCGCTTCGACGATCCCGCACGCTGCTACATCAACGGCAAGCCGCCGCTGGTGAAGTTCCGCTAGGCGGGCGCCTCAGCCCTTCGCCTCGTCCGCCTCGCCATCGTCCGCTGCCGCCGCCGCTGCCCTGGGGGCCGCGGCGCCGGCGAGCAGGCTGTTGAGGCTCCCGCCGCCCATGCCGATCTCGGCCATCAGCGCATCGATCAGCGGCCCGCCGACGCGGTAGCGCAGCGCCGCCGCCACCGCCGAATCCGCCAGGTTGCCCGATCCCGCCACCCCGTCCGGAGCGCCCGCATCGCCGTGCAGCCCGCGCGCATCGAGGATCGAGATCCGGTCGATCTGCTCCATCGGCTTGCTCGCCGCGGCGATGATGCCCGGCAGCGCCTCGAGCATCGCCTTGCGCACCAGCAGCGCGGTCTGCGCGTCGCTCAGCACATTGGTCGCCTCGTTGATCGCGGCCTGGCCGGCGGCGTCGACCTTGAACGCGGCGGCGCGGCCCTCGGCCCGGGCCTTTTCCGCATCCGCCTCGGCCGTCGCCTCGGTGCGGAGCGCGGCGGCGCGCGCCTCGGCGGCTTCCTTCTCGGCGGTGGCGGCGACGGTGATCTGCACCGCCTCCTCCTGCGCGCGCTGGGTCGCGGCGATGACGGCGACATTCTTGTTGCGGTTGGCGATCTCGGTCGCCTTGGCCGTCTGCACGCTTTCCTCGGCCCGCACGGCAAGCGCGCGCGCCTCGTTGGCGGCGGCCGTCGCGGTCGATTCCTCCTCGGACTTCTGCGCCGTCTGCACCGCGGTGGTGATGCGGGCGAGCTCGATATTGCGGTCGCGTTCGATCGTCGCCGTCTGCACCGCGCCGTCCCGGGCGATCGTCGCGGTCTGCACGATCTTGTCGGCCTCGGTCTGCGCGACGGTCTGCGCCTGCTCGGCATTGATGCGCGCGATCTCGGCGAGGCGGGTCTGCTCGGCCTCGGCGGTCGCGATCGCCGTCGCCTGCTGCGCGCGCAGCGCGGCCAGCGTCTGCTCCTGCGTCAGCCGCGCCTGCTCGGCCGCCTGCGCGATCTCGAGCGACTGGTTGTTGGCGTCGAGGTTGCGCTGCTCGATCTCGACGCGATTGGTCGCGACGATGTCGTTGCGGATCTTCTTGCGCTCCTCGATCGTGCGGGTGAGCACGGTCAGGCCCTCGGCGTCGAACGCGTTGTTCTCGTTGAAATGCTCGAACGCGGTCTGGTCGAAATGCGTGATCGAGACGGATTCGAGCTGGAAGCCGTTCATGTCCAGATCGGTCATCAGCGCCTCCTGCACCTTCTGGATGAAGTCGGCGCGGTTGGCGTGGAGATGCTCCATCGTCATCGTCGCCGCGACCGAGCGCAGCGCCGAGACGAGCTTGCCGTCGAGCAGCGACTTCACCGCATCGGGGCTGTTGACCGATTCACCCAGCGTCTGCGCCGCGGCGGCGATCGATTGCGCGTCGGGCTTCACCTTGATGTGGAACAGGCCGACGACGTCGACGCGCAGCTTGTCGAGTGTGATCAGCGCGTCCTTGTTGAGGCGCGACACCTCGAGCTTCACCGTGGTCAGCCGGACCTGCATCAGTTCGTGCAGCACCGGGATGACCATGATGCCGCCGTTGAGCACGACCTTCTCGCCACCGAAGCCGGTGCGGATCAGCGCCACGTCCTTGGTCGCGCGGCGATAGAGCCGCGTCAGGATCAGCCCGATCACGATCAGGCCGAGAAGAATGATCCCCGCATAGATGAGGATGGGCACGAGAGATGCGGCCAAGAAAGCCTCCTGTTGATGAGTAGCCCGGTGGTGAGGAATCAGATCGGACGCAGGGCGGAATCCGCATCGGGCACCACGAAGAAAGTGGGCCCGACCTTGCGGACAAGCAGCGCGGTCTCGCCCTGCGCGACGATATCGGCGTCCTCGTGCGGCTCGACCATGACATAATGCGCCTGGCCGTGCTGATCGACGACCTTGGCGCGCGCGGGGTGGCCGCGCCGCGCGGCGCCCTCCAGCACGGTGCCCCGGCGCATGAGCAGATCCTCCGCGTCGATCACGGTCGATTCATAGCCCGGCATGATCCGCGCCAGCCCCTTCGCGACAAAGGCGTTGGCCACGCCGCCGATCGCCAGCGCCGCGCCGCAGGCCAGGCCCCAGTGCAGCGGCGCACCGAGCGCGGCGGTCGCGACCTGCTGAACGGCAATGCCGGCAAGCGTGAAGCAGCCGAGCAGCGACGTCAGCCAGATCAGGATCGGCAGGCCATCGCCCAGCCCGAGCCAGTCGAGCACCCCGCCGCCCGCATCGGCATCGCCGCCGAGATCGGCATGCGCATCGACATCGGCATGCAGGTCGAGATGCCCGAAGCCGAGCCCGACCGCCTCGATCAGGCCGATGCCGAGCATCACCACGAACGCGACCGCAAAGGGCGCATAATCCTGCGTGAGGAAGATAGCGAACATGCCGCCATCATAATCGTGATTCAGGGGCGCAGATAGCGAAACCGGTCGAACTGATTCCGATTTTCGAAAGACTTGGCGCTGCGACGCACCAATGGTTCAGCGCGAGAAGATCGATTCGTGCCCGGCCTGACCGGTCGCATGAAAGAAGCGCATGATCACGGTCGCCGCCATGGCCGTATTGGCGCCATGCGCGACGATCATGTCGCCCAGGACCAGGAAGATGATGGCGGCGAGCACGAACTTCATGAGTCGGCAAACTAAGGCCGCACTTCTTAACGAAATCCCGCGCGAAACAGGTAAACGCCCTGGCTGCCATGGCGCGACAAGCCCCGCTTCCTGCCGGTCACTGCGCGCGCGACACTAGCCGGCGAGGCGGACCCTGCCGCGGATCCAGTCCGACACGGTATCGGGCGCCGTGACGGGGATCATATGGCCGCCGGAAATCAGGGTGAGGTCGATGCGGGGCACCGCGGCCGCGGTCCGCTCGCCATGCACCGCCGGGTCGAGGATGGCATCCTCGCGCCCGAACAGGATCGCGGTGGGCACGGACAGATCGGCATAGCGCGCGACCAGTGCCGGCATGGACACGCGCGCGGCGGCCAGATCGGCAGAGGCCGCGTGGAAACTGGCGGGGCGCAGCACGAGCGCTCCGCCGCCCCTGGTCGCGAAATCCTCGGGCGCCGGCTCGGGCGCGAATACCGCGATGGCGCCGCGCCGGCCGGAGAGCATCCCGAGCGGTGTCGCAATCGTCCAGGCAAGCATGCGGCGCACCATCGGCGAGGCAATGTCGATGCCGGCAAAGGCGGCGTGCACCGTTTCCTGTATCTGGGTGAGCGGGGCGATCAGCGCGAGCCCGCCGACCTTGTCCGGATGATCGAGCGCCAGCGCCAGCGCGACGGCACCGCCGAGCGAGTGACCGACGACGAGCGGCCGATCCAGCCCCAGCGCCTCGACAAGACCAGCGATCAGCGCCGCCTGGGCCGGGAGCGCGGCCGAGGGCGCGGCGGCGGAATAGCCCGAGCCGGGCCGGTCGACCAAGATCACGCGGTGATCGGCCACGAGCCGGTCGGCGAGCGCATAGCCGAAATTGCGCATCTGCCCGCCGAGCCCGTGGATCATCACGATCGCCGGCCCCTGGCCCCGATCGGTATAATGGAGGCGGGTGCCGTTAACGGTGACGAACGCGCCGTCGGCGGGAACCTGCCGCTCGATATGCCGGGCCGCGAGATGCGAAAAGAGCGCCAGGCCGGCGATCAGGGCAATGATGGCCCCCGCGACGATGAGGCCGGTCATCGCCGCAGCCCGGAGCGGCCCGCAGCATTTCCTCCGCGATCGTTATCGCATCGCCCGATCATCATGCCGCGCCTCTCCCCCGCCTCTTCCCGGCGCCACTGTACACACCGGAGAGGCCGGGCGCTGCATCTTTTCGCAGCCCACCGGGCGGGGCAGCACACCCTGCCCGGATCGGGAGAGCGCCGCCGGTCAGCGCGGCGGCGGCCCCTCGCCGGCCGGCGGCGGCGCGCCCGGCCCGCCCCGCATATCCCCAGGCCGTGGGCCCGGGCCACCTGGGCCGTGGCGCAACCGCTGGAGTGCCTCGAAGAGCTGGCGCTGCCGGGTATCGAGGCTGGTATAAAAGGCGCGCGCCGCAGCAAGGCGCTCATGCTCGTCAGCGGCGCGGCCGGCCGATTCCTTCTCCATCGCCGCGAGATGATCGGCGAATGTCGCGGACGCTGGCGGCGGCCCCTCGGGACGGTCGCGGTGCGGCGGGCCGAACGCCTTCAGGAAGGCGTCGAGGCCGGCGCGCTGGGCCGTCGACAGGCCGAGCAGCAGCGCCATATCGTCGCCCTCGCGCTCGATCATCCTGGCCATGTCGGGGCGTGGCGGCGGGCCGGCCGGCGGCGATTGTTGCGCCGAGGCAGGCAGCGCCGCGGCCAGCGACAAGAGGCAGAGCGACAAGTATCTGGACATCATGTTCCCCCTTTCGGTCGTGGAGGCAGCGCTTTCGGAGCCGATTATTGCGGGTGTATTTCGTACGCATCATGCGGTCACCCAGCGCGTTTTTTGCCGTGACTGTGTCCGATGCGCATCAGCCCGGGGCGGAAATATCCGGGAAACATCCGACGTCAGAATAGCCCGTGCGGGGCGACACCCGATCGGAGATACTCCCCGATGCAGGTGTCGCCTCCGACACACGACCGGCCGCCTCCTAACAGCCGGAAGGGCACCAGCCAGGCAGTCCAGGGGGTCGGCCTGGCTGGTCGCTCCTTATGCCCGGCGGCAGACGGCCCCATATATTCCGGCAGGTCAGCGCTGGTCGTCGCGATCCCTTGGCGGGCGCCCACCGCCCTTTCGCGGACCGCCCGCCGGAGACGAGATACGCGGCAATTCCGCCTGGGTCAGGATGCCGTCGCCGTTGACGTCGAGAACGGCGAAGCGCTTCGCCGCGGCGCGCTCGAACTCGTCGGGGCTGATGCCGCGATTGAAATTGCTGTCGGCAGCAGTCACCGGCTCGGGCAAGTCGAAATAGCCGAAGCGCGCTGCGCCCTGCCTGCCCGCACCAGCCGCGCGGCCGCGACCCGCGCCCGCTCCGCCACCGCCCGGCCCATCACCGCCGGGGCCACCCGGG
>CAISGR010000235.1 GCA_903884945.1 uncultured bacterium
CCGCGTCGAGCGCGACCAGCGCGGGGAGCCGGCGCCCGATTTGCCCGGCGAGCCAGGCCTCGAGACGCGTCCTGATCCGGGCCTGCAGGCCGCGCTCGAGGCACGCCAGCGCGTGATCGAGCGTGATGCGCGGCCGGGCGAGCGACGGCCCCGGCGCGATCGCCGCGACGCGGAGCCCGTCCCACAGAATCGCCGGGCGCTCGCTGTCGTCCAGCGCCAGGGCGGTATCCGCGGCCGCTGCCAGCGCCGCGCCGCGCCGCGCCCGCTCGTCGCCGAGGCGGCGCTCGGCGGCGGCGAGCAGCAGGCGCTTGTCGGCATGGCGCGCATCGGTGGCGACGGTGAAGCGGAAGCCGTCCAGCCGCCCGATCGCATGTTCCTCGACCATGACCTCGCCCTCGGGCCCGATCACCACCGGCAGCGCGCCGCGATCGGCGCCGATCTGGCGGAGCAGCATCGTCGTGCGCTTGTCGACGAAGCGCTGGGTGAGGCTGAGGTGCAGCGCGTCCGACAGCCGCTCCTCGATCGCGCGGGTGCGGTCCGCCCAGTGCAGCGGCTCGGCCAGCCAGTCGGCGCGGTTGGCGATATAGGCCCAGCTCCGCGCCGCCGCGATGCGCCCGGCCAGCGTCTCGACATCGCCCGCGACATTGTCCAGCCGGGCGATCTCGTCCGCGAACCATTGATGCGGGACATGGCCGTTGCCCTCGCTGAGATGGCCGAAGACCCGGCCGACGAAGCGGGCATGCGGATCGACGCCGAGCTTGCGGAAATCGGGCAGGCCGGCCGCCGCCCAGAGCCGCGCGACCATGGCGGGCGAGCGCACCCGGTCGCGCACCCAGCCTTCGTCCGCGAGCCGCTTGAGCACGGCGAGATCGACCGCTTGCGGCGCGGCGCGCAGCACGCGCTGGTCGGGCCGGGCCTCGAGGCTCGCGATCAGCGCGTCGATGCTCGTGGTGTCGGGGGCACCGTCGCGCCAGTAGAGATGCTCGAGGCGCGGAAAGCGGTGCTCCTCGATCGCCAGCACTTCCTCCGGCGTGAAGGCGCCGGGCCCCTGCTCGACCAGCGCGCCGAAGGTCCCGTCGCGCTGGTGCCGCCCGGCGCGCCCGGCGATCTGGGCCATTTCCGAGACGGTCAGGCGGCGCTGGCGATGGCCGTCGAACTTGTCGAGGCTGGCAAAGGCGACATGCGCCACGTCCATGTTGAGCCCCATGCCGATCGCGTCGGTGGCGACGAGATAATCGACCTCGCCGGCCTGGAACATCGCGACCTGGGCGTTGCGGGTGCGGGGGCTGAGCGCGCCCATCACCACCGCGGCGCCGCCGCGCAGGCGGCGCAGCATCTCGGCCACGGCATAGACCTCCTCGGCCGAGAAGGCGACGATCGCCGAGCGCTTGGGCAGGCGCGAGATCTTGCGTGCGCCGGCATAGCTCAGGGTGGAGAAGCGCGGGCGGTTGAGGATGTCGATGCCCGGCACCAGCGCCTTGAGCATCGGGCGGAGCGATTCGGAGCCGAGGATCATCGTCTCCTCGCGGCCCCTGGCGCGCAGGATGCGATCGGTGAAGACATGGCCGCGCTCGGGATCGGCGCCGAGCTGCGCTTCGTCTATGGCGACGAACGCCAGGTCCCGATCCAGCGGCATCGATTCGGCGGTGCACAGGAACCAGCGCGCGTCCTTCGGGACGATCTTCTCCTCGCCGGTGATCAGCGCGACCTGGTTCGCGCCCTTGATCTTCACCACGCGATCATAGACCTCGCGCGCCAGCAGCCGGAGCGGGAAGCCGATCATGCCGCTCGAATGGCCGCAGAGCCGCTCGACCGCCAAATGGGTCTTGCCGGTATTGGTTGGTCCCAGCACCGCGGTGACCGGGCGTTCGGTGTCGCGACTCATCGTAATCGACAACATCGCGTGCCGACCGCCCCGGCGCAACCGGCAAGCGCGCGAATCTGCGCTAACCATATCGAATGCTTAGCGCTTTGGTGAATAAAACCCTTTGCCGCAGCGTCACAACGTTTCGCCGCACGAGTCCCGACCCGGAACATTCCTTAATTTGACTTTAGGAGAATGTCGCCACAGTCATCCCACCTCGGCGCCGCGGGGGTATTGTAGACGGCGCGGCGACTTTTGGGGGCAAATTCCCTTTGTTTTTGCGCAGCGATCAAGGCTCGGACCAGGCAGGGGGCACCGCTACCCTGTCCTTCGGCCGCGCGATCGCGCCGATGGCGGAGCCCCGCACGATCGACCGCCTGCGCGAGGCGATCGCCCGGATCGACTGGGCGCCCGACCTCGGCTCGCAGATCGGCTCGATCGACTGGTGGCGCGGGGCTGCGTCCTGCGCGGCGCTGTGCACCGCGACCTGGATGCTCGCGCCGGGCTTCGACACGACGATCGTCGGCAGCGTACCCGCCCCGCTCGACGGCGCGGCCTGGCAAGAGACCCGCGCGCAATCGATCGCGCCGCTCGCCTGGGGCGCCGATACCGGGCACCGCATGGCGGCGAACGACCTCGTCGCCCCGCTTTCCGAGATTCCCGAGCGCCCGATCATCGAGCTCGCCGCGACGCTGGGCAATGGCGACAATTTCGCGCGGATGGTGCAGCGCGCCGGCGTGTCGGAAAGCGATGCGTCGACCGCGGCGCGGCTCATCTCCGGCGCGGTCGCGCTGGGCGACATCAAGCCCGGCACGCAGATCGACATGACGCTGGGGCGCCGCCCCAACCGCAATGTCGCGCGTCCGCTCGAGCATATGGCGTTCCGCGCCCGCTTCGATCTCAACCTGGCGGTCACCCGGGTCGGTAATGGCCTGACGCTGATCCGCCAGCCGATCGCGATCGATCACACCCCGGCCCGCTACCAGGGCCTGGCCGGCCGCAGCCTGTATCGCTCGGCGCGCGCCGCCGGCGTGCCCGCCAAGATCGTCGAATCCTATATCAAGGCGATGGCGACCCGGCTCTCGGTCGGGCGCGACGTGGGCGCCGGCGACAGCTTCGACATCATCATCGAACAGGCCCGGGCCGCCACGGGCGAGGTCCAGCTCGGCAGCCTGTTGTTCGCCGGGCTCGACCAGGGCCGCAAGAAGCTGCAGCTGGTGAAATGGGACGACGGCCAGTGGTACGAGGCCTCGGGCCAGACCGAGCGCCGCGGCTCGATGGGCATGCCGGTCGCCGGCCACATCACCTCGACCTTCGGCCTGCGCCGCCACCCGATCCTCGGCTTTACCCGGATGCACAAGGGGCTCGACATCGGCGCGCCCTGGGGCACGCCGATCCACGCCGCGATGGCCGGCATCGTCGCCTTTGCCGGGCGCAGCGCCGGCTATGGCAATTTCGTCAAGCTCGTCCATGGCGGCGGGATCGGCACCGGCTATGGCCATATGAGCCGGATCGCGGTGCGCCCGGGCACCCGCGTCGCGGCGGGCCAGATCATCGGCTATGTCGGCTCGACCGGCATGTCGACCGGACCGCATCTCCACTGGGAAGTCTGGCGGAACGGCGTCGCCGTCAATCCGCGCACCATGTCCTTCTCCAGCCTGGCGCAACTCTCCGGCCAGGCGTTGCGGACGTTCAAGGCGCGCTTCGCGAGCCTGATGGCGGTCAGGCCCGGTAGCGGGCACTGACGCCGCGCCGCGGCCTGCTTCGTTCAACGCTGTGAAAGAGCCGGAATCGACGCTGGCCTAGGACCGCGTCGCGCGCCGTTGAATCACGCACGCCGCACAAGCCCGGCGCCGCGCCGGAAAATGTCATGCGGGTCGCTGACATTTTCGACCCGCCGCGGCAGCCAATATATTGTGCAATGATATCAATGCATTGGTGGACGTGTTGCCCGACGAGACCCTGTACAGATTCCTGTACAATGATGTCGGGGCAGCCGAATCGCGGGCCGGAACCGGTTCGGGGCTAGCGCCCCTGGGACCGCCAGCGCTTGATCGTCCGGCCGATGATCAGGTCCTCCTGGCCGACGTCGCGCCACAGGCTGGAGAAGAGCGGATCGTCCGAGGCCGGCCGCTTGTTCTCGGCCAGGTCGTCGAACGAGACGCGGATCGGAATGGCGACGCCCTCGCCGCAGATGATGCATTCGCGGTTGCGCAGCGCGGGAATCGAATCGAGGAAGCCGCGCGCGCCCTCGGGCATCGCGGCGCGGACATAGGCCTGGTCGCGATCGTTGTTCAGGCGCATCGCGATGATCGTGCCGAGCTGCGACAGCACGCCTTCGGCGAGATCGGACGGGCGCTGCGTGATCAGGCCCAGCGATATGCCGTATTTGCGGCCTTCCTTGGCGATCCGGCTGAGGATGCGGCCGACCGACGAATCGTCGGCGTTGCGCTCGTTCGGCACATAGCGATGCGCCTCCTCGCACACGAGCAGGATCGGC
This sequence comes from uncultured bacterium, assembly GCA_903884945.1. Taxonomy (GTDB): domain Bacteria; phylum Pseudomonadota; class Alphaproteobacteria; order Sphingomonadales; family Sphingomonadaceae; genus Sphingomonas. Next base: position 4,365 of record CAISGR010000235.1, read on the forward strand.
CGCTGGGCCTCGCCGCGCGACCAGATCGCATAGTCGAACACCATCCGGCTGAGCACCGCCACCACCACCGAGGTGATCTCGGACGGCACGCCCGAGACGTCGATGATCGAGATCGGCTTGCCCTCGCCGGGCAGGCGGAAGATGCGCTGGATGAAGCTCGCCATCGTGTCGGCGACGAGCATGCCGGAGAACATGAAGCTGTAGCGCGGATCGGCCTTGATCTCGTCGATCTTGGTCTTGAGCCGCAGATAGGGCGCGGTGTCGCCGGCGCGGTCCATCTTGCCCATTTCGAGCTGGATGAGGTTGGTCAGGTCGCTGAGCAGATAGGGAATCGGCGCGTCGACCGTCAGCTTGGAGATCTCCTGGCCGAGCCGGCCCTTGGCGCGCGCCATCAGCAGGCATTTGGCGAGGATGTCGGCGTCGATCTGGTGCTCGGAACCGTTCGAGGTGACGAACACCTCGCAATGCTCCTCGAAATTCATCAGCCAATAGGGCATCTGCAGGTTCGAGACGTCGAAGATCGCGCCATTGTCCTTGAACGCGGCGCCATATTCGCCGTGCGGATCGATCATCACGATATGGCCCTGCGGCGCGAGATCGCAGATGCGGTGGAGGATCAGCGCGGCGGCGGTCGACTTGCCGGTACCGGTCGAGCCGAGCAGCGCGAAATGCTTGCCGAGCATGGCATCGACATACATGGCGGCGCGGATGTCGCGCGTCGGATAGACCGTGCCGATCTCGATATTGGCGCGATCGTCCGCGGCATAGATCTGCTTCAGGTCAGCGGTGGTGACCGGGAAGACGCGGCAGCCCGGCGTGGGATAGCGCGTGACGCCGCGGCGGAACTTGTAGAGCTTGCCGGTCAGCTTCTCCTCGTCGCCCTCGCCGAGGAAATCGACCTGCGCCGCGATCCGGTCGCCCGTCCCGTCGGCGACCTTGAGCGAGCGGACATTGGCGATCAGCCACGCGCTGCCGACCCGCATCTTGATCTGGCTGCCGACCTGGCCGGCGCTGGCCGCCACCGGATCGCTGCCCTGCGCGGCGAGATCGAGCGCGTCGGCATCGAACAGGACCTGGCTGCTCGAGCCCGCGATTTCGAACACCATGCCGATGCCGTGCCCGGCGGCATCGGCCATCGCGGGAGCAGCCCTGTCGAAAGCCTGGCTGCCCAACATCTCGGTCATTCCTCGGTTCCCCCGGTGTCAACCGTTCGGGCTATGCCGCAGACTCGTAAATATTGGGTGTTGGCCGGCGCCCGGAGAAAGCACGCGGATCAGAAGCGGCGCGCGATCTGGCCGGCACCCCAGCCGAACAGGACGGAGAGCGCCACGGCAGAGAGGCCATAGACGAAGGACCAGCGCTCGGCCGAGCGGGCGACGAACCGCTCGAAGCCCGATTTGCGGATATCGATGTCGCGCGTCGCCGCGGCGAGCACGCGGCCGTCGCGGATCAGGAAGGTTTCCGCGGTGAAGCGCCCGACCGGCACGCGCGCCGGGATGGTGACGCGCGCCCGGTAAAGCACCCCGTCAGTGATCTCGACCGCGCCCGGCGCTTCGAAATAGAGGCCCGACCGGCGCTTGAGCTCGACCAGGCCGCGCGCGAAACGCTCCTGCTCCTCGGTCGGCGCGCTGCTCGCCGGCGAGAGCTGGAGGCTGTCGAGGCCGAGCTCGTAGATCGCCCGGGTCCGGTCGTTGACGAGCTGGCCGATCGGGCGCGACGAGGCGATCGCGTAGAAGCTCGGCGCCGAACGATAGCGCAGGCGCGAGGCGTTGACCCAGATCCCCGCGACCTTCTGCTTCTCGCGGAGCAGGATCGACTGGACCGGGCCCTTGACCACCACGACGATGTCGGTCGGCTTGTCGTCGTCGGGCAGGCGGCCGCCGGGATAGAGGATCGCGCCGAAGAGCAGCAGCTCGGCGCCGGTGAAGCTGTAGGCGATCTCGATGTCGCGCTGGGACACGTCGGGTACCAGCACCGGCTTGGACTGGCCCATGAGCAGCGGCACCAGCAGGAGCGCGAGCAGCCGCTTCATGAAAGCTCGACCGAGTAGATTTCGTCGGGGCGCCAGCCGAGCCCGAGCCCGATGCGGAAGGCGACCAGCAACACGATCACCGCCAGCGCGAGGCGCAGATATTCCGGCTTCACCCGGGCGGCGAAGCGCGCCCCGATCTGCGCGCCGGCGACCGAGCCGAGCAGCAGCAGCGCGGCAAGGACGATGTCGACCGCCTTGGTGGTGGTGGCGTGGACCATCGTCGCCATCGCGGTGACGAACAGGGTCTGGAACAGCGAGGTGCCGACCACGACCTGCGTGGTCATGCCGAGCAGATAGAGCATCGCCGGGACGAGAATGAAGCCGCCGCCGATCCCGAGCAGGATGGTGAGGATGCCGACGAAGAAGCCGAGCAGCAACGGCGCGAGCGGCGAGATATAGAGGCCGGAGCGATAGAAGCGGGTGCGCAGGGGCAGGGCGGCGACCAGCGGATGGTGGCGGCGCTTGCGCGGGCGCGGCGGGGCGCCGGAGCGAGTCGCGCGGATCGCCGTCCAGGATTCGTGCGCCATCAGGCTGCCGATCGAGCCGAGCATCAGCACATAGACGATGGCGATCACGGTATCGATCTGGCCGCTCGCCTGGAGCAGCCGGAACAGCCAGCCGCCGAAGATCGAGCCGAGCAGGCCGCCCGCGACGAGCACGCCCCCCATCTTGGTATCGACGCCGCCGCGGCGGATATGGGCGAACACGCCGGACACGCTGGCCCCGGTCACCTGGCTGGCCGCGGAGGCGGCGGCGACGGTCGGGGGGATGCCGTAGACGATCAGCAGCGGCGTGGTGAGGAAGCCGCCGCCGACGCCGAACATGCCCGACAGCAACCCCACCCCGCCCCCGAGCAGGACGATGACGAGCGCGTTCACCGAGAGATTGGCGATGGGCAGATAGATGTCCATTGCCCAAGGCGGATATCCTGTTCGGCACCGCGCGCAAAGCGCGAAGGGCAGAAATCGGGCCGATCCGGCAGATTGCGGTTCCTGGCGGCATGACGGCACGATATTCGAGGCTGGACTTGACCCCGCAACGCGCCCTAGCGTGGGGAAATAATGGGGGAGAGTTCGATGAAGCTCGCGTTCCGTCTGGCCCTCCTCGGGCTCGCGCTGGCGCCGGTCGCGGCGCTCGGAGACAATAGCCCGCAGGTGGTCCTCGCCACGCCGGGCATCGGCGCCGGCGGCTCGATCCAGACCTTCACCGCGCGCTTCAGCCAGCCGATGGTGCCGCTCGGCGATCCGCGCGCGCCCGCGCCCTTCGGCGTCACCTGCGCGGTCGGCGGCGAGGGCCGCTGGGTCGATCCCCAGACCTTCGTCTATGATTTCGCGAGCCCGCTCCCCGGCGGCACGACGTGCAGCTTCGCGATCCGGGACGGACTGAAGAGCGTCGCCGGCTATGCCGTCACCGGCCAGCAGGAATTCAAGGTCGATGCCGGGGGGCCGGTCGTGCGCGCCGTGCTGCCGGAGCGCTATAATGGCGAGATCGAGGAGGACCAGGTCTTCCTCGTCGCGGCCAACATGCCGCCAAGCCGGGCCTCGGTCGCGGCCAATGCCTACTGCGCGGTCGACGGCGTCGGGGAGAAGATTCCGGTCGACGTGCTCGCCGCCGACCTGCCCGGGAAATTGCTGGGCGAACTCGGCACGGGCAGCTGGAACGTCCGCAGCTTCCTCGAAAGTGCCGGGCTGCCCGCGGCGATCCCGGCCAGCGCCGAAGACCGCGCCAAGGGCTATGCCGGGGTGGTCGCGCTCAAATGCCGCCGCCCGCTGCCCGCCGGGCGCGACATGGCGCTGGTCTGGGGCGCGAATATCGCCGGGGCGGGCGGCAAGCTCGCCGGGGCCGAGCAGCGCTTCGACTATACGGTGCGCAAGCCCTTTGCGGCGCGCTTCGAATGCAGCCGGACCAACGCCCAGGCGGGGTGCAGCCCGGTCGAGGCCGCCAGCGTCACCTTTTCGGCGCCGATCGCGCGGAGCCTTGCCGCGGCGATTCGAATCCGGACCGCCGACGGCAAGGAATTCACCCCCGGGCTCGACGACGACGACGGAAAGAAGACGACGTTCGCGACGGTCACCTTCGCGGGCCCCCTGCCGCCGGCGACGGCGGCGAAGCTGATCCTGCCCGCCGGGATCAAGGACGAGAGCGGTCGGCCGCTGTCCAACGCGGAACGCTTCCCCCTCGACATCAGGTTCGACCAGGCACCGCCGCTGGTGAGGTTCGCCGCGTCCTTCGGCATCATCGAGGCGCGGGAGGGCGGCGTCCTGCCCGTCACCGTGCGCAATGTCGAGCCGGCGCTGCAGGGCAGGAACCTGGGCGTCGCCGGGCAATCGCTGCGCGTCGACGGCGCGGACGGCGAGATCGCCAAATGGCTGCGCATCGTCGACACCGCCGATGCCGATGCCAGCCATGAGGTGACGCGGGGCAAGGAGGTGATCACCGTCAACGATACCGGCGCGACCCCGATCCTGACCGGCGGCTCGGGCGCCCCGTTCAAGCTCGGCCTGCCCGGCAAGGGCAAGGACTTCGAGGTCGTCGGCATCCCGCTCGCCAAGCCGGGCTTCTATGTCGTCGAGCTGGCGAGCCCGGTGCTCGGCCAGGCGCTGCTCGGGCGCAAGGCGCCGCGCTACGTCGCCTCGGCAGCGCTCGTCACCAACATGGCGGTGCATTTCAAATGGGGCCGCGAGCGCAGCCTCGCCTGGGTGACCCAGCTCGACTCGGCGAAGCCGGTCGCCGGTGCCGATGTGCGCATCACGGACAGCTGCACCGGCCGGCTGCTCGCCCGGGGCAAGACCGATGCGAGCGGCGCGGTGTTCGTGCCGCAGGGCCTGCCGGAGCCCGAATCGGGGGGCGGTTGCATCGGCGAGGGCAGCCCGCATCCGCTGATGGTGTCGGCGCGGTCGGGCGAGGATTTCAGCTTCACCCTCACGGACTGGGGCGGGGGCATCCAGCCCTATGACTTCGACCTGCCCTATGGCGACGAGGCCAGGGGCGACATCCTGCACACCGTGTTCGATCGCGCGCTGGTCCGCCAGGGCGAGACGATCCACATGAAGCATATCCTGCGCCGCCCGGTCGGTGCCGGCTTCGGCATGGCGCCGGCGCTGACGGGCACGCTGCGCCTGTCGCATCGCGGATCGGAGACGCAGTTCGACCTGCCGCTGACGATCGACGCGAACGGCATCGGCGAGAGCGAATGGACCGCGCCGCAGGGCGCGCCGATGGGCGATTATGACCTGCAGGTGATCGTCGGCGACAAGACGATCTATACCGAGCAGTCGTTCAAGGTGGACGAATACAAGCTGCCGACGATGCGCGCGACGGTGAGCGGGCCGAAGGAAGCGGCGGTGCGCCCCCGGACGCTGCCGCTCGACCTGTTCGTCGGCTATCTCTCCGGCGGCGGCGCCGGCAACCTCCCGGTCGACCTGCGCGTCGGCTATTTCGGGCGGTCTTCGACCCCGGAAGGCTATGAAGGCTATACCTTTGGCGGCGCGGTCGTGCAGGAAGGCACCAAGCCGCTCGACGGCGAGGGCGAGGAAGAGCAGGTATCGCTCCCGCCGACCCAGACATTGCCCGCGACGCTGGGCGGCGACGGCACCGCGAAGACGGTGGTCGACGTGCCGCAGGGCCTCGACAACGCCACCGACATGCTGGTCGAGATGGATTATCAGGATGCGAATGGCGAGGTGCTGACCGCCTCGCGGACCATCCCGATCTTCCCCTCGGCGGTGCAGCTGGGTATGAAGACCGATGGCTGGCTGATGAAGGCCGACGAACTGGCGCTGCGCTTCGTCGCGCTCGACACGTCGGGCAAGCCCATGGCCAACCAGAAGATCACGGTCGCGCTGTACAGCCGCCAGATCCTGACGGCGCGGCGGCGGCTGATCGGCGGCTTCTATGCCTATGACAACCAGATGAAGACCGAGAAGCTCGCCGGATCGTGCAGCGCGACGACCGATGCGCAGGGCATGGCCCGGTGCAAGGTGGATCCGGGCGTCGCGGGCGAGGTCTATGCGGTCGCGACGACCGCCGACGCCAACGGCAATGTCGCGCGGGCGACCAGTTCGGTCTGGCTGGCCGGCGACGACGACTGGTGGTTCGGCGGCGACAATGGCGACCGGATGGACCTCATCCCGGAAAAGACCGCCTACCAGGCGGGCGAGACGGCGCGGTTCCAGGTCCGCATGCCCTTCCGCGAGGCGACCGCGCTCGTCACGGTCGAGCGCGAGGGCGTGCTCGCCAGCTATGTGACTCAGCTCTCGGGCACCAATCCCGTGGTCGAGGTGAAGATGCCGGGCAGCTATGCGCCGGACGTGTTCGTCTCGGTGATGGCGGTGCGCGGGCGCGTCCAGGGCGGCTTCTGGAGCTGGATCCACGGCATCGCGCAAAGCCTCGGCCTGGCCGGCGGGCCGCCGCCGCCGCCCGAGCCGACCGCGCTGGTCGACCTGGCCAAGCCGTCCTACCGGCTCGGCCTCGCCAAGGTGAAGGTGGGCTGGGAGGCGCATCAGCTCCAGGTCGCGGTCAAGGCCGACCGCGCGAAATACGCCGCGCGCGACGTGGCGCAGGTCGATATCCAGGTGAAGACGCCGGACGGCAAGCCGGCGGCGACGGCGGATGTCGCCTTCGCTGCGGTCGACCAGGCGCTGCTCCAGCTTGCGCCCAACGACAGCTGGGACGTGCTGACCGCGATGATGGGCGAACGGCCGATCTCGGTGCTCACCTCGACGGCGCAGATGCAGGTCGTCGGCAAGCGCCATTATGGCCGCAAGGCAGTCGAGGCCGGCGGCGGCGGCGGCAACGACATGTCCGGGCTCAACCGCGAGAATTTCCAGCCGGTGCTGCTGTGGAAGGGCCGGGTCGCGCTCGATGCGAAGGGCCATGCCCGAATTCCGGTGACGCTGAGCGACGCGCTGTCCTCGTTCAAGCTGGTCGCGATCGCGACCGACGGCGCGCAGCTGTTCGGCACCGGCACGGCCGATGTGCGGACCGCGCAGGACCTGTCGATCTATGCGGGCATTCCGCCGCTGGTGCGCTCGGGCGATTTCTATGCGGCCGGCTTCACGCTGCGCAACGGATCGGACAAGCCGATGAAGGTCACAGCGACGGTGGACGTCACCCCGCGCGTCGCGACGGGCCGGCCCCTGACCGTGACCATCCCGGCGGGCGGCGCGGCGCCGATCGCGTGGAACCTCACCGCCCCGGGCAATGTCTCCGGCCTGCGCTGGCACGTCAGCGCGCGCGCGGACAACGGCAAGGCAGTCGACCAGCTGACCGTCAGCCAGGATGTGATCCCGGCACTGCCGGTCGAGGTGTGGGCGGCGACGCTGACCCGGATCGGCGCCGACGGCTCGGTCATGATCGCGCCGCCCGCCGGGGCGCTGCCCGGGCGCGGCAGCGTCGATGTCCGGCTCGACGATACGCTGGCCCCGCCGCTGCAGGGCGTGCGGGACTATATGGTCGCCTATCCCTATGACTGTTTCGAGCAGCGCCTGTCCAAGGCGGTCGCGCTGGGCGATGCCGGCGCCTGGACGCGGCTGGCCGGCGAGATCCCGACCTATCAGGCATCGGACGGGCTGCTGCGCTACTGGCCGTCGGACAGCCTGAACGGATCGGAGGCGCTGACCGCCTATGTGCTGTCGCTGACCGCCGATGCCGGGCTGCCGATCCCGGACGGGCCGCGCACGCGGATGATCGAGGGGCTGAAGGCCGTGCTCGACGGGCGGCTGCGGCACGAGGAATATGGCGATGTCCGCCTGCAGCGCCTCGCCGCGCTCGCCGCGCTGGCGCGCGCCGGGGCGGGGACGCCGGCGATGCTCGGCCAGATCGGCATGACGCCGAAGGAGATGCCGACCGCGAGCCTGGCCGACTATCTCGTCGCGCTCGATCGCATTCCCGGCAACGCCAATGCGGTCGCGCTGAAGGCCAGCGCGGAGGCGGTGCTGCGCACGCGCCTCGTCTATGAGGGCACGCGGCTCGATCTTTCCGACAGCAGCAGCGCAAGCTGGTGGCTGATGTCCTCGGGCGACGAGGCGGCGATCAAGGCGCTGATCGCGACGCTGGGCCGGCCCGGCTGGCAGGACGAGGCGCCGAAGATGATGGTCGGCGTCGCGCTGCGGCAGGCGCGCGGGCATTGGGATACGACCACGGCCAATGCCTGGGGGACGATCGCGGCGCGCAAGTTCGCCGGCCTCTATCCGGCCGAGGCGATCAGCGGGACGACGACGCTGGCGCTCGCCGGCGGCACGGTCAGCAAGGCCTGGCCGCTCGCGGTCGACCTGCGCCGCGCGAGCTTCCCGCTGCCGGCGATGCAGACGCCGCTGCGCCTGTCGCAGTCGGGTGGCGGGGGGCCATGGGCGAGCGTGTCGGTCTCGGCGGCGGTGCCGCTGACCAAGACGCTCAATGCCGGCTACAAGATGACCCGCCAGGTCGATGTCGTGCAGGCGCGCACCAAGGGCGTGCTGACGCGCGGCGACGTGCTCAAGGTGACGATCACGGTCGAGGCGAGCGCCGAGCGCAACTGGGTGGTGATCAACGATCCGATCCCGGCGGGCGCGACGATCATCGGCGATCTCGGCGGCCAGTCGAGCATGCTCGGCCAGATCACCGGCACCGACGGCGTGCAGCCAAGCTATGTCGAACGCGGCAACGACGCATGGCGCGGCTTCTTCGCCTGGGTGCCGGCGGGCAAGTTCAGCGTGGCCTATACGCTCAGGCTGAACGCGGCGGGCCGGTTCAGCCTGCCGCCGAGCCGGGTCGAGGCGATGTACTCGCCCGCGATCCGCGCCGCGGTGCCGAACGCGCCGGTGACGGTGGCGCAGCGGTGAGGCCGTGCGGGACCTAGGCGCCGCGCTACGGGCGTTCCGGGCGCAGGTGCGGCAGACGCTGTCCGCCGGGGCGGGCGGAGGCCTGGCCGCGCGCCTTGCCGGGTTGGGGCCGCGCCTGCGCCGGCGCGCGGTGGCGTTCGGCCAGGGGTTGCGGACGACGCGCGGCATGGCGCTGGCCGGGCTCGGGCTGACCGTCGCCGCCTATGCGGGCGTCGACTACGCGACGCTGCCGCCGCCGCTGCCCGGCTATGCCCAGGTGCGCGGGGCCTGGCGCCCGTCCGAGGCATGGCTCTACGACCGCGACGGCCATCTGATCGACAGCGCCCGGGTCGATTTCGCGACGCGGCGGCTCGGCTGGACCCCGCTCGACAAGGTCGCGCCGGTGGCGCGCGAAACGCTGGTCGGCGCGGAGGACCGCCGCTTCTACCGCCATGGCGGAGTCGACTGGCTCGCGCTGCTCGGCGTGGCGCGGGATCGCGCCCGGGGGGCACGCGCGCGCGGCGCGAGCACGCTCTCGATGCAGGTGGCGGGTTTCCTGGCGCCCGAGCTCGCGGCACCGGGCTCGCGGCATCTCTGGGACAAGCTCCGCCAGATGCGCGCCGCCTGGGCGCTCGAAAATGGCTGGAGCAAGAACCAGATCCTCGAGGCCTATCTGAACCTCGCGGGCTTTCGCGGCGAGGCGCAGGGGATCGGCGCGGCGGCGCTCGGCCTGTTCGGCAAGACGCCCGATGCGCTCGCGCGCGACGATGCGGTGCTGCTCGCGGCGCTGCTGCCCGAGCCCCAGGCCGATGCCGGCATCGTCGCGCGCCGCGCCTGCGCGATCTCGCACGAGCGGGATTGCGGGCGGTTCGCGGGCGAGGCCGCCTCGATGCTCGGCCCCGCGCGCAGCCTGGCGCTCGATCCGGGGCTGGCGCCGCATCTCGCCGACCGGCTGCTGACCAGGCCGGGGCTGCGCGTCACCACGACCCTCGACCGCCGCATCCAGCAACTGGCGATCACTGCGCTCAGGCGGCAGCTCCAGGGGCTGGGCGGGGCCCGGGCGCGCGACGGCGCGGTGGTGGTGATCGACAATGCCAGCGGCGACGTGCTCGCCTATGTCGGCGGGATCGGCGGCGCCTCGACCGCGCCGTCGGTCGACGGCGCCAATGCCTATCGCCAGGCCGGATCGACGCTGAAGCCCTTCCTCTACGCCCAGGCGATCGAGAAGGGCTATCTCACGCCGGCCTCGATCCTCGAGGATTCGCCGGTCCAGCTCGACACCGCCTCCGGCCTCTATGTCCCGCAGAATTACGATCGCGGGTTCAAGGGGCCGGTTTCGGCGCGCACCGCGCTGGCCGGGTCGCTCAACGTGCCGGCGGTGCGCACGCTGCTGCTCGTCGGGGTCGATCCGTTCCGCGACCGGCTATGGGATACGGGCTTTCGCGGGATGACCGAGGACGGCCAATATTACGGCTTCTCGCTCGCGCTCGGCTCGGCCGAGGTCACGCTGCTCGAACAGGCCGATGCCTATCGCAGCCTCGCCAATGGCGGGCGCTGGTCGCCGCTGCGGCTGACCGCCGCCGATCCGCGCGTGGCGCTGCGCGCGGTGACGACGCCGCAGGCGGCGTGGCTCGTCGCCGACATGATGGCCGATCCCAATGCCCGCGCCGCCACCTTCGGGCTCGATTCGGCGCTCCGCCTGCCCTTCTGGGCGGCAGTGAAGACCGGCACCTCGAAGGCGATGCGCGACAATTGGTGCATTGGCTTCACTGACCGCTACACCGTGGCGGTGTGGGTCGGGAATCTCGAGGGCGATCCGATGCGTGCGGTTTCCGGCACCAGCGGCGCGGCGCCGGTGTGGCGCGACCTGATGCTGGCGCTGAACGCCGATCGCAAGGTGGTCCCGCCGCCGATGCCGGGCGGGATCGAGCGGCGCGCGATCACCTTCGCCGACCATATCGAGCAGCCGCGGGTGGAATATTTCCTCGCCGGGACCGCCCAGGCCGTGATCGCGGCCGCCCCCGCTTCCGCGCGGCGGCCGCGGATCACCAATCCGGTATCGGGCAGCGTCTATGCGATCGACCCCGACATTCCGCCGGACCGCCAGCGGCTCGCGGTCGGCGTCTCGGGAGAGGTGACGGCGCACCGCCTGGTGCTCGACCGGCGCGATCTCGGCGCGGCCGATTCGCAGCCGCAGATCCTTGCGGCGCCGGGGCAGCACCGGCTGCGGCTGATCGATGTCGGCGGGCGCGTGGTGGATCAGGTATTTTTCACGGTACGCTGAGGCCGCCGATCGAACCAAAAGGAGGGGCGGGCGTTGTGCGGCATGGTCCCTTCCCCCCTTTCGGGACTGGTGCCACTGCATGAACGGTGTGCACGGCACCGGCCGCGCTCGCGCCCCTCGGGCGCGGCGCGGCCGAACCCGGGCGGTGAACCCGCCCGGGCCGCGACGAACCGCGCTTACCAGTAGAAGTTGCGGATCACGTCGATGACGATGCCGCGACGGACGTCGACCAGCAGCACGTCGTTGTAATGGCGCACCCAGCGCTGGTTGTAGCCGGCCGGCGGCAGGCGGTAGCGCCACGGATCGGCGATGAAGTAGCGCGGGCCGTAATAGCCGGTCGCGATGCGCACCCCGGGCCTGAAGGCATAATAGCGGAAGGGCGCGCGCCAGTTGCCGCGCGCGTAGAGCGACCGGTTCTGGTTGCGCCAGCCGTTCCAGTCGTTGCGGCCCCAGCGCCGGTTACGGTCGTTCAGGTCCTCGCGATATTCCTGACGCGCCTCGCGCACGTCGCGGCGTTCCTCGCGGATGTCGTGGCGGTCGCCGGTGCGGCGGGCCTGGTTCAGCTCGCGCTGTTCCTGGCGGATGTCGCGCCGATCGTGGCGCAGTTCGCGCTCCGATTGCGCGCTGGCAGCCGCCGGCAGCGCGGCCGCCGCCATCAGCGTCATGAGGATGAGTTTACGCATGGTCGATTCTCCATTCTTTCCAGCGGCGCCGATCGGGCGCCGCTGCCCGCCGGTTTTCGCGGAGCCGCGCTGAATGCAGCGCGAACCGCCCGGTCAGGCGATAGAAAGAATCGAGCGGGGCGCGGGTTCCGCGATCAGGGGGTGTCGCGACCGCCGCCCTGGTCGGCGCCGCCCGTGCCCGCGGCGCTGACCGTGCCGATATTGCCGAACAGCTCGTCGAACACGCTGCGCTTGCGGCCGAGCGTCGGGGTCTTCTCGCCCGACGGACGAATCGAGGCGATCTGCTCCGCGCCGGTGCGCGTCACGCCGGTGACCACGCCCTTCGCGTCGAAGCTGACCTTCAGCGTGGTCTGCTTGATCACCTTGGGATTGTTGTAGGCGAAGTTCCGCGTGTCGCGCGCGACATAATACCATTCGCCCTGGTTGAACTGGCTGGCGAAGCTGGGCCGGCCGAGGACCTGCAGCACCGACTGGCGGGTATCGACGCCCGGCTGGACCGAATTGACCAGGTCGGCATCGATCACATAGCCCTGATGGCCCTTCAGCGGCGTGCACGCGCCGGTGGCGATGGTCGCGAGCCCCAGGGCGGCGCCCATCAACATACGGGCGGAAATCACACTCATCATACTCTCCAGGCACGCCGGCGCGGCAACGCCAGTGCATTGCATCATGCGCCGCCAGCCTCAATATGCGGATGAACGCGGCCAAACAAGGGCACGCGCTGGAGACTCTGCACGTGCAATGGATCGCGAAGCTGTTCGGCAGCAAGGATGAGGAGGCGCTGCCGCTGTACAATGCGATCGTGGCCCGGGCGCGGGCGCCGCACTGGTACGAGGCGGGACAGGTGCCCGACACGGTCGACGGCCGCTTCGACATGGTCGCGACGATCCTCGCGCTGGTGCTGCTGCGACTCGAGAATGACCCGGCCGCCGCGGGGCCGAGCGCGAAGCTGGCCGAGCGCTTCGTCGACGACATGGACGGGCAGCTGCGCCAGATCGGCATCGGCGACATCGTCGTCGGCAAGCATATCGGCAAGATGATGAGCATGCTCGGCGGGCGCCTCGGCGCCTATCGCGACGGCCTGGCCGCCGGATCGATCGACACGGCGCTGCTGCGCAACCTGTATCGCGGCGATTCGCCGGGCGCGGCGGCGCTGGCGCATGCGCGCGAATCGCTGCTGGCGTTTCGCGAGTCGCTCGCCGCCGCGCCGACGGACGCCCTGATCGCGGGAGCCCTGCCGTGAGCGCGCCCGAATTCTCCCGGCTCGAGCGGATCGACACGATCGGCGAGGGCGAGCGCGAGGTGCGCATCGCCGCCACCGCCGCGGAGCGCGCCGCGCTCGCCGCCCGATTCGGCCTGAAGTCGGTCGACCGGCTCGACGGGGTGTTCCGGCTGAAGCGCGATGCGGCCGGGATCGTCGCGCGCGGGCGGGTAACGGCCGATCTCGTCCAGTCCTGCGTCGTCACCGAGGAAGCGCTGCCGGTCTCGGTCGACGAGCCGGTAGCGTTGCGCTTCGTGGCGGAGGACGCGCCGGAAGGCGACGAGATCGAGCTGGACGAGGATGCGCTCGATACGATGGGCTTCGATGGCGCGGCGATCGATCTCGGCGAGGCGGCGGCGGAAACCATGGCGCTGGCGCTCGACCCCTTTCCGCGCGGGCCCAATGCCGCGGCGGTGCTCAAGCAGGCCGGCGTGGTCAGCGAGGAGGAGGTCAGGCCGCTGAACGCGTTCGCCGGGCTGAAGGCCCAGCTGGAGAAGCGCCAGGGCTCCTAGTCCTGATCGGGTCCCAGCGCCGGATCGAGGTCGCGCGGGCGCACGAACAGCACCAGCTCGGCGGTCCCCGCCGCGATATCGCGCCAGGTGTCGACGTCGAAGCGGAGCTGCGCGGTGCTCGCCGTCGGGAACTTGGCCTCGACATCGTCGCGCAGCGGCTGGTCGGCCGAATCGGGCACGAGCAGCAGGATGAGATCCTCGAGCCCGGGATTATGGCCGACGAGCAGCGCGCTGTCGGCGCCCTCGGGCAGTTCGTGGACCAGGTCGAGCAGGGTCGTCGCCGAGGCGAGATAGATGCGGCGGTCCCAGGCGGGGGCCAGCGCCTCGCCATAGCCGGTGGCGACCTGCTCGATCGTCTCGATCACGCGCACGGCGGGGGAGGCGACGACATGGTCGAAGGCCAGGCCCATCGACCGCCAGTTGCGGCCGACAAGCTGCGCGGCACGCTTGCCCTTGCCGTTGAGCGGGCGATCGAAATCGCGCAGCACCGGATCGTCCCAGCCCGATTTGGCATGGCGCAGGAGCGTCAGCGTCTTCATGCGGGCAAGCGTCTCCGTCAGGCTTCCTCGCGGGCCTCATGCCCCACATGGGGGACGGAAGGAAGACGGCCCGCGCGCAAAACCGCCTCATCGAGCGTGACGCGCGATACCGAGACGCCGGGCGGAAAGGCAGCGAGCAGGCGCGAGGGCATCGCGGCGGACAGCAGGACGAAGATGCCATGGTCGTCGGCGCGGCGGATCAACCGGCCGAAGGCCTGCGCCAGCCGCGCGCGGACGATGCGGTCGTCATAGGCGCTGCCGCCGCCGGCGAGTCGCCGCGCGGCGTGCAGCACGGTCGGCTTGGGCCAGGGCACGCCTTCCATCACCACCAGGCGGAGCGAGCGGCCCGGCACGTCCACGCCGTCGCGCAGCGCGTCGGTGCCGAGCAGGGAGGCCGAGGCATCGTCGCGGAAGATATCGACGAGCGTGCCGGTATCGATCGGGTCGACATGCTGCGCATAGAGCGGCAGCCCGTCCCGGGCGAGGCGGTCGGCGATCCGGGCATGCACGCCGCGCAGCCGCCGGATCGCGGTGAACAGGCCGAGCATGCCGCCGCCCGAGGCAACGCCCAGCCGCGCATAGGCATTGGCGAGCGCGCCCATGTCGCCGCGCTTCACGTCAGTGACGATGAGCACCTCGGCCTGCGCGGCATAATCGAACGGGCTCGCGGCCTCGAAGCGGGTCGCGCCGCGCACGAGGTGCTGGGCGCCGGTCCGCGCCTCGGCCACTTCCCATTCGCCGCCGCCGCGCAGCGTGGCGGAGGTCACCAGCGCGCCATGCGCCTGCTTGAGCACCGTTTCGGCGAAGGGCTTGCTGGGATCGAGCCAGTGGCGGTGCAGCCCGATATCATATTCGCGCCCGTCGACCCGGTCGACCGCGAGCCAGTCGACGAAATCGGGCGTGGCCGGCCCGCCGACCCGCGTGAGCAGCGACAGCCACGCGGCCACGGTCTCGGCGCGCCAGCCGATCGAGGCGATCGCCCCTTCGATTCGCGCGCGGGCCGGGCCGTCCATCCAGTCGGGCGCCTCGGCCAGCACCGCCTCCAGCCGCCGCCCGAGCGTGACGAGCGGCCGCACCAGCGCATCGAGCGCATGCGCCGCGGGCGCCGCCGCCTCGATCAGCGCCGGATCCGGTTCGGCCAGCTCGGTCTCCAGGCCATAGCCGGCATCGCCTTCCGCCTCGGCGCGCGCATAGGTGAGCCCGCGCACCGCGGCGAGCAGGGTCTCGACCGGCCCGAACGGCGCCCCCTCGCTCAGGCGCTGGAGCCAGCCGTCGCTGGCCAGCGCGCCCGCTGCCCTGATGGCATCGGCGATCGCGATCCCGCCGCCCTCGTCATAGCTGGCCACGTCGGACAGGCGCGCGGCGAGGCCGCGCCGCCGCCCGCGCGCGCCCGATTCGGGCCCGATGATCCAGCGGCGCAGCTCGATCGTCTCCTGCCCGGTCAGCGCAGTCGAGAACATCGAGTCGGCGGCATCGAAGAGGTGGTGCCCCTCGTCGAACACATAGCGGGTGGGACGCGTCGTCAGCTCGCGGCCGCGCGCTGCGTTGACCATCACCAGCGCATGGTTGGCGATGACGATATCGGCCTCGGCGCTCGCGCGCGCGGCGCGCTCGATGAAGCATTTCCGGTAATGCGGGCAGCCGGCATAGACGCATTCGCCGCGCCGGTCGGTCAGCGCGGTCGATCCGTTGCGGCGGAACAGGGTCGGCAGCCAGCCGGGCAGGTCGCCGCCGACCATGTCGCCATCGGCGCTGTACGCAGCCCAGCGCGCGACGAGCTGGGCGAGGATCGCCGCGCGTCCGGCAAAGCCGCCCTGCAGCGCATCCTCGAGATTGAGCAGGCAGAGATAATTTTCGCGCCCCTTGCGGGTGACGACCTTCGCCTTGCGGATCTCGGCATCCGGGAAGAGCCGCGCGCTCTCATGGCCGAGCTGGCGCTGCAACGCCTTGGTGAAGGTCGACACCCACACGGCGCCGCCCGCCTTTTCCGCCCAGAGCGAGGCGGGCGCGAGATAGCCGAGCGTCTTCCCGATGCCGGTGCCGGCCTCGGCCAGCACCATGTTCGGCGCGTCGCGCACCATGCGCGGGCCGAATGCCTCCATCGCCGCCTGGGCGAAGGCGCGCTGCCCCGGGCGCCGCTCGGCCTCGCTGCCGGTGAGGTGGGCGAGCCGGCTTTGCGTCTCGGCCGGATCGAGCGTGATCGTCCGCGGCGCCGGGCGCGGGGCGGCTTCCGACCATTCGGGCAGCTTCGAGAACAGCCAGCGTTCAGCGGTCGCCGGGCGGGCAAGCCGGTCGACCAGCGCCGGCGCCCAGGTCCAGCGCAGCTTGAACAGCGATTGTGCGGCGGTCCAGGCGCCCTCGCGCTCCGGCCAGTCGCGGTTGGGCAGGTCGAGCAGCGCTTCGGCCGCGCGCAGCAGAAAGGCGGCGACCGCCGCATCGGTGGCGGGCGGCTCGATGCCGGCGGCGCGGGCGAGGCCGCGCGGGGTCGGCACCATGAAGCGCGCCGGGCGCAGGAAGGCGAACAGCTCGAGCACATCGAGCCCGGAAAGATCGGCATAGCCGAGCCGCTGCCCGATCAGCGCCGCGTTCAGGACGATCACCGGCGTATCGGCCGCGATGCGGATCGCCTCGCCCCGGCCGATCGGCCGCGTGCCGTCGGCATCGGCGATCCAGATGCCGCTATGGCTGGCGTGAAGGGCGGGATAGGGCAGCGGCATCGCCCGACGACCCTAGCCGCAAAGGAACAGCAGGGGAACGGCCGTGCGGCCGGCCGCGGCGTTTAGTGGCGGCGAATAGGCGGTCGAACCAGGCGGGGGCCGCGAGATCGGCAGGCTGGCACAGCATCGCCGTGAACGCGACGGCGTCGGCCACGGCCTCCGCGGCTGAGTGCGTGCTTGCATGCCGGGGGCGTTCCAGCGAATAGCGATGGCTTCCATTCGCACCAACCGCAAGGATTACCAGACGTGGACGAGCTACGCGCCGCCGCCCTTGAATCGAAGGCCTGGCCTTATGAGGAGGCGCGCAAGCTGCTGAAACGCTATCCCGAGGGCAAGAAGGACGGGGCGATCCTGTTCGAGACCGGCTATGGCCCGTCGGGCCTGCCGCATATCGGCACCTTCAACGAAGTGCTGCGCACCACCATGGTGCGCAACGCCTTTCACGCGCTGAGCGACACGCCGACCCGGCTGATCGCCTTTTCCGACGACATGGACGGGTTGCGCAAGGTGCCCGACAATGTCCCCAACAAGGAAATGCTCGCCGGCTATCTCGGCAAGCCGCTGACCAAGGTGCCGGACCCGTTCGGCAAGTTCGAAAGCTTCGCGCACCACAACAACGCGATGCTGCGCGACTTTCTCGATCGCTACGGCTTCGACTATGAATTCCTGTCGTCGACGATCGAATATGGCTCGGGCCGCTTCGATCCGACGCTGAAGCTGGTCCTCCAGCGCTATGATGCGATCATGGGCGTGATGCTGCCGACGCTGCGCGCCGAGCGGGCGGCGACCTATTCCCCGATCCTGCCGATCAGCCCGAAATCGGGCGCCGTCCTGCAGGTGCCGGTCGAGGTGGTCGATGCCGAGGCGGGGACCATCGCGTTCATGGACGAAGGCGAGCGGATCGAGCAATCGGCGCTGGGCGGCATGGCCAAGCTGCAATGGAAGGTCGATTGGGCGATGCGCTGGACCGCGCTGCAGGTCGATTACGAGATGTCCGGCAAGGACCTGATCGACAGCGTCACCCAGGCATCGAAGATCTGCCGCGTGCTCGGCAGTCGCCCGCCCGAGGGCCTCACCTACGAGATGTTCCTCGACGAGAAGGGCGAGAAGATCTCCAAGTCGAAGGGCAATGGGCTCAGCCTCGACGAATGGCTGACCTATGGCCCGCAGGAGAGCCTTGCCTTCTACATCTATCGCGAGCCGAAAAAGGCCAAGTCGCTGCACATGGGCGTGATTCCGCGCGCGGTGGACGATTACTGGCAGTTCCGGGGCAATTATGCCGGCCAGGAACTGAAGGAGAAACTCGGCAACCCGGTGCACCACATCCATGACGGTGCCCTGCCGACCGAAGAGCTGCCGGTGACCTTCGGCCTGTTGCTCAACCTTGTCGGGGTGATGGGCGATGCGACCAAGGAACAGGTCTGGGGCTATCTCGGCAATTATGTGCCCGAGGCCACGCCGGAGCGCTATCCCGAGCTCGACCGGCTGATCGGCTATGCGCTTGCCTATGGCCGCGATTTCGTCGCCCCGACGCTCAAGCGCCGCGCGCCCGAGGGCGTCGAGGTGGCCGCGCTCGAACAGCTCGACGCCGATCTCGCCGCGCTGCCGACCGAGGCGAGCGCCGAGGAAATCCAGAATATCGTCTACGAGATCGGCAAGACCGCCGGGTTCGAAAACCTTCGCGACTGGTTCAAGGCGCTGTACGAGACATTGCTCGGCTCGAGCCAGGGGCCGCGCATGGGCAGCTTCATCGCGCTCTACGGGATCGACAACACGCGCAAGCTGATCGCCGAGGCGCTCGCGAAATAGGAAGGCCCGGGCGATCGCCCGCCCGGGCCCGGTTCCTCATTTGGCGCCGATGAACGGCAGCGGCGCGTTCGCGCCGGTATAGGTCGGCAGCCTGCCGTCCCATTTCTCGACTGCCCGCAGGTTGACGATCTCGGGATTGGTGCGGATCGCCTCCGCCTCGACCTGGATCGCCTTGGCATCGCCCTCCGCCTTGGCGACGCGCGCCTCCGCATCGGCCCGGGCCGTCGCCACATTGGCCTGCGCCGCAAGCGCCTGCTGCTCGTTGGCGATCTTGGCGTTGATCTGGTGCAGCACCGCGTCCGGCACGACGATATTGCCGGCCCAGTAGAGCTGCTCGACCTGGAGGCCGACCGGGGCGAAATAGGCCTGGACGTGGCGCAGCGCGGTCTGGATCAGCTCGCTCTTGTGCGGGCCGTAGATCTCCTCGACGCCGAGCTGCGCGCCGCGCTCTACGATCGCGTTGCGGATCGCGTTGCGCAGCGGCCCGGCGATGATCGCGTCCATGTCGGTGCGGTAGCGCTGGAACAGGATCGGTGCGCGCGTGGCGTCGACATGATAGGCGACCGCGACATCGGCCGAGAGGCCCAGCCCGTTCTTGTCCTGGAAGCTGAAGGCTTCGTCGACCGCATTCTGTTCGGTGGTCGAATGAGTCCAGGTATAGGTGCGCGTGAACACCGGATATTCGTAGATATTGGTGCCGGGAGGCGCGAAATACCAGCCGACCGGCAAGGGCTGGGAGACCACGCCCGCGTTGCCGCCGATATTGTTGACCTTGATGCCGACATAGCCCGGGAGCACCCGCGCGAAGGCGCCGGTCAGGAATATCGCCGTCGCGACCAGCACGATCAGCCCGCCGATCAGCGCGCCCAGCCGCCGCCGGGCGAACCGGCCCGGCGCCCGCGCCGCCCGACTATCTTCGATATCGTCTTCCATCGTCTTTTCCTGTTGCAAGCAGCGCGCGCACGATACGCGTCAGCATTGCCGCAAGGACAAGCGGGGCCAGCAGAAACAGGAAGATCGATGACCAGAGGCCGGTCGACGTATGCGCGTTGAAGAGCGCAGGCGCGACGAAAAGCAACAGCCAGAGGGCGGCGGCCATGATGATGGCCGTCTCGATCCAAGGGCTCACGCCACTCCGTCTTATGTCTTGCTCCAATCCTCGAACGCTGCAGGCATGGATATAATA
Organism: uncultured bacterium; assembly: GCA_903884945.1. Classification (GTDB taxonomy): domain Bacteria; phylum Pseudomonadota; class Alphaproteobacteria; order Sphingomonadales; family Sphingomonadaceae; genus Sphingomonas. The sequence continues at coordinate 24,188 of CAISGR010000235.1, forward strand.
GCGTCGCGACGCTTGCGAAACGAAAACCGGCATCGTGCGCGGCGTGCATCATCGATTGCGCCCGGCTTCCGTCTCGTCGACTTTGCTTGCAACCCTGGCGGATAGTTCCGCATAGCGGCGGCGGAGGTGCCCGATGACGAGCCGGAAGACACGCGGTTACGCCTCAGTGCTGCGGGATTTTCTCGCCGGCGAGGCGATGGGCGGCATCGCGCTGATCGCCGCCGCCGCGCTGGCGCTGGTCGCCGCCAATTCGCCGCTGGCGGCGCTCTATTTCGGGGCGCTGCACTTCGAGACCGGGCCGGTCATCGCCCCGGCGATCGGCGCGATGACGCTCCATCTGTGGATCAACGACGGGCTGATGGCGCTGTTCTTCCTGCTCGTCGGGCTGGAGATCAAGCGCGAACTGGTCGACGGCCAGCTCGCGTCGCCCGAGCGGCGGCGGCTGCCGATCATCGCGGCGGCGGCCGGGATGATCTGCCCGGCGATCCTGTACCTGGCCATCACCGGCGGTGCGGCCGATCTGCGCGCCGGCTGGGCGATCCCCGCGGCGACCGACATCGCCTTTGCGATCGGCGTGCTGGCCCTGCTCGGCCCGCGGGTGCCGGCGTCGCTCAAGCTGTTCCTGACGACCGTCGCGATCGTCGACGACATGGGCGCGGTCGCGATCATCGCGCTGTTCTACAGCCATGGCCTGGTGCTGCTCGCCCTGGCCGGTGCGGTGATCGTCATGGGCGGGCTGTTCGCGATGAACCGGCTGGGGGTGGTGCGGCTCTGGCCCTATCTGGCCGGCTTCGCGCTGCTGTGGCTGCTGGTGCTCCTGTCCGGCATCCATGCCACGATCGCCGGGGTGGTGACCGCGATGCTGATCCCGGTTCGCTGCTCGCCGGGCGCCCCGGACAGTGCCGAATCGCCGCTCCACCGGCTCGAGCATGCGCTCAACCCCTGGGTCGCCTATGGCGTCGTGCCGCTGTTCGGCTTCGCCAATGCCGGCGTCGCGCTCACGGGCCTTTCGGCCTCGATCCTGGCCGAGCCGCTGGTGCTGGGGATCGCGCTGGCGCTGTTCTTCGGCAAGCAGATCGGCATCTTCGGCAGCATCCGCCTCGCCGTGCGGCTGGGAATCGCGCGCGCGCCGGGCAAGGCGAGCTGGACGCAGATCTACGGGGTCGCGCTGCTTGCCGGCATCGGCTTCACCATGAGCCTGTTCATCGGCGGCCTCGCCTTTCCCGGCAACGCCGCGGTAATGGACGCGGTGAAGATCGGCGTGCTGGCGGGATCGATCCTGTCGGCGATCGCGGGCTTTCTGGTCTTGCGCTTCGCGCCGCGGTCGTGGGGGCGTTGAATGCGCGCCTTTTTCGATCGGCGCCAGCTCGCGCATGCGCCGCTGAAGGAGCTGCACAATGGCGGCTTCACCGATTTCGCCGAGAAGCCGGTGCGCGCCGAGGCGATCGAGCGGGCAGTGGCGGGAATCGAGGCGCCGGGCGATCATGGCGACGCGGCGATCCGGGCGGTGCATGATTCGGGCTATCTCGACTTTCTCCGGACCGGGCCGGCGCGCTGGGCCGCCGCCGGCCGGCCGGGCGACGTGATCGGCTATATCTGGCCGATCGTCGGCCGGCGGCCGCTGCCGCTCGACCGGATCGATGCCCTGGCCGGGCGATACAGCCTGGATGCCTCCACGCCGCTCACCGCCGACACCTGGGACGCGGCCTATTGGAGCGTGCAGTCGGCGCTGTCGGCGCTCGATGCGGTGCTGGCCGGGGATCGCGCCGCCTTCGCCCTGTGCCGCCCGCCCGGGCATCATGCCGGGGCGGATTATCTCGGGGGCTATTGCTACCTGAACGCCGCCGCGATCGTCGCGCAGGCCGCGCGCGATGCCGGGCTGGCGCGGGTGGCGATCCTCGACATCGATTATCATCACGGCAACGGCACCCAGGATATCTTCTGGGAACGCGGCGACGTCTTCTACGCGTCGGTCCATGCCGATCCGGCGACCGACTATCCCTTTTACTGGGGCCATGCCGACGAGACCGGCGACGGCGCGGGCAAGGGCGCGACGCTGAACCTGCCGCTGCCGCAGGGCGCCGGGCTCGACGGGTTCCGCGCGGCGCAGTCGGCGGCGCTCGACGCGATCGCCCGGTTCGACCCGGCGCTGCTGGTCGTCAGCTTCGGCGCGGATACCTGGGCGGGCGATCCCATCTCGCATTTCAGCCTGGCCACGCCGGACTATGCCGTGCTCGGGCGGGACATCGCCGCCCGCGGCTGGCCCACCGTCATCGCGATGGAAGGCGGCTATGCCGTGGAGGCACTGGGCGCGAACGTGACGAGCCTGCTGGGCGGCTTCGCCTGACCGTCAGGCGAGGGCCGCGCGCAGCGTCGCGCGGACGCCGCCATGGCCGCGGTCATAGTCGACCGCGCTCTGCAGGCTCTTCGCCATGGCGCGGATCAGCCGCGTGCCGAGGCCGGTGCCGTGCGGCGCCGCGCCCGGCGGGATGCCGACGCCGTCATCCTCGACCGTCAGGCGGAAATGCTGCGCGCCGTCTCGCTGGAGCGAGATGCGGACCTCGCCCGACGCGGCCGGATAGGCATATTTGCAGGCGTTCGACACGAGTTCGGTGACGATCACGCCGAGCGATACGGCGCGATCCGTGGCCAGCCGGATCGGATCCGCCGAGATCGACAGGAGGCAGCGCGTGCCCGTGCCCGACCAGGCGCCGCCGAGGTCCTCGACCAGGGCGCCGAGATACTCCGCCATGTCGACCTGCTCGACATTGTCCGAGGTATAGAGGCGGCGATGGACCTGCGCGATCGCCGCGATCCGGCGCTGCGTGTCCCCGAGCGCGGCCTGGGCGGCCGGATCGTCCAGCGCGCTCGCCTGCATCGACACCATCGACGAGACGAGCTGGAGGCTGTTGGCGACGCGGTGGTTGACCTCGCTGAGCAGGGCCGCGAGCCGGGCATTGCTTGCCCGCAGCTGCTCCTCCGCCGCGGCCTTGTCGCGCTCGAGCGCGGCCCGCGCCAGCACCTGATCGAACGCGCTGGCGAGCAGGTCGAAAAAGTCCGGCCCGGTCGATTTGACGACATAGTCGGCCGCCCCCGCCTTGAGCGCGGCGATCGCGATCCGCCCCTCCTCCGAGCCGGTGACATAGACGATCGGCGGCGGGGATGGCAGCGCGCGGAGCCGCGACAGCGTCTCCAGCCCGTCCATCTCCGGCATGTAATGATCCACCGCGATCAGGTCGAACGGGTGCTCGGCGGCCAGCGCGACACCCTCGGCCCCGCGTTCGGCCACCGTCAGGGCGAAGCCGCGCCGGGTGAGCGTGCGCACCGCCAGCCTGCCGAGACCCGCGTCATCGTCGATATAGAGGACGCGGGGCGGGGCGGCTTGGTTCAACCTTCGCCCTCGATGTCGGGAACCTTGATCACCGACAGGAACAGGCCGAGCTGCCGGATCGCCTGGGCGAAGCTCTCATAATTGACCGGCTTGGTGATATAGACGTTGCAGCCCAGATCGTAGCAGCGCTGGATCTCCATCTTGTCGTCCGTAGTCGTCAGGATCACCACGGGGGTTCGTTTCAGCGCGGGGGCGCCCTTGATCCTGGCCAGGATATCGGTGCCGCTCATGTCGGGCAGGTTGAGATCGAGCAGCACCAGTGCCGGGCCGTTGAGGGCCGGCCCGTCGGCATGGTTGAACAGATAGTCGAGCGCGCTGGTCCCGTCGGTGAAATGCCTGATATCGTTGAGAATGCCCGCCCGGCGGATATTCTTCTCGATCAGCCGCGCATGCCCTTCGTCGTCCTCGATCATGATGATGCTGACGGAGCGATGGTCGTTCATCTCAATTTCCCTGTACTTCGGTAAGCGTGGCGGGAAGCGAAAGGCGGAAGGATGCGCCTTTGCCGAGGTCGGAGCGGACATCGATAACGCCACCAAGGCGGTACGCCAAGGCACGGACATGCGCGAGGCCGATACCTTCGCCCGGCTGGTCCTGGTTGCCCGATCGCCGGAACAGATCGAACACGCGCTGGTGATCCGCCGGCGCGATGCCGCGGCCATTGTCGTTCACCTCATAGGTGATGCGCGCACCCTGTCGCGCACCGCGCACCTCGATCAGGCCGGGCCGGTCGGGTTGCAGATATTTGATCGCGTTCTCGATCAGGTTGGAAAAAATCTGTTCGAGCGCGAGGCGGTCGCTGACGATATCGGGCAGGGTGCCTTCGATCACGAGGCGGGCTCCCCGGTCGTCGATCAGATGCTGGAGCGTGTCGCGCACCGAACCGACCAGGGCCGTCGCGTCGATCTTCTCCGGGGCGATGACGCGCCTGCCCTCGCGCGACAGCTTGAGGATGGCGTTGATCAGCCGGTCCATCTTCTGGCTCGACGTCCGGATGAAGCCGATCGCCTCGGGAAGATCCTCCCGCGCCGCGACCCGGGCGTCGGCGGTGTCGATCTCGGGCGCGGTCCGTTCGAGCCGGTCGACCAGTTCGTTGATCGCGACCGTCGCGGCATCGAGCTCGGCGGTGAAGCCCATCACGTTGACGAGCGGCGCGCGCAGATCATGGCTGACGATATAGGCGAAGCGCTGGATCTCCTCGTTGGCGCGGGTGAGATCGGCGGTACGTTCGGCCACCAGGTCCTCGAGCGAATCAGCGAAATCGCGCAGCGTGTCGTGCGAGGCGGCGAGGTCGCGCGTGTAGCGCCGGACCGTCAGGAACGAGGCCACGGCGACGAACAGGAGCAGGGCGCTCGCGATCGATATGGTGATGTAGAAGGCGCGCACGCTGGCCTGCTGCTCGGCGTCGCGGATCGCGAGGAGCGCGCGCTCCTCACGATCCATCGCCTGGCCGAGCTCGCGGATAGTGCCCATCCGTTGTGCGGTGGTGTCCTCGACAAAGGCACGGACGGCCGCGTCGGTCTTGCCGGCTGTGACGAGCGCGTTGGTCTGGTCGCGATGCTGCTCGATATCCGCGACCAGCGCGCGCAGCCGGGCGAGGTTCGCCTGCTCGCGCGGATTGTCCATGGTCAGCTGCTCGATTCGGCGCAGTGCCACCGGAATCTGCGCTGCCGTCGCCCTGTAGCTTTCGAGATAGACCGGCTGCCGCGCGATGATATAGCCGCGCCGCGTGGTCTCGCCCTGCTCGATCAGGAGGCCGGCGCGCGCGATCGCCAGTTCGACCTCATAGGTGTGGTTCACGGCCTGGATGTGCAGCTGGTTGCGCCCCGTCGACCATATCGCCGCCATGCCGGCCGCGACCAGGCTGGCGAAACCGATCACCATGCAGGCGATCAGCACGCGCCCGATGGATTGGTCCGCCAAGCCTAATCGCCGCAAAATCCCGGAAAGCATCGGCATTTCCTAAGGTTCTGTCGGCGGAAATGCCAGCGCTTGTATACACACCTAGGTAAAGGTGACGGCGCAGGGCCTCCCGGTCGACGGGAGCCTTCCTGCAGATGCCGCGCCTAGAGGGGCAGGTCCTGCCGCGTCGGGCGTGCCGCCGCGCCGCCGCTGCGCCGCCGGGCGAGTTCGGTCTCGGCGGTGAAGCGCACGTCGATGTCGCGGTCGCCGAGAAAGCCCATCAGCGATTCGTCCTCGATCTCGCGCCAGTCCTTGCCGCGATCGGGGCCCTGGCGGACGCGCGGCAGCAGCCCGGGCAGGTTCGACCATTCGATCAGCTGCGCGACGCCGACTTCGTTGAGCATGTCGCGCAGGTGGAAGGCAGTGACATAGGCGTCGGGATAGGCCCGGTGGGCGGGCAGGCCGCGTTCGTGCTCCATGCCCTCGGGCTTGCGCCAGTAGCGCAGCATCTGGTTGGAAAAACTCGGGCATTCCGGCCAGAGCCGCATCGCGCACTTCCAGGTGCAGATCCAGTCGGCGTTCCGCGTCAGCGCGGGGGTGCAGAATTCCAGTTCGGCGGTGCTGCGATGCGCGGCGAGCGCGATGCGCCGCGGCCAGGGATCGAGCGCCTGCCGGGCGACGTCATGCCAGAAGGGCGCGTCGGCGACCTGTTCGTCGAGGATGTGGTGGATCGCCTGGGTGAGCGGCGGAATCGGGCGGCCCGGATTGACCAGCCGGCTGCTCCCCTCGCCGTAAAGCGCCCAGCGCCCGTCCGGCCCCAGCGCGACGTCCTGCCAGCCGATCTCGCACACGCCGTGCATCGGCGGTGCCGGGCCGGTGGTTTCGAGATCGATGACGCGGATGAGCTGGGGTGGCGGGGCCATGGCGCCTAAGTGGCGGCTCGGCGCGCGGAATGCCAGTGCCAAACGGGGCCCCGGCCCCCGCGCGGGAGCGGGGGGCTCAGTGCCCCGCCTGCTCCCCGCGCACGATCCCGCTCGCCGCGAGCTGCGCGTCGATCATCGCCATGAGCCGGTCGAGCCCGGCCTGGTCCTTCGCCTCGGCGCGCGCGACGAGCACGTCCTGGGTGTTCGAGGCGCGCAGCAGCCACCAGCCGTCGGGCGTGTTGACGCGCGCGCCATCGGTGCGGTTGACGTCGGCGCCCTCGGCCTCGAGCCGGTCGAGCACTTCGTCGACCACCGCGAACTTGCGGCTCTCGTCGACCTGGAAGCGCATCTCGGGCGTGTTGACCATCGCCGGCATGCTCCCGCGGATCTCGGTCATCGACTTGCCGATCATGTGCACGGCGCGGATCAGCCGGACCGCGGCATATTGCGCGTCGTCGAAGCCGTAGAAATCATGCGCGAAGAAGATATGGCCGCTCATCTCGCCGGCGAGCGGGCTGCCCGTCTCCTTCATCTTCATCTTGATCAGGCTGTGGCCGGTCTTCCACATCAGCGGCACGCCGCTCAGTTCGGCGATCCGGTCGTACAGCGCCTGGCTCGCCTTGACGTCGGCGATGATGGTCGAGCCGGGCAGTTCCTTCAGTACCGGCTCCGCCAGGATCGAGAGCAGCTGGTCGCCCCAGATCACCCGGCCCTGGCCGTCGATCGCGCCGATCCGGTCGCCGTCGCCGTCGAAGGCGAGGCCGAAATCGAGCTGCTTCTCGGCGACCAGCTGCTTCAGGTCGGCGAGATTCTTTTCCTCGGTCGGATCGGGATGATGGTTGGGGAAGCTGCCGTCGACATCGGTGTAGAGCAGGTGGTGCTCGCCCGGGAGCAGCTTGACCAGCTTCTCGATCACCGGGCCCGAGGCGCCGTTGCCGGCGTCCCAGCCGATCCGGTAGGCGCCGCCGGCATATCCCGCCATCAGGCGGCCGACATAATTGTCGACGATGTCGAATGCAGTGACCTCGCCGGTGCCCTCTTCCCAGTCGCCGGCCTCGGCGAGCCGGCCGAGATCCTGGATGTCCTCGCCGAAAAAGGGCAGGTGCTGGAGCACCATCTTGAAGCCGTTGTAATCGGCCGGATTGTGGCTGCCGGTGATCTGGATGCCGCCGTCGACTTCGAGGATCGCCTCGGCATAATAGAGCATCGGGGTCGGCCCCATGCCGACGCGGACGACATCGACGCCGCTGGCGGTGAGGCCCTCGATCAGCGCCGCCTCGAGGATCGGCGAGGAGACGCGCCCGTCATAGCCGACCGCGACCCGCGTGCCGCCGGCGCGGCGCACCCGCGTGGCGAAGCCGCGGCCGATCGCGGTGGCGTCGGCCGGGCCGAGCGTCTTTCCGACGATGCCGCGGATGTCATATTCGCGCAGGGAGGTTGGGTCGAAGCGGTGCGTCATCGGGGCTCCTGTCGGTGGTGTCGTGCGCCCAATCGGCGAGCGCGCGGAAAGTTCAATGGCGGCGTTTCAGCAGGACGTCGCGCGCGGCGTTGATGCGCCGGGCCAGCTCGGCCGATCCGCCACGATCGGGATGCACGGCGGAGACGAGCCGGCGATGCGCCGCGCGGATCGCCTCGGCGTCGGCCAGGTTGTCGACGCCCAGGATGGCGCGCGCCTCCTTCTCGTCGATCGTCAGCGCCGGCGCGCTCCGGCGCAGCAGGATCCAGCCGCCATAGAGCAACAGGCCGAGGAGAAGCAGCTTCGCCATCAGGCGAACAGCGGCATCGCTGGCTCAGGCAGGCCGAGCGCGGCCATCATCTCGCGCAGCTCCTGCCGCGCCGCGACATGGGCGAGGCCCATCTCGCCGAATTCGCGCGAATCGAGCATGGTCAGGCCCTTGGGGAAGAGCTCGCGATAGATCACGCGCTCGCCAAGGCCGGGGATGATGCGGAAGCCGACCCGCTTGGCGAGCTGGTCGAGCGCCTCGGATACGCGGCGCATGTTGCGCGCCTCGATATGCTGGACCCGGTTGCGCAGCACGACCCAGTCGATCGTCGAGCCGTCGGCCTTGGCGCGCGCCTTGCGCGCATCCCAGATCAGCTCGGCATAGAAGCTCGGGCGGGTGACCTTGTAGGTCACCGGATCGACCTGCCCGATCAGGTCGAAATCGACGAAGCTGTCGTTCATCGGCGTGACGAGCGTATCGGCGCGCTGCGCGGCCATCCGGGCGAAGCGGTCGTCGCGGCCGGGCGTGTCGATCACCAGGAAGTCGCTGCCCGCGGCGAGCGCGTCGAACGTCTCGGTGAAGCGCGCCAGGCTCTCGCCGTCATGCGTCGCGTGGCGCGGGATCATCAGCTCGCGCCCGGTGCGCTTGGCGGTGGCCGCGCGATTGTCGAGATAGCGCCCCATGGTCCGCTGGCGGTGATCGAGATCGAACGCCGCGACCTTCGCGCCGCGCGCCTCGAGCGCGATCGCGACATGGACTGCGGTCGTCGATTTGCCGGTGCCGCCCTTCTCGTTGGCGAACACGATGATATGTGGCTTCTGTGCAACCGTCGACAAGTGTCGTGCTTCCCTTATTGATCGGCCGGGCCGCCCCCCATAGAAGGCCCGCCCCGTCCTTATCGAAGGCCCTTCACGCGTGCAAACCATCCGTCAGCTTGATCTGCTCCGTCGCGGGATCGCCGATTTCCGGGCCGAGGGCGCGACGATCGCGTTCGTCCCGACGATGGGCGCGCTCCACGCCGGGCACATGGCGCTGATCGAGGCGGCGAAACGGCCCGGCACGCGCGTGGTCGCGTCGATTTTCGTCAATCCGAAGCAGTTCGGCCCGAACGAGGATCTGGCGCGCTATCCCCGCAAGGAACTCGCCGACACGCGGATGCTGGCCGATGCGGGATGCGACCTGCTGTGGATGCCGCCGGTCGAGCTGATGTATCCGGAAGGCTTCGCGACCACCATTTCGGTCGCGGGCGTGAGCGAGGGCCTCGACGGCGCGACCCGGCCCGGCCATTTCGACGGCGTCGCCACCGTCGTCGCCAAGCTGTTCAACCAGGTCCGGCCGGACATCGCCTATTTCGGCGAGAAGGATTTCCAGCAGCTCGCGGTGATCCGCCGGATGGTCGCCGATCTCGATATCGGGATCGAGATCGCCGGCGTGCCGACCCAGCGCGAGGATGACGGCCTCGCCCTTTCGTCGCGCAACGTCTATCTTGATGCCGACGAGCGCGCGCGCGCCGTCGCGCTGCCGCGCGCGCTCGGCGTCGCCGCGCGGTCGATCGGCAAGGGGATCGAGATCGATGCCGTGCTCGCCACCGCGCGCGAGTCGCTCGCCGCCGCCGGCTTCGAGATCGATTATGTCACGCTGGTCGATGCCGAGACGCTCGCCGAAGCGGTCGACCCGTCGAGGCCGCGCCGCCTGCTCGCCGCCGCGCGGATGGGCGCGACCCGGCTGATCGACAATATCGCGGTCTGAGCGCCCGGGAGATACGCATTTATCGCTAATTCCCGTTAACCATTTGTTGATGCACTTACCCCAAAGTCGTCCGACAGGGATGGTTAACAGGGGTTAAGAGCATGGGCAGCAGCCTGAAGAATGCGCAGTTCCTGATCGACAGCCGGCTCGCGGATGCGGCCCGGGGCGACATGGATGCCTGCTACGAACTCGGCATGGTCTATTCGAGCGGTGCCGCGGGCATCGGCGTCAACCTGATCGAGGCGCATAAATGGTTCAATCTGGCCGCGGTGGCCGGCAGCGAGGCCGCCCAAGCCTGCCGCAGCGAGATCGCCGAGGACATGACCGCGCGCGAGATCGCCGAGGCCCAGAAGGCCGCCCGCGCCTGGCTCAACCTCACCGCGCGCCGCGCCGCCTGAACCGATTGGACCGCGCCCGGCAACGGGGATAGCATCGCCTCCGGAACGATACCGGAGGGATCATGGAACTCACCATCACCGGGCTGACCGCGGCCGCGCTCGCGCTGCTGCTCGTCTTCCTGTCGATCACCACCATCCGCATGCGGATGAAGCATCGCGCCGCGTTCGGCGATGCCGGCCAGCACGATCTGACCGCCGCCATCCGCGCGCATGGCAACCTCACTGAATATGCGCCGATCGGCCTGATCCTGATCGGGCTGCTCGAAGCGGGCGGCGCCAGCCACACCCCGCTCGCCATCACCGCCGCCGCCTTCGTCCTCGCCCGCGTGCTGAACGCCAAGGGGCTGTTCAACCCGCCCGGCCCCCCGGGGCCGGCCCGCTCGGCCGGCATTGTCGCCACCCTCGCGATCCTGACCGGCATGGCGCTCTGGCTGCTCGTGCGCATCCACCTGCCCGGGGCCGGGTGAGCCGGCTCAGGAGGCCGCCTTCGCCTTCTTCGCCGGGGCCTTTTTCGCGGGCGCCTTTTTGGCCGGGGCGGCCTTCTTCTTGGCGGCGGGCTTCTTGCCCTTCTTGGCCGGGGCGGCCGCGGCGCGGGCATCGATCAGCTGGGCCGCCTCCTCCAGCGTGAGCTGGTCCTTCTCGACTGACTTGGGCAGGGTCGCGTTGGTCTCGCCGTCAGTGACATAGGGGCCGAACCGCCCCTCCATCAGCTTGATCTCGGCGTCGGTGCGCGGGTGCTTGCCCAGCACCTTGAGCGGCTCGCGGCTGCCGCGCTGCGGGCGCCCGCCGCCAGCGGCGGCCTCGGCCAGCTTCACCACGGCGGCGTTCATCCCCGTCTCGAACACTTCGGCGGTCGAGGTCAGCCGGGCATATTTGCCGTCATGCGCGAGATAGGGGCCGTAGCGGCCGATCGAGGCAGTGATCGGCGTGCCGCTCTCGGGATGCATGCCGATCGTGCGCGGCAGGCTGAGCAGCTTCAGCGCCCATTCAAGCCCGAAATCCTCGGCCGGCACGTCCTTGGGGATCGAGGCGCGCTTGGCCTCCTTGCCCTCGCCGAGCTGGACATAGGGGCCGAACCGCCCGCTGCGCTTCGTCACCTCGGCCCCGGTCTCGGGGTCCTGGCCCATCACCTCGGGGCCGGTATCGCCGGCATCGCCCTCGCTGCCCGGCTGGCCGAAGCGGCGGGTATATTTGCACTCCGGATAGTTGGAGCAGGCGACGAACGCGCCGAACTTGCCGCCGCGCAGCGCGAGCTGCCCCGCGCCGCAATGGGGGCAGAGCCGCGGATCGCCCCCATCGGCCCTGGCCGGGAAGAGATAGGGCTCGAGGAACTTGTCGAGCGCCGCCGTCACTTCGGAGGGCTTCTGCTCCATCACCTCGGTCGTGCGCGGCTTGAAATCCTTCCAGAAGGATTCGAGCACTGCCTGCCATTCGGCCCGCCCGCCCGAGACTTCGTCGAGCTCGTCCTCGAGCCCGGCGGTGAAATCATAGCCGACATATTTCTCGAAATAGCGCTCGAGGAACGCCGTCACGAGCCGGCCGCTCTCCTCGGCGAAGAAGCGGTTCTTCTCGACGCGCACATAGGCGCGGTCCTTCAGCGTCTTGATGATCGAGGCATAGGTCGAAGGCCGGCCGATGCCGAGTTCCTCGAGCCGCTTGACCAGCGATGCTTCGGAGAAGCGCGGCGGCGGCTGGGTGAAATGCTGCTCGGCATTCACGGCCTTCTTGGCCGGCGCATCGCCTTCGCGCAGGCGCGGCAGGCGGCGCGAATCCTCGTCGGCGCTGTCGTCGGTGCCTTCCTCGTACAGGGCGAGATACCCGGGGAAGAGCACGACCTGGCCGGTCGCGCGCAGGCCCGTCTGGCCCGAGCCGTCCGTCAGCTCGACGGTGGTGCGCTCCATCCGCGCCGACGCCATCTGGCTGGCGAGCGCGCGCTTGAAGATCAGGTCGTACAGGCGGGCATGATCGCCGCCGCCGGCCTTGTCCTTCGAGAAGTCGGTCGGGCGGATCGCCTCATGCGCTTCCTGCGCATTCTTGGCCTTGCTCTGGTAGAGGCGCGGCTTGTCCGGCACATAGCCGGCATCATAGCGGTCGGCGATCGCCTTGCGCGCCGCCGAGATGGCCGAGCTGTCCATCTGGACGCCGTCGGTCCGCATATAGGTGATCGCGCCGTCCTCGTAGAGCCCTTGCGCGATCCGCATCGTATGGTCGGCGGAGAAGCCGAGCTTGCGCGCGGCTTCCTGCTGCAGCGTCGAGGTAGTGAAGGGCGCCGGCGGGTTGCGCGTGGCCGGCTTGACCTCGACCGTCTGGACGCTGAAGCGCCCTTCCTCGACTGCCTGCTTGGCGCGGAGCGCCGTGCCTTCCTCGCCGATCGACAGCCGGTCGAGCTTCTTGCCCTCGAAGGTGACGAGCCGCGCCGTGAAGGGCGTGCCGTCCTGCTCCATCTCGGCGGTGACCGACCAATATTCCTGGGCGCGGAACGCCTCGATCTCGCGCTCGCGGTCGACGATGATGCGCAGCGCGACCGACTGGACGCGCCCGGCCGATTTGGCGCCGGGCAGCTTGCGCCACAGCACCGGCGAGAGGGTGAAGCCGACGAGATAGTCGAGCGCGCGCCGCGCGCGATAGGCATCGATCAGGTCGGTATCGAGCTCGCGCGGATGCTTCATCGCCTCGGTCACCGTCGCCTTGGTGATGGCGTTGAAGGTGACGCGCTCGACTTCCCTGGGCAGCGCCTTGCGCGCGCGCAGCACTTCCTGGACGTGCCAGCTGATCGCCTCGCCTTCGCGATCGGGATCGGTCGCGAGGATCAGGCGGTCGGCGGTCTTGGCGAGATCGGCGATCGCCTTGAGCTGCTTCGCCTTGTCGGCGTAATTTTCCCATTCCATCGCGAAGCCATGGTCGGGATCGACGGAGCCGTCCTTGGCCGGCAGGTCGCGGACATGGCCATAGCTGGCGAGGACGCGATAGTCCGAGCCGAGATATTTCTCGATGGTTTTCGCCTTGGCGGGCGATTCGACGATGACAAGCTGCATGGGGTTTTGGCGAGGTCCTTACGTGTACGCGCGAGGATGGAGGTGTCCGACACCCCGCGTCAACGCCCCGCGTTCGACCGGGGCAATCGGCTTCGGGCGCATCGACCGCTGCTGCCCGCCGTCCATCCTGCGGCGCCGCATCGTTCCTCCGACTGCTCAGGCGAGACTGGCGCGCCCGCCGGCATGCCGCTCCAGCCGGCCGCCCAGCTCGAGTTCGAGCAGCACCATCTGCACGATTGCGGGCGCCAGCCCCGATTGCCGGATCAGCTCGTCGATCGCGACCGGCACCGGCCCGAGCAGCGCCGCGACCGCCCGTCGTTCGGCATCGCTCGCATCGTCGGGCGGCGGTCCTGCGAAGTGCGTGCTGCCCGAGCGCACCATGCGCGGATCGATCGGGCGAATCAGCTCGAGGATGTCGGTGGCGGATTGCACCAGCGTCGCGCCCTCGCGGATCAGGCCGTTGCAGCCCTGCGCGCGCGGATCGAGCGGCGAGCCGGGCACGGCCATCACCTCGCGCCCCATCTCGCCCGCCAGCCGCGCGGTGATCAGCGATCCCGATTTCGGCGCCGCCTCGACCACCACCGTGCCCTGGGCGAGCCCGGCGATGATGCGGTTGCGATAGGGGAAATGGCGCGCGCGCGGCTCGGTGCCGGGCGGCTGCTCGGCGATCAGCAGGCCGCGCGTCGCGACCTCTTCCTGCAGCGCGGCATTTTCGGGCGGGTAGACCACATCGATGCCCCCGGCGATCACGGCGATCGTGCCGCTGTCGAGCGATCCGACATGGGCGGCGGTGTCGACCCCGCGCGCGAGGCCGGAGACGATGGCGACATCCTCGCGGCCGAGCTCGGCGGCAAGCTGCCGGGCGAAGCGGCAGGCGGCGGCGGAGGCGTTGCGCGCGCCGACCATGGCGATCGCGGGCCGGCGCAGCAGCGCCGGGTCGCCGCGCAGCGTCAGCACCGGCGGGGCATTGTCGATCTCGGCGAGCAGGAAGGGATAATCGGCGTCGTCGATGAACAGGTGGCGCGCGCCGCGCTTCGCCACCGCCGCCAGCTCGCGCTCGGCCACGGCACTGTCGGCAAGAACGGGCGGCCGCCCGCCCCCGCGCGCGGCCAGGTCGGGCAGCGCGTCGATCGCCGCGGCGGCATCGCCATAGCGGGCGATCAGCTGGCGATAGGTCACCGGGCCGATCTGCGGCGTGCGGATCAGCCGCAGGCGGGCGATCGCCGCCGCCCGGTCGCGCACCGGATCGTCACGCACTCTTTGCGCCGACCTTCGGCTCGGTGCCGTTCAGGAGGCGGTCGATATTCTCGCGATGCTTCCACAGCACCAGCAGCGCGAGCGCGAGCAGCGGCAGCACGATGTCGAACGCGGAGAAGAAGGCGGCGCTGACCGGCGCGCTGACCGCCGCCGCCATGCCCGCCAGCGACGAGATCCGCAGCACCGCGAGCAGCCCGAGCCACACCACCGCATAGACCACCGCGCACGGCCAGTGCAGCGCCAGCACGATTCCCATCATCGTCGCGACGCCCTTGCCGCCGCGAAACTTCAGCCAGATCGGATAGAGATGGCCGAGAAAGGCCGCCGCCGCCGCCAGCACGCCATTGCCCGGCCAGAGCGCTTCGGCGATCGCGACCGCCGCGAAGCCCTTGGCCGCGTCGAGCAGCAGCGTCGCCGCCGCCAGGCCCTTGCGGCCGGTGCGCAGCACATTGGTCGCGCCGATATTGCCCGAGCCGATCTGGCGCAGGTCGCCAGCGCCGAAGACGCGGGTCAGGATCAGCCCGAACGGAATGGAACCCAGCAGATAGCCGAGGAGCAGTGCCCCTGCCGGAGCGATCCAGAGATATTCGGTCGACACGATGGAGCCCCCAAGACGCCGCACCATAGCCCGGCGTCGCGGCCGCGCCAACAATCTCGCTCAAGTGGGGGCGTTGTCAAACCCGGCGCCCGCGCTACATCGCGGGGGTGAGCGATGCCCGGCCTGTCCTGTTCTTCGATTCCGGGGTGGGTGGCCTCTCGGTGCTGGCGCCGACGCGCGCGCTGCTGCCCGCCGCGCCCTTCGTCTATGTCGCCGATTCGGCCGGCTTTCCCTATGGCACGCGCAGCGAGGCCGAGATCGCGGCGCGGGTGCCCGCGCTGCTCGGCCGGCTGGCGGAGCGCTATCGGCCGCGCCTGATCGTGATTGCCTGCAACACGGCCTCCACGATCGCGCTCGCCGCGGTGCGCGCGGCGCTCGACCTGCCGGTGGTGGGCACGGTGCCGGCGATCAAGCCGGCGGCCGAGACGAGTCGGACGCGCGTGATCGGCGTGCTCGGGACCGATGCGACGGTGCGCCAGCCCTATGTCGACGATCTCGCCGCCCGCTTCGCGAGCGATTGCCTGGTCCTGCGGCACGGTTCCGCCGAGCTCGTGCAGCTGGCCGAGGCGAAGCTGCGCGGCGAGGATGCGCCGCTCGATCGCTATGCGGCGATCCTGGCCGGCTTGTTCGGGCAGCCCGGCGGCGAACGCCTCGACGTGATCGTCAATGCCTGCACGCATTTCCCGCTGGTGGAGGAGGAGCTGGCCGCCGCCGCGCCGCATGCGGTGCGCTTCGTCGACGGATCGGCCGGAATCGCGCGCCGAGTCGCCTTTCTGACCCGGGGGCAGGACTGGCCCGCAACTCCGGGCGGCGGCGTGGCGGTGTTCACCGGTACCGGCGATCACAGCGCGCTGGCGCCCGCGCTCGCCCGACATGGCCTGGTGCGGATCGAAACGCTGTAGTGCAGGCGTCAGGCCGGGACCGACTGCTCCACGATTTCGGCATAACGACTCGCCAGCTCGACGTGAATCCGCCGCGCGGTGGGATCGTCGGCACGTTCCGCCAGCGCGCGTTCCTGCGCCGCGCGCTTCGAATAATAGTCCTGTTTTCCGGTGCTTGCTTCGGATTCGGTCATGGCAAAAGCTCCATGCATCAAGCGGGAGCGCGTAGCGTCTCTCGGTCCCCGGCGTGCCTGTCGCAAACGGCCGGCGATGGGCCCTTATAGCATGGCCCGGGCCCGCAGCGCATGATTGAAAGCAAGATTGGCACGGCGCGCCGGCGCGGCCTATGCGGATATATCCTTAGTCGTAAAATGCTGGAAATCCGGGCTGTCGCGCGCTACTGCGGCGCCCATGGAAGCGGATGGCACGGCGCTGCGCGGAGTGGACTACTCGCGCATTTTCACCCAGGCGATTGACCGCCTGCATGTTGAAGGTCGCTACCGCGTCTTCATCGATATCCTGCGCAACAAGGGAAGCTTCCCGAACGCGCGCTGCTTCGCCGGCCATAACGGCCCGAAGCCGATCACCGTCTGGTGTTCCAACGACTATCTCGCCATGGGCCAGCATCCGAACGTGATCGCGGCGATGGAAGAGGCGCTGCACGATGTGGGCGCCGGCTCGGGCGGCACGCGCAATATCGGCGGCAACACCCATTATCATGTCGATCTCGAGGGCGAGCTCGCCGACCTGCACGGCAAGGAAGGCGCGCTGCTCTTCACCTCGGGCTATGTCTCGAACGAGGCGACGCTGGCGACGCTGGCCAAGATCCTGCCGGGCTGCATCATCTTCTCCGACGAGCTCAACCATGCCTCGATGATCGCGGGCATCCGCAATTCGGGCTGCGAACGGCACGTCTTCCGCCACAATGACCTCGCGCATCTCGAGGAACTGCTCGCCTCGGTCGATCCGGCCGCGCCGAAGCTGATCGCGTTCGAGAGCGTCTATTCGATGGATGCCGATATCGCCCCGATCGAGGCGATCTGCGATCTCGCCGACAAGTACAGCGCGCTGACCTATCTCGACGAAGTCCATGCGGTCGGCATGTACGGCGCGCGCGGCGGCGGCATTTCGGAGCGCGACGGCGTCGCGCACCGGCTGACGATCATCGAGGGCACGCTCGGCAAGGCGTTCGGGGTGATGGGCGGCTATATCACTGCCGACCAGACGATCATCGACGTGATCCGCTCCTATGCGCCGGGCTTCATCTTCACCACCAGCCTGTCGCCCGTGCTGGTCGCCGGCGCGCTGGCGAGCGTGCGCCACCTCAAGGCGTCGAGCGCCGAGCGGGACGGCCAGCAGGCGGCCGCGACGATGCTCAAGACGATGATGGCCGAGGCCGGGCTGCCGGTGATGAACTCGACCACGCATATCGTGCCGCTGATGGTGGGCGATCCGGTCAAGGCCAAGAAGATCAGCGACATCCTGCTCGCCGAATATGGCGTGTATGTGCAGCCGATCAATTACCCGACCGTGCCGCGCGGCACCGAGCGCCTGCGCTTCACCCCGGGGCCGGCGCATGACGAGGCGATGATGCGCGATCTCACCAGCGCGCTGGTCGAGATCTGGAGCCGGCTGGAGCTGCGCAAGGCGGCCTGAGGCCTGCGCCGCCCCGGCGCCGGGTCGATTCAACATCAGTGAAGCAGCGCTATCGTTGCGCGCGACCGGAGTGGCGCGTCCAGCCCGGACGCGCTCTTTCTCCTTGTCACGGAAAACAGCTGCCCTGTTATGCCGCCGGGTTTGCCCTGTTATCGCGCTTGTTCGCCCTGTTCCGGAATTAACAGGGCTGGCTCCAGGCAAGCTTTTGATTCGCTTGTAGAATTTTTAGGCGAATTTCCAACATAACAGGGTGGAATCGCGCGCGAAAAAATAAAGGCGCGATGATCAGGGCGGAACAGGGCGGAACGGCGCGAAGCGCAGCGGTCGTCAGCCGATCCAGCGCCAGAGGCCGGCCGGCACGCCCGCCAGCGGGATATGGGCCCAGGTCGCCGCGATCCAGAGCACGAGGCCCCCGGCCCAGTCATGCGGGCGAAATCCGCCGAGGCGCGCGCGGCCCGAGGCGATCGCGGCGAACGGCCAATAGGAGGTCCTGGCTTCCCAGGCGCGCCAGCGTGCGGGCTGCAGCGCCTCCTTCTTGCGGTCCTGCAGCGCCGCCCCGACCAGCGCGAGCAGGATGATCGCCTTGGCCAGGATGATGTTGGCGGTGGTCGGGAAGACCAGGATATGCGCCACGCCCCACAGCGCGAAGCTCCACATCATCGGATGGCGCGTGATCGAGAACACCCCGCGCGCTTCGGCCGGCGGCTCGGTCGCGGGGCCGGGATTGGGCAGGGCGGGATTGCCGATCAGCGAGCCGACCAGCAGGACGCTGGCGGCCAGCATCAGCAGCGTCGCGATCCCCCACAGCCCTGCGCCCACGTCCCACCATGGCTGCTGCGGCCCGACCGCGCGATAGGCGAAGACGAGCCATCCGAGCGTCACCGCCGCCACCAGCGAATACAGGCCGAGGAACGGGCCCTCGCCGATCCGCCGGACGATCGGCGCGCGCAATGGGTGCGACAGCAGGAAATGCGTCCCGAGAAACGCGCCCGCTGCCGCCAGTACCATGCCTGTATCGCTCACCGCGCCCTCCCGGAAAGGTCCGCGGCGAGCCTATCGCATCACGTGACCCCGTGCATCCATTTCTTGAGCGGCCAGGAGAGCAGCAGCAGGAGCGCCCCGAGGACGATCGCGACTTCGGCGATGGTCGTGAAGGTCCCGGTATAGGTGTCGAGACTGACCTTGAGATTGGTCACCTGGCCGCCCACCGTATCGACGCTGGCGAACTGCGCCACGATGCCCGCGACATATTGCGCGACCGAGATCGAGAGGAACCACACGCCCATCATCAGCCCGACGACGCGCGCGATCGAGAGCTTGGTGATCATAGACAGCCCGACCGGCGAGATGCACAGTTCCGCGACCGAATGGATCAGGTAGAGGCCGGCGAGCCACCAGATCCCGACCTTGAAGTCGGGCCCGACAAAGGCCGCGCCCCAGACGAGGAACAGGAAGCCGGCGCCGACGCCCATCAGCGCGAGGCCGAACTTGATCGGGATCGACGGTTCGATCCCGCGCCTGGCCAGGGTCGTCCACAGGATGCTCATCAGCGGCGCCAGCGTGACGATGAAGAAGGCGTTGAAGAACTGGGTCTGCGGCGCGGAGATGCTGAACAGCCCGAACACGCTGAGATCGGTGTTGCGGTCGGCGAACAGCGTCAGCGACGATCCGGCCTGCTCGAACAGCGTCCAGAACACCACGTTGAAGACGATCAGCACCATGGCCGCGAGCATCATCTGGAACTCGCGCTTGTCGCCGACCACGAAGGACCAGATCAGGATGCCGGGGATCGAGACGACGAAGGTGCCGAACAGCAGCTTGCCCATCAGCGACAGCGAGGCGAGATAGCCGACAAAGCCCGAGCCGGGCACCTGCGGCGCCGCGTTCATCAGGTTGGTGAAGAGGAAATAGAGCACGGGCACCGCGATCAGCGCGCCGATATAGATCGGGATCGCGCGATCCGGGCCGCTGCGCGCGGGCGGCTCGCCATAGCCGGAGAGCTTGCCGCCATCGAACTGGATCAGCGACCAGGACACCAGCATGCCGATCGCGGCGAGGCCGAAGCCGGCCCACCAGCCGACTGTGTCGGCGAGGATCGGGCAGAGGATCTGCGATCCGAGCGAGCCGAGATTGATGCCCATGTAGAAGATGGTGAAGCCCGAATCCCGGCGTCGGTCGCCCTGGGCGTACAGTTCGCCGACCATGGTCGAGATGTTCGGCTTAAAGAAGCCGTTGCCGACCGACACCAGCGAGAGGGCGATCAGCATGATGGTGACGAAGAAGGGGCTGCGCTCGGCATCGGAGTCGAAGCTGCCCTTGGCGACCGTCCGCGTGGTCGATCCGTCGGGTGCCAGCAGCGAGACGGTGCCGTCGTCATTGCCCCTGATCTGCAGCTTCTGGCCCTTGTCGACGACGTAGCGGAGCACGTCGCCCTTGGCCTCCTGGACCTGCACCTCGTAGCGCTGGCCGTCGATCATCGCGAAGGGCTTGGCGGTCTGCCCGCCGAAGCAGAGCGTGAAATAGCCGATCGCCATCATGATCGCGCCGAACTTCACCGAGCGCTTCGAGCCGAGATACTGGTCCGCCAGATAGCCGCCGACCAGCGGGGTGAGATAGACCAGTGCGGTGAACCCGCCATACAGGCCGGTCGCGGCGCGATCGCCGAAGATGAAATGCTTGGTGAGGTAGAGCGTCAGCAGCGCGCGCATGCCGTAATAGCCGAACCGCTCCCACATCTCGGTGGTGAACAGCCGCGCGAGCTGTCGTGGATGGCCGAACCAGGTTTCGCCGGCAGCCGGGTTGATATGGGTGATATCCGGCTCTCGCGGGGTATCCGCGGTCGGGGTGTCCACCATTTTTATTCGCTCCTGAATGACTTCCCGCCGTCGAATGC
Organism: uncultured bacterium; assembly: GCA_903884945.1. Lineage (GTDB taxonomy): Bacteria > Pseudomonadota > Alphaproteobacteria > Sphingomonadales > Sphingomonadaceae > Sphingomonas. The sequence continues at coordinate 44,595 of CAISGR010000235.1, forward strand.
GGCGGTGCTGATGGCGGCGGAGACTAGCGGCATCCACCGGGGTGTAAATATGCGCGGCGGCGCCCTAGATGGCGGCCATGCTCAATGATCTCAGCAGCCCGCTCGCGCTTCTTTCCACCCGCCGCTCGGGCAAGCCGCGCGATCTCGTCGCGCCCGGGCCCGATGCCGGCCAGCTCGCGCGGATGCTGGAAATCGCGGCCCGCACGCCCGACCATGGCAAGCTGGCCCCGTGGCGCTTCGTGGTCGTGCCGGCCGATCGCCGCGACGCCTTTGCCGACCTGCTGACGACTGCCTATCGCGTCGGGCGGCCCGCGGCGGCGCGGCTCGAGATCGAGGCGGTCGAGCAATTCGCCCGCCAGGCGCCGGCCCTGGTGGTGGTGCTGTCGTCGCCGCGGCTCGAAAGCCATATCCCGCTATGGGAGCAGGAGCTCTCGGCGGGCGCCGCCTGCATGAACCTGCTCCATGCCGCACATGCCTCGGGCTTCGCCGGCGGATGGCTCACCGGCTGGGCCGCCTATGACGATTCGGTGCGCGACGCGTTCGGGGCCGCGCCCGAGAAAATCGTTGGTTTCGTGTTTATCGGTACCCCTTCGCGGCCGCTGGAGGAGCGCCCGCGTCCGGAATCGGACAAAATTGTCCGATACTGGACATAGTATTGGACTTACCGCCGAATCGGTGTATTAGGGTAGCATGACAGCCTTGAACAGCGACGACAGCCCGGTTTACATCAAGCTGCGCGGTACGATTTCGGCGGCGATCCTGCGCGGCGAGTATCGCGCGGGCGATCAGCTCCCCTCGGTCCGGGCGCTGGCCGCCGAGCATGGCGCCAACCCGCTGACCGTTGCCAAGGCCTATCAGAGCTTTCAGGACGACGGCTATGTCGAGGTCCGTCGCGGCGTCGGCATGTTCGTGCTGCCCGGCGCGGCCGAGAAGCTTCGCCTCGCCGAGCGCGAGCATTTCATCCGCGACAGCTGGCCGCGCATCCGCGCGCACATCAAGCTGCTCGGGCTCGACACCGAGGAACTGCTGGAGCGCGAAGGCGCCTGACGCGCCGGCGCCCCATCCCTTCCGGGACGGGGATCTTCAGGCGGCGAACATCTCCGCCGGGATTGAATAGAGCAGCTCGGCCCTGGCCATCGCCGCTGCCTTCAGCCCCATCGCCTCGGGCACGATCTGCTCCACATAGAAGCGCGCCGATGCGGTCTTCATCGCGAGGAAGGCGGGATCGCCTGCGCTCGTGGCCGCGATCCGGCCCTGCCGCTCCATCAGCCAGCCGCATACGGCGGTCGAGAGCATCGTCAGGAACGGGTAGCTCGCCGCCAGCCGGTCGTCGGCATCGCGCGTCATCAGGTCGCGGCCGATCGCCTCGCACGCGTCGATCAGCGCGACCAGCCCGGCATCCGCCGCCTCGGCGCGCATGTCGGCGATCAGCCGCGCGAACGCGCCGCCATTGTCGAGCCCGAGCTTGCGCCCGACCAGATCGGCAGCCTGGATGCCGTTGGTGCCCTCATAGATCGGCGTGATCCGGGCATCGCGGAAGAACTGGGCGGCCCCGGTCTCCTCGATATAGCCCATGCCGCCATGCACCTGCACGCCGATGGAGCTGACCTCGCAGCCGATATCGGTGCCATGCGCCTTGGCCAGCGGAGTCAGCAGGTCGAGCCGGTCCTGCGCGCCGGGCTCGCCCAGCGTCGCGCGGTCGACATGGCCCGCGGCATAATAGACCAGCGCGCGCGCCGCCTGGGTCTGCGCCTTCATCCGCAGCAGCATGCGGCGGACATCGGGATGCTCAATGATCGCCACCGAGTCGCGGCTCGGCGACCCGGCGCGCGCCGACTGGATGCGGTCGCGGGCATAGCCTATCGCCGCCTGGGTCGCGCGCTCGGCGACCTGCGCGCCCTGTAGCCCGACATTGAGCCGGGCATTGTTCATCATCGTGAACATCGCGCGGATGCCGCCCAGCTCCTCGCCGATCAGCTCGCCGACGCAATCGTCATTGTCGCCGAAGCTCAGCACGCAGGTCGGCGAGGCATGCAGGCCCATCTTGTGCTCGATCGAGACGACCCGGACATCGTTGAACGCGCCGGGGTTGCCGTCCGCGTCGAGCCGGTATTTCGGCACCAGGAACAGCGAGATACCCTTGGTCCCCGGCGGGGCATCGGGGGTGCGCGCGAGGACGAGGTGGACGATGTTCGGCGCCATGTCATGGTCGCCGAACGAGATGAAGATCTTGGTGCCCTTGATGCTCCAGCTGCCGTCGCCGCGCGGCTCGGCGCGGGTGCGCAGCGCGCCGACATCGGAGCCGGCCTGGGGTTCGGTGAGGTTCATCGTTCCCGTCCACTCGCCGGTGGCGAGCTTCGGCAGGTAGAGCGCCTGCTGCGCCGGGCTGCCATGATGGCCGAGCGCCTCGATCGCGCCGACCGTCAGCGTCGGGGCAAGCGCGAAGCCCATGTTCGCGGCGCCCAGCGTATCGAGCACCGCCGTCTGGATCGCGAAGGGCAGGCCCTGGCCGCCATGCGCCTCGGGCACGCCGATCGTGCCCCAGCCGCCCTCGACATAGTCGCGATAGGCCTTGGCATAGCCCTCGGGCATCACCACGCCCTCGGGGGTCCATCGCGCGCCGACGGTGTCGCCCTCGCGCAGCAGCGGCGCCCATTCGCCCGCGGCGAAATCCCCGATGCCTTCGAGCACGGCCTCGACCACGTCGCTGCTCGCGGCGGCGAAGCGGTCGCTTTCGGCAAGGGCGCCGATGCCCACGACATGGTCGAGGACGAAGCGCTGATCGGCGGTCGGGGCGGTAAAGGTCATGATATTTCTCTTCCTGCGGTCGCGCGCGCTATAGCCCCGTGTGATGAGCCCACCAAACCCGCCGATCACCACCCGAACCTTACCCTACGGCGAGGCCGCGATCAGCGCGGCGGCCGCGACGATCGCGGCCGGCGGCGTGGTCGCGATCCCGACCGAGACGGTCTATGGGCTCGCTGCCGACGCGACTGATTCGCGCGCGGTCGCAGGCGTCTATGCCGCCAAGGGCCGGCCGAGCTTCAATCCGCTGATCGTCCATGTGCTCGATCGCGCCGCGGCGGAGCGGATCGCGTCGTTCGACGCTGCCGCCGGCGCCCTGGCCGATGCCTTCTGGCCGGGCCCGCTGACGCTGGTCCTGCCGCTCCGGCCCGATGCCGGCATCGCCCCGCTGGTGACGGCGGGGCTCGACACGATCGCGATCCGCGTGCCGGCGCACCGCGCGATGCGCGCGCTGCTCGCAGCGACCGGCAAGCCCCTGGCGGCGCCATCGGCCAATGCCAGCGGCGCGATCAGCCCGACCCGGGCCGAGCATGTGCTGGCGAGCCTCGGCGGGCGGATTCCGCTGATCGTCGATGACGGGGCGACCGCCGCCGGGCTGGAATCGACCATCGTGATGACGGGCGAGACCATGCGCATCCTGCGTCCCGGGCCGATCACCGGCGAGGCCGTCGCTGCCTGCCTGCCGGGGATGGCGCTGGCCGCCGCGCCAGCCGGCAAGGCGCCCGTCACTGCGCCCGGGCAGCTCGAAAGCCATTATGCGCCGGGCAAACCGCTGCGGATCAATGTAAATTCTTGTAGCGACGATGAGTGGATGATCGGCTTCGGCGCGATCGGCGGAGACGATACGCTGTCTGCGACGGGCGACCTGACAGAAGCCGCAGCCGCCCTGTTTTCAGCACTTTACCGGGCGGATGCCTCGCCCAAGCCGCGGCTGGCGATCGCCCCGGTTCCCGAAACCGGCCTAGGGATCGCGATCAACGACCGGCTGCGCCGCGCCGCACATCGCGACTGACGTCTTTACGGCGCCGTACCGGCCGCTAGCCTCCCCGCCACGACTCGCAACGAGGAGGGGAAGCATCATGACGAACACGCAGCGAGGGCTCGCGGAGTTTCTCGGCACATTCTGGCTGGTCTTTGGCGGCTGCGGCAGCGCAGTGCTGGCGGCGGCCTTTCCCAATGTCGGTATCGGCCTGGCGGGTGTGTCGCTCGCCTTCGGCCTGACCGTGCTCACCATGGCCTATTCGATCGGCCATATCTCGGGCTGCCACCTCAACCCGGCCGTTACCGTCGGGCTATGGGCCGGCGGGCGCTTCCCGGGCAGGGATATCCCGCTCTATGTCGTCGCACAGGTGCTGGGCGCGGTCGCCGCCGCCTATCTGCTCTATTTCGTCGCGAGCGGCGCACCCGGCTTTGCGCTTCCGGCCAACGGGCTCGCGGTGAACGGCTTCGACGCGCAGTCGCCGGGCCATTACTCGCTGGTCGCCGGCCTGGTGATCGAGGTCGTGCTGACCTTCTTCTTCCTGCTGGTGATCATGGGATCGACCGACACCCGCGCGCCCGCCGGCTTTGCGCCGATCGCGATCGGCCTGGCGCTCACCCTGATCCATCTGATCAGCATCCCGGTGACCAACACCTCGGTCAACCCGGCGCGCAGCACCGGCCCGGCGCTGGTCGTGGGCGGGCTGGCACTACAGCAGCTCTGGCTGTTCTGGCTCGCCCCGATCCTGGGCGGCGTGCTCGGCGGCCTGGCCTACAAGACGCTCGGTGCGGATGCCTCGGTCAAGCCGCCGATCGAGGGCGACGCGCTCTGACGAGCGCCTCGCCCCGACGGGTCACGCGGCCGCTTCGGCCGCCTTCGAGCGGTTGGCGAAGCTCTTGCGGAGCTTCTGCAGCTTGGGGGGGATGACGGCCAGGCAATAGGGATTGCTCTGGCCTTCGCCTTCCCAATATTCCTGGTGATAGTCTTCGGCCGGATACCATGTGCCGAGCGGCTCGATCGACGTCACGATGGGCGCGGGCCAGTCAGCCGCGGCGCGCGCGATTGCGGCCTGCGCCTCTTCGCGCTGGTCGGCCGAATGCGGGAAGATCGCCGACCGATATTGCGTGCCGACGTCATTGCCCTGCCGGTTGAGCTGGGTCGGATCGTGGGTCGCGAAGAACATGTCGAGGATGTCGCCATAGCGCACCTGATCCGTATCGAACGTCACCCGGATCGCTTCGGCATGGCCCGTGTCGCCCCGGCAGACCTGCTTGTAGGTCGGGTTGGGCACGGTGCCGCCGATATAGCCGCTCTCGACCTTCTCGACGCCGATCACGTCCTTGAACACCGCCTCGGTGCACCAGAAACACCCGCCCGCCAGCGTTGCGACTTCGCTTGCCATAGTACCGCTCCTGTCTTGAATGCTTCCTTAGATAGGAGCGGCGGCGGCGGAGACAATCGGCGCTACAGGCTGAAGCGCAGCGTTGCCCGGATGTCGCGGCCCGCCAGCGGCGCGAAATCCTTGAGGAAGCTCGCGGCGCGCCGGGCATCGACGTCGAAGATGTTGTTGGCCGTGAGCATCAGCGTGGTCTTGTTGTCCTTGCCGAACGGGCTGAAGCCGATCGAGGCGTTGACCATGGTATAGCCGGCGGTGGGCGTCTCGAACGCCGCGATCCGGTTCTGCTCGAATACATGCTCCAGCTCGATCCGGCCGTTGAGCGTGTCGCCCTGCGCCTCGATGCCGCCGAGCACGCGCATCGGCGGGATGCGCGGCACCGGCCCCTGGTCGACGATCGAGGCATGGACATAGTCGCCCAGCGCATCGGCGTTGATCTTGTAGCCGCCGATCCGCGCAAGCACGACCGATCCCTCGGCTTCGACGCCGTAATAGGTGGCATCGGCCTGGATCGACTGGAAGCAGGGAAAGTCGACCGTCCGGCCGCTCGGCGCCGCCGCGGCCGCGCAGACTGACTGGGCGACCTGGACCTCGGCGATATAGTTGGTGAAGCGGTTGTAATAGGCCGACGCGTCGAAGCTGAAACCCTTGTCGTGCGCGTGCAGCGTGCCTTCCAATCCCCAGCTCTTCTCCAGCTTGAAGTCGGGATTGCCCAGTTCATAGGCCTGGGTGCCGGCATGCGCGCCGTTGGCGAACAGTTCCTCGGCCGAGGGCGCGCGTTCGGTGCGCGACAGGTTCAGGCCGATCCGGATCACGTCGCTGAGCCCGTAGGAGGCGCCGACCGACCCGGACAGGGCCTCGAAGTGCCGCTTGCCGGCGAAGAAGCGGAGATCGTCGAGTGGCGTCCGCGCGGCCACATCGCTCAGTTCGTAGCGCAATCCGGCCTCGGCCTTGAACCTGCCGAGATCGAGCTGCTGCAGCGTGAACAGACCGGTCTGGTTGGTCTCGTTCTTGGGCAGGAAGGCCTCGTCGCCGACCACGTTGAACACCCGGTTGAAATACTGGACGCCGGAAGCGCCCTGCCAGCCGCCGCGATTGCTCTGGACCAGTTCGAGCCGCGCCTCGGTGCCGTTGTTGTAGAAGGCGGTGCCGACCGTCCCGTCCGGTGCCAGCTCGAAATGGCGATAGGTGGCATGGCCGGCGCGAAGGCGGATCTTGTCGAGGAAGCCGCCGCCGGTCTCGACTTCGCCGCGCAGGTCGAACCGGTTCTGGACGATGTCGAGCCGCGGGGCCTCCTGGCCCTCGTCGGGCAGGGTAGCATAGCGGATCGGCACGCCGTACACGCTGTCATAATGGCTGTAGGAGACGCCCAGGCTGCCGGTGTCGGTGATCAGCGCGGCGCCGAAGCCGGCCGTCCAGGTCTTGGCCGCCGAATTGGGCAGCGTTCCCTTGACGGCGGCATTGGCCGCATAATCGATCGGATCCTCGCCCGGGGCCGGGGTGGGCGCCGGGAGCAGGCTGGTCGCGAGCGCTTCCGCCCGCCGCTGCGCGGTCAGCGCATAGCCGCCGATATGGAGGTCGTCGCTCTTCGAATAGGAGCCATCGGCATGCAGGACGAAATGCTCGCCCACCGCGACGTCGCCGGCGGCCCCCAGCGTCCGCTCGTTCGCCGCAGAGCCATAGGTCGCGATGCCGTCGAACCGATAGCCCTTGGCCGGCACGGCACGCGGGATGCGCGTGTCGATCACGTTCACCACGCCGCCGACGGCCGAGGAGCCGAACAGCAGCGCGGAGGGCCCGCGCAGCACCTCGATCCGCTCCGCCAGCAGCGGATCGATGATCACGGCATGGTCGACCGAGGTGTTCGAGACGTCGATCGAGCCGATCCCGTCGGTCAGCACGCGCACGCGCTCGCCCTGGAACCCGCGCAGGATCGGGCGCGATGCGCTCGGCCCGAACGAGGTCGCGGACACGCCCGGCTGCTTGGCCAGGGTCTCGCCGATCGTCGGCTTGAGGTCGCGGGTGAGCTCGGCACCGGTCACCACCGAGGTGCCGGAGAGTACATCGGTTTCGCTCTGCCGGAACGGGGCGGTGACGATCACCTCATGCGACTGGTCAGTCGAGGAGGTCGGGCCGTCTGCGCTGGACGATGCCGCTACCTCCTGCCCGAACGCCGGCCCGGCGATCATCAACGAGGCACCGGCAAGCAGGGCGATCTTAAGCGGCATGGGGAGGCTCCAATGGACGATGGTGCGGCGCAATAGATGTGATGAGATAAAGTATCAAGACTGTTTCATCGCCTCCCGGGCACGACACAGCCGCTCTTGCGTTGGCGAGCGATTCATTGCCCGCAGCTGAACGGCGGGCCTGATCCATGACTTTCAGCTAAATTGCGGCGTCATGTCGCGGCGGGGCGGATGACCGAGGCACCGGCGCGGCGAATCCGCGCCCAGGCGCCCAGCGCCCACCAGGCCAGCGCCCACAGCGTGCCGAAGCTCCAGCCGGCGAGCACGTCGCTCGGCCAGTGCACGCCCAGATAGACGCGGCTGAAGCCGACCGTGGTGACCAGGATCACCGCGCTCGCGAGGATGTAGAGGCGGGCGCGCCGCTCGGGCACGATCTGCGCGATCAGCGAGGCAATGGTGAGATAGATGATCGCGCTGTTGGCGGCATGGCCGCTCGGGAAACTGGCCGAGGTGACCTGGACGAGGTGGTCCGTCAGTTCGGGCCGGGCGCGGCCGACCAGGGCCTTGGCGACGGCGACGGCGATCGAGCCGCTGATCGTGCCGCCGAGCACCAGCCACATGGTCAGCCAGTGGCGCTGCACCGCCAGGAACCCGGCGATGATGGTGACGGTGATCACCAGCACCGTTTCGCCGCCGAGCGCGGTCACGTCGATCATCGCCTGCTTCAGCCAGAGCGGACCGAGCGTGGCGCCGTGCATGGAGCCGTGGCGCATCGCCAGCAGGATGCGCCGGTCGAAATCGAATTGCAGGCCGCGGTCGATCAGCGTGCCGACCAGACCGAGCACCAGCACCGCCAGCGCCACCGCACCCGCGCCGATCATCAGCCAGGGCGGGTGCCGGATATCGTCCGGAAGCTGGCCGAGCGCGTCCGCACCTTCCGCATGGAGCGGGTCGTCGAGGCGGGGTTCTTCGGCCGTCACGCTCCGATCAGTGAACGGGTTCGACCAGCCGATCAACCTGCGCCGTGATCAGCGCGGCAGCCCGTTCCGCCGACAGGCCCTGCTCCATGCGCAGGCGCTGCCAGGTTTCGAAGCTCAGCAGCAGGTCGATCGCCTCGAAGACAAGCTCGTCCGCGGCGATCTGATCGGGCAGCACCGATTTCAGCCGCGCGCGCATCAGCGCCAGCGTCCGGGCATGTTCGGTCTGGATCGCCGCGGATTCGTGGCGGTGCGCGTCGGCGGCGCGCTTGAACGGCATCAGCCGTTCATAGGTCCCGAGGCGCCGCGCGATCGTCTCGCGCAATTGCCCGCGCCAGTCGCTCGCTTCGAACGGGACGAGCCACATTTCATATTGGCGCGACAACCGTGCCGTCATCGCCGCATAGAGGCTCTCCATGTCCTTGAAGTGCCGGAATACGCTGCGCAGGCCGACAGCGGCGCGCGCCGCGACCTGATCGGCGCTGGGGGTGATCTGGCCCTCGGCGACGAGCTGCAGCATCGCCGCGACGATCTTGTCGCGGCTCGTTTCGGATCGCCTTCTGCGCCCGTCAGAGGAGGGCGCTGCGCGTTCGACCATCAATTCGCCCAGTAAATATAGGTTTCGCCTGGCTTCGGCCGGGTGCCGAGCGGCCGGTCGATAGCAATGGGCGAGCGGATCAGCGAGGGCCAAGATGGCTTCACGCTCTGTGCGTCATGCTCCGCCAGCAACTTGGCCAGGCGCGCGACCACGTCGGCATGCTGTGCGGCGACGTCATGTTGTTCCGTCGGGTCCGCCTTCATGTCGAAGAGCAGCGACTGGTGCGGCAGGTCGAGCGCCTGCAGCTTCCAGTCGCCGTCGCGTACGACGCGATAGGCCCCGCTGCGCCAGAACAGCGTCCGGTGCGGTGCGCCGGTCTGCCTGCCTTCGATGAAGGGCAGCAGGTCGACGCCATCGACCGCCCGGTCGCGCGGCATCGGAATGCCGGCTGCGGCGCCGGCGGTGGCGAAGATGTCGAAATGGCTCACCGGCCCGGTGACGCGCGTCGCGGGTTTGATCTGGGCGGGCCAGCGCATGAAGAACGGCACCTTCATGCCGCCCTCGAAGAAGGTCGCCTTCCAGCCGCGATAGGGGCGATTGATGTCGGGCAGGCCGATATAATGCGCGCCGCCATTGTCGCTGGTGAAGATCACGAGCGTGTTGCGGTCGAGCCCCTGCGCCTTCAGCCCCGCCATCACCCGGCCGACACCGCGATCGAGCGCGCGGATCATCGCCGCATAGACGCGGGTGCGACGGTCGGCGATCTGCGGCAGCGCGTCATAATCCGCCTTCAGCGCCTGGAGCGGCGTGTGCGGCGCGTTATAGGCGAGGTACATGAAGAAGGGCCGGTTGCGGTTCGCCTTGATCGAATCGATCGCCTGGTCGGTCAGGTAATCGGTCATGTAGCGGTTCGGGTGGAAGCGGTGGCCACCATTATACTGGACGCTGAACGGGAGGTTCGCCCAGATATATTTGTCGATCGGATCGAAGTCCTGCTTCGAGTTGACCGCGTTGGGGTCGTTCTCCGGCAGGTACATCTGCCCGCCGATGATGAAGCCCAGGCTCTCGTCGAAACCCTGTTGCTCGGGGCGCATGCCCTTGGCGCCGCCGAGATGCCATTTGCCGAGATGCACGGTGTGATAGCCCTTGCCGCGCATCAGCTCGGCAATGGTCAGTTCCGATGCCGGCACGCCCTTGTCGTCGGCGGGCGGATCCACCTTCGCCGCGTCCTCGTCGAAGATCGTCTTGTGTTCCCAGTCGCTGGGAAAGCCGGCGATGGTGCGCGCGAAACGGGTATCGGTCGGGGTGAATTCGAAACCGAAGCGGGTCGGGTAGCGCCCGGTCATCAGCGCGGCGCGGCTCGGCGCGCACGTCGCGTTGCCGGCATAGCCATCGGCGAAGCTCACCCCGTCATGGCCGATCGCGTCGATATTGGGGGTCTTGAGCAGGCCGCCGGCGACGCCGCCGCCGTTGAAGCTGATATCGTTGTAGCCGAGGTCGTCGGCCACGATCAGGATCACGTTGGGCGGGCGCTGGTCAGCGGGAAGCGTGGGCTTGAGCGGCCCCTTTTCCCAGGCGACGGGCTCGTTGGGGTAGACATGCGGTGCAAGCCAGCCGGCCAGGTGCAGCAGGACATAGTCCTTGGCGAGGAAGCCGCCGACCACGAGCGTGACGACGGCACCGAGCAGGATCTTGAGCCAGGTCTTCATGATCGGGTCCTCAGCGCTGGAGGGGCAGGAAGCGGCGCCCGACCAGCAGGAGCGCGATCATCACTGCCTCGACGATCATCGGTCCGAACGCGGTCGGCGCGATCCCGTCGACGAACAGGCTGACGCAGCGGGCCGACAGCGCGATGCCGAGCAGGAGCAGCGGCACCCCCAGCGGCCCGGCCCGGCCGCGCCATGCACCGGCCAGCGCGAAGGCGCCGCCGGTCACGAAAAAGGCGGTGAAGTCGGCGCGCATCGTCGCGAGGCCCTGAATGCCGACGGGCGTCAGGAAGAATTTCGCGCCCAGCCCGGCGGGGTCGAGCAGAAAGCCGAACCCGATCGCCAGGTTGAACAATCCGACGAGCGCAATGATCCCGCGCACCGCATTCCGCATGACCGCCTCTCCCTGTGTTTTGCCACATCGTAACAGCGCTCCGGCGCTTTGCAATATTGGCATTGATAATGTCAATTTATCGACGCATCATCGCGGCACAGGAGAGAAGTGATGCGCAGGCAGTGGAAATGGGCGGCCGGTGTCGCGGCGCTGGTCATCGTCGCCGCGATCGGGGTGAAGCTGTTCCAGCGGCCGATCGGCATGATGCTGCTGAAGCGCGCCGTGGCCGAGCGGGTCGGGCGGGATGCGACCGCGGGCCTGCCGGACGGCCTGCATGTCGCGCTGTGCGGCACAGGGTCGCCGCTCCCCGATCCAACCCGCGCCGGGCCCTGTACGATCGTGATCGCGGGCACGCGCATCTTCCTGGTCGATGCCGGCGAAGGGGGCGCGCGGAACATCGTGCAGATGGGCATCCCGCCGGGCCGGATCGAGGCACTGTTCCTCACCCATTTCCATTCGGACCATATCGATGGACTCGCGCCGATCATGCTGCTGCGCTGGTCGGGCCAGTCGTGGCAGACCCCGCTGCCGATCCATGGACCGCCGGGCGTCGATCGCGTGGTTGCCGGATTCCGCGCTGCCTATACCCTCGATACCGGGTACCGGGTCGCCCATCACGGCCCGAAGATCCTGCCGCCGGGCGGTGCCGGCGGAACGGCGCTGCCGTTCGCGCTGCCGCCCGCCGGGGAGGGCGATTCGGTGGTCCTGGTGAAGGACGGCGGGGTCAGGATCACGGCCTTCCGGGTCAACCACAAGCCGGTCGAGCCGGCGGTAGGCTATCGCTTCGACTATAAGGGCCGCTCGGTCGTGCTGAGCGGCGATACGGTGCCTACACCCAGCCTGATCGCAGCGGCGCAGGGCGCCGATGTGCTGGTGCATGAAGCGCTGCAGCCCAAGCTGGTCGCGCTGCTGACCAGCGGGCTCGAAGCCAGGGGCCAGGCCAATATGGCGCAGGTCACCCGGGACATCATCGGCTACCATTCCACGCCGGAGCAGGCCGCGCAGGACGCGAAGGCAGCGGGCGTGCGCTATTTGATGCTCAACCATCTGGTCCCGCCGCTGCCGATGCGCTTTGCCTATCCTGCCTTTCTCGGCGACGCCCATCGCTATTATGACGGACCGATCACGGTCGGGGAGGATGGGATGATGCTGAGCCTGCCTGCGGGCGGTCGCGAGATCGTCCTGAAGCGGCTGATGGTCCGGTGAAGCGCGCGCTTGCCCTGCTCGGCGCGGTCGCACTGGTCGGCAACGCATCGCCCGGCGATGGAAAGCCGCCCGAGCGGAAGCGGCCGAATATCGTCATCCTGCTCGCCGACGACTGGGGCTTCAGCGACGTCGGCAGCTTCGGTGCGGAGTTTCGCACGCCGAACATCGACGCGCTGGCAAAGGCGGGCGTGCGCTTTTCCGATTTCCATGTCGCCGGTTCCTGCTCGCCGACGCGGGCGATGCTCCAGACCGGGGTCAGCAACCATCGCGCCGGTCTCGGCAACATGCCCGAGACGATTCCGCCCGAGCATGTCGGCAAGCCCGGCTATGATACGGTGCTCAACGATCGCGTCGTGACGATGGCGAGCCTGTTCCGCGACGGGGGCTACCGCACCTATCTCACCGGCAAATGGCATCTCGGCAAGACGCCGGACAAGCTGCCGACCGCGCGGGGCTATGATCACGCCTTTTCGCTCGCCGATGCCGGTGCGGACAATTTCGAGCAGCGCCCGATCGAGGGCCTGTACGACACCGCCGACTGGACCGAGGACGGCAAGCCGGCGACGCTGCCGAAGGACTATTATTCCTCCCGCTTCGTCATCGACAGGATGATCGCCTATATCGACGGCGGTCGCAGCAGCGGGAAGCCCTTCTTCGCCTCGGTCAATTTCCTCGCCAACCATATCCCGGTACAGGCGCCCGACGCCTATATCGATCGTTACCGCGCGGCTTATCGGCAGGGCTGGACGGCGATTCGCGCGGCGCGGCGCGACCGGGCGGCGGCGCTCGGCATCGTGCCCGCGGGCACGCCGATGGTGACGATGGGGACCACCCGCGACTGGGCGACGCTCACGGCCGACCAGCGCGCCGCCTATGCCCGCGCCATGGCCGCCTATGGCGGGATGGCCGAGGCCGCCGACGAACAGATCGGCCGGCTGGTGGCGCACCTCAAGGCGAGCGGCGATTACGACAACACCGTCTTCGTCTTCCTGTCGGACAATGGCGCCGAACCGACCGACCCGATGGGGACCTTTCTCGGCCGGCTGAACAGCCGCATCCATTATAATATGGACCCGGCCGAACAGGGGCGACGCGGCTCCTTCACCTCGATCGGGCCGGGCTGGGCCAGTGCGGCATCGTCGCCGCTCCGGGGGTATAAATTCTCGGCCGGCGAGGGAGGCTTGCGCGTGCCGCTGATCATTGCCTGGCCGGGCAATCCGGCGGTGAAGGCGGGGACGGTCGCCGGGCGTCTGGCCTATGTCACCGACATCGCGCCGACCCTGCTCGGCCTGGCCGCGGTGCCGGGGCATGGCGACACCTATCGCGGCAGGCGGGTCGAGCCGATGACCGGGGCCAGCCTGTGGCCGATGCTGACGGGGCAGGCGGACCGGGTCCATCCCGATACCCAGCCGATCGGCTATGAGCTGTCGGGCAACGCCGCGATCTTCCGGGGCGACTACAAGCTGGTGAAGAACCTGCCCCCGACTGGGACGGGCGAATGGCATCTCTACGATATCGTCCGCGATCCGGGCGAGACGCACGATCTGGCCGGGGCCATGCCGGGGCTCTTCGCGACGATGCAGGGCGACTATGCCGCCTTCGCCGCACGCGACCAGGTGCTGCCGATGCCTGCGGGCTATACCGCCGAACAACAGATCAACACCAACGGCTTCAACAAGAGCGTGCGCCCCAAGCTGGTGCGCGGCGCAGCCCTGCTGCTGGCCCTGGCGGCGATGGTCGGCGGTGCGATCTGGTGGCGCTGGCGGAAGCGCGCGTCAGCGGCGCGCTAGGCCGCGCTGCGCCATCCGCCATTTGAGCTGGTCGAACCGGTCCTGGCCGAAAAAGGGTTCGCCCTCGAACACCATCAGCGGCACGCCATAATGGCCGCCGACGCGCTGCGCGTCCTGGTTGGCGGTGACGACCGCGACATGGTGATCCGGATCCGCGTCGATCGCCGCGTCCATCTCGGCAAGGTCCAGTCCGGCGCGGTCGGCGGCGCGCGCGAGGTGGTCGCCGAGATGCCAGTCGGTCACTGACCCGCCCCAGATCAGCCGGCTGACCTCGTCGAGAAAGGCGAGGCCCTTGCCGCGCTCGGTCGCCGCGACGCCGAGGTGGGTCAGCCGGTGGATATGGGGCTGCTCCCTGGGATAGGTCCGTGTCGCAAAATCCATCTTGACCGGATCGGGCGAGGCCCAGCGGAAGGGCAGGCCGACGAATTCGGCGCTGCGAAAGATGTCGCGCATGAAATAGCTCAGCCAGAGCGGATCGTTGCTGGTGAAGAAATCGGGCTGGCGGACGGCGATCGGATAGACGACGCGGACAGTGGCGGCGACATCATAGTCGCGTTCCAGCTCCACCAGGCGGGGCGTGACCAGATAGGAATAGGGCGAGCGGAACGACCAGTAGAGGTCGTAGCCGAGCGTCACGCGCCGAGCGCCTTGGTGCGGATGTTCAGCTGCCCGGCGAGGCCGGCGATGCGGTGCTTCTCGATCGCCTGATATTCGGGCGAGGAGACCATCTTCATCATCGCCGCGCGCGAGGGATATTCGGCGAGGGCGACCATGTCCCACAACTCGTCGATCTCGCCCAGCATCAATTCCGTCACGTCGCCGGCATAGCGCGCGCGGCCGCCGACCGAGGCGAGGCAGGCCTGCACCGCGGCTGCATAGCGGCGATACGCGTCCTTGCCGCTGAGGTCGGGGTCGGATCCGTCCGGATATTCGGCGCGCTCCTTGAACTTGAGCAGGTTGACCATGACGAAGGGGCCGTCCTCGGTGCCGCCGAAAAAGGCGGCGACCTGGTCGGGACCGGGAAAGACGGCGTTGGTGAAGTTCATGGCGTGCTTTCGGTCAGGCGCGGATGAAGGAATCGATCAGGGCACAAATCTCGTCGGGTCGGTCTTCCTGCAGGAAGTGCCCGCCGCCCGCGATGATGGCGTGCGGCTGCCCATGGGCGCCGGGGATGCGTTCGATGAACGCCTTCTCGCCACCGCGGGTGACGGCGTCATTGTCGCTGAAGGCGGTCAGCACCGGCTTGTCGAAATGCTCGAGTACCGCCCAGGCGGCGCGGTTTTCCGCGACCGAGGCGTGTTCCGGCGTGATCGGCACCAGCGTGGGAAATTGCCGCGCGCCTTCCTTGTAGCGCTCGTCGGGAAAGGGAGCGTCATAGGCGGCGATTTCCGCGGGGGTCAGGTCGCGCGTGGTACCGCCATTGACGATGAAGCCGACCGGGAATTGCGGCACGTTCTGGCTGAAGGCGAGCCAGGCGTTGAAGCCCTCGGACGATCCGGTGCCCACCGGCAAGCCGGTATTGGCGATCACCAGCCGGGCGAAGCGATCCGGAAAGGCGGCGACCAGCCGCAGGCCGATCAGCCCGCCCCAATCCTGGCAGAACAGCGTAATGTCGTCCGCATCGAGCGCGGTCAGCCAGTCGCTCATCCAGGCGACGTGGCGCTCATAGGTATAGTCCGTGCGGGCGGCAGGCTTGTCCGACTTCCCGAAGCCGATCAGGTCGGGCGCAATCACCCGATAGCCCTTCGCCACGAGCAGCGGCACGAACTTGCGATAGAGATAGGACCAGCTCGGCTCGCCGTGCATCAGCAGCACCGGCGGCGCATCGCGCGGCCCCTCGTCGATATAATGGATGCGCAGATCGGTACCGTCCGCATCTGTAACCGTCAGGTAATGCGGTGCGAAAGGATAGTCAGCCAGCCCGGCGAATCGCTCGTCCGGCGTCCTCAGCACCTGCATCGTCACTCTCCCGCTTATATATTGGCATGTAGAGTGTCATATTATTCCGGGCCGGTCAACGTCACCGATCAGGGACGGGGCGGCACCGGATGATCGCTGACGAAGCGCACCCCGATATGGTCGGTGCCGAGCCCCCGCTCCTGGAACTGGCGCGCGGCCGGTCGGTAGCGCGCGCAGTAATTGCCTGCGCAAAGATAGGATCCGCCCTTGATGACATGCATGTCGCCCTGCGGCCCCCCGGGCTGGTTGGTCCACTCCCAGACATTGCCGATCATGTCGTAGAGCCCGAAGGCATTGGGCTTGAAGCAGCCCACCGGTGCCCGGCCACGGTATCCGTCGAGCCCCAGGTCGCGCACCGGGAAGACGCCCTGATAATAATTCGCCTGGGGCCTGCCGTCGCTGTCGACCGGTTCGGGCAGTGCCCTTTGCCCGGCGCGGGCGGCATATTCCCATTGCGCTTCGGTCGGCAGCTGCTTGCCGGCCCAGCGGGCATAGGCTTCGGCATCCTCATAAGCGATCTGGACGACCGGCTCATGCTCGTGCCCGACGATCGACTCGGCCGGGCCGGACGGATGACGCCACTGCGCACCGACCACCCAGCGCCACCAGCGCGGATCGTCATGGCTCGGCACGGTGAAGACGGCGGAGCCGGGGATCAGCATCTCGGGCGGCGCGCCGGGCAGCCTGGGCGGCGGGCGCTCGGCCATGGTCTTGTAGCCGGTCGCCTTCACGAAGGCGGCGAACTCGGCATTGGTCAACTCATGCGCGTCTATCCAGAACGGTTTGACCGACACGGTGTGCGGCGGCCCCTCCTCGCGATAGAGCGGGTTGTCGCCCATCACGAAGCTGCCGCCCGGAATCGCCACCATCGGCGCGTCGACGAGGTTGGCGCAAGACGAGCCCGATTGCGCTGTCGGCTTTGCGGCTCGTTCCTGCTGCGAACCGCAGCCGGCCAGCAGCGCCAGGCCGAGCAATGCGAGCGTCCCCCACCTATGCATCGGCGGCCGCGTCACAGGCCTCGGCGATGGCGGCGTAGATCATGTCGAGATCCTCGTCCTCGATGCAGTAGGGCGGCATGACATAAACCGTGTTGCCCAGCGGGCGAAGCAGCAGATCTTTACCCCGGAAAAGCGCGAGCAGGCGCGGGCCGAGATCGGAGAGATAATCGCCGGTATCGGCCGCGATCTCCAGCGCCGTGATCGTGCCGAGCGCCCGGGCGTTGCGAACCGCCCTGTGGCCGGCCAGGACGGCCAGGCGCGCCTGCTGGCGGGCGGCAAGGCTGGCGATGCGCTCGCGCACCGGCTCGTCGCCCCAGATCGCGAGATTGGCGTTGGCGGCCGCGCAGGCGATCGGGTTGGCGGTGTAGCTCGAGGAATGGAAGAACATCCGTGCGCGATCGGTCGACCAATGCGCCTCATAGATGGCCTCGGTCGCCATGGTGACGGCAAGCGGCACGGAGCCGCCGGTCAGGCCTTTCGAGAGGCAGAGGATGTCGGGCACGATCCCCGCCTGCTCGCAGGCCAGGAGCGTGCCGGTGCGGCCCCAGCCGGTCATGACCTCGTCCGCGATGAACAGCACGTCGTGCCGCGCGCAGATCGCCCGCATCTCGGCGAGCACGCGGGCGGGATAGATCAGCATCCCGCCCGCGCCGAGTATGAGCGGCTCGACGATCAGCGCGGCGGGTGCGGCGCGGCAGGCCGCTTCGAGCGCGTCGAGCGTCGCCTGTTCCCGGCCGGCAGCGGGGAAGGGCAACGTGCCGACATCGAACAGCAGGGGCGCATAGGCCTGGTTGAACACGCCGCGCGCGCCGACCGACATCGCGCCGATCGTGTCGCCATGATAGCTGTGCTCGAGCACCAGGATGCGATGGCGGGACCCGCCGCGATGCGCCCAGAAGCCAAGCGCCATCTTCAGCGCGACCTCGACGCTGGTCGAGCCGGAATCCGAATAGAAGACGCGCGAGAGCGCAGGCGGCATGATCGCGGTCAGGCCCTGCGCGAGCGTTTCGGCGGGTTCGTGTGTCCAGCCGGCGAAGATGATCTGGTCGAGCTTCCCCGCCTGTTCGGCGATTGCCGCCATGATGCGCGGGTGGCGATGGCCGTGCGTCGTCACCCACCAGGAGGAGATCGCATCGACGATCCGCCGGCCATCCTGCGTGAACAAAGCCGCGCCCTTGGCATGGGTGACGAGCGGAATCGGCTCGCCGAGCCCGTGCTGGGTGAAGGGGTGCCAGACGGGCGAGTCGTTCACTGGAAATCCTCCAGGGCGAAATGGGCGGCAAAGGCGGCGCCAAGCGTTTCCGCGTCGAGCGGCGAGACATGCGGCAGGCGGCCGAGCCGCTTCACGCCGCCGATCCGGGCGATCGTCGCTTCGCTATGCTCCGCCGCCTCGCCAATAAAGGCGATGCCGAGGATCGGCACGCCCCGTCGCCGCAGCGCCTCGACCGACAGCAGGCTGTGGTTGATCGTGCCGAGCATGGTGCGCGCGACCAGCACCACCGGCAGGCCCCAGCGCGCGAAGAGATCGGCGAAGACCAGATCGCCGGCCAGCGGGACCAGCACGCCGCCGGCACCCTCGATTACCAGCGGACCGTCAAAGGGCGGCGGATCCAGCCGGGCGGGATCGATCGCGACACCATCGATCTCGGCCGAACGGTCGGGCGAGCAGGGGGTGGTCAGCCGATAGGCCTCGGGCAGGATCCGGTGTGCCGGCAGGCCACCGAGTGCCGCCACCGTTGCCGTATCGCCGCCCCCGTCCAGCCCGGACTGGACCGGCTTCCAATAGGCAGCCCCCAGGGCCGCGGCGAGCGCCGCGGAGAACACCGTCTTGCCGACATCGGTGTCGGTACCGGTGACGACGAGCGCACGCGCCGTCACGCCAGTGCCTCCGCGATCGCGTCGGCCAGGCTGTCGATATGGGCCATGGTGAGGTTGAGGGTGATCGAAAGGCGCAGCCGCGACGTGCCTTGCGGTACCGTCGGCGGGCGGATGCCGCGCACGTCGAAGCCGGCCGCCTGGACCGCCGCTGCCACGCGCATCGTCCGCGCGTCGTCGCCCAGGACCAGCGGCAGGAGCTGCGATCCGGTCGGTGCGACGCCGCATCTGGCCAGGGCCCGTTCGGCGGCTGCGACCAGATCCCACAGCGCGGCGCGGCGGTCGGGTTCGTCGGCCAGGATCCGGAGGCTCTCGCGGACCGCGCTTGCCATCAGCGGCGATGGCGCGGTGGAGAAGATGAAGCCGCGTCCGCGATTGACCAGGAAGTCGCGCATCACCGCAGGCCCGCAGACCAGGGCGCCCTCGCAGCCCATCGCCTTGCCGCAGGTGTGCAGCGTGATGACATTCCCGCGACCGTCGAGCGCATCGGCGAGGCCGCGTCCGTCCCGGCCGAACAGGCCCGTCGCATGCGCCTCGTCGATCAGCAGCATTGCCGCATGGCGCCCCGCGACCGCCGCCAGCGCGTCGAGCGGCGCCCGGTCGCCGTCCATGCTGTAGAGACTTTCGACGGCGATCCACGGGCGGCCACCGCCGCCGCCGCGCCGCCAGCGCGCGATCGCGTCGTCAAAGGCCTGGGCGTCGTTGTGCGCCGCTGGCACGCAGTCGGCGCGGCCGAGCCGCATGCCTTCATGCGCGCTGGCATGGATCAGCGCATCGTGAACCACCAGGTCGCCGCGCTGCGGCAGCGTCGCGAACAAGGCGGCATTGGCGGTGAAGCCGCTCGAAAAGAACAGAGCGGCTTCGGTGCCGAAAAAGGCCGCCGCTTCCTCCTCCAGCGCTTCATGTTCCGGGTGATTGCCGCGCAGGAGCCGCGATCCGCCCGAGCCGACCGGCACCCCGCGCGCGACGGCCGCAGTGACGGCGCTGGCCAGCCGCGGCGCAGCGGCGAGGGCGAGATAATCGTTGGAGGACACATCCACGCCGGTACGCGGCGCCAATGCACGCATTCTGTTCTGCGCGGCGAGTTGGGCGAGATCGGCCCTGAAGTTGCTGAGCAACGGCATGGCGCGCGCTGTAGCGGCACCGGATCGGGATGACGATGGGGGGATGATGCGTGTTGCGCCGGATGAAGCGCGGGGCTGGTGGATCCGGCGCCGCGCCGCCGAAACATCGCTTCGTCACGGAAGAGCGGGTCGCCTGAAGGGATCCGATGCCGTGGCATAATGCGCCATCGCCATGGTGGTGAGCTGGGCGTTGACGCGGATGCAACTCGTGAAGGTGCTCGCGTCCGTCACCAGCACATTGGCCGTGCCATGGACCCGGCAATCGAGATCGACCACACCCTTGTCCGGATCGGCGTTGCGCGCGTTGCCGCCCTGTGGGTGCGAGCTCGAGAGGGTGACGTCGTCGGCCTCGTGGATGTGGCGCGCGAAGAAGGCATCGATATCCTCGCCCTTGCGCAGCGTCAGCCCCCGCGCGAGCGCCGGATAGACTTCCTCCGCGCCGCCGGCGAAATGCACGCGGGCGAGCGTGGCGAGCGCGCGGCGGAGCAGCGGCAGCTCGACATCGGCGCGCAGCTTGAAGTGGAGGTTGCCGCCGATCAGCCGGCCTTGCCGGTCGGCGGGAATGAGGATGCCGGCGGAAACCATCCGGCTATAGTTCAGCATGCGCGCGGCATGGTCGCCGAACCAGCCGGGCATCAGCGTCGACATGCTCATCGGCGGCTGGAAATGCGATTCGAGCAGGAAATCGCCGCGATCGACATAGGTCGCCATCTGGTCCTCGTCCCAGGCGCGGATCATGCCCGGCATCAGCGCGACCACCGGGCAGGCGATGTTGAGCGAGATGCCCTCGCCGGTGCCGGCGATGCCGCTGCCGTGCAGGATGCGGCTCGAGGCCATCGTGCCGGCGGCCACGACAACTCCCTTCGTCGCCATGATCTTGTGGCGCGTGCCGTCGGGCCGGAGCACCTCCACGCCGGTTGCAACACGCTGCCCGTCGAGATCGGGGGAGCCCCAGAGGATCCGCTCGACCTTCGTCTCCGCGAGGATGCGCGCGCCCGATCGCCGGGCGTCGATGAGGAAGGACTGGGCCATGCCCTGCTTGCGGCCATAGGGGCAGCCGGTATTGCAATAGCCGCAATAGGCGCAGTCGGCGTGGATGCCGCGCGGCCCGTAATTCTTCCTGAACCAGACGGCCGGCGCGGCCGTATCCATCGGATCGCCGCTGGCGGCGGCATGGGCAGCCCAGCCGTCCAGCAGGTGGGTGCCGTTGTTCCGGCCGCTCTTCGGATCGATCTGCTCGATCCCCAGGCGGGTCTCCACGGCGTGATAGGCGGCTTCGAAGCGTGCGGTGTCGACCGGCGCCCCGAGCGCGTTCCAGGTAGCGAAGACGTTGTTCGCCTGCGGGTGCGTCAGGCCGGGCTGCTGCACGCGTAGCGCAATGCCGTTGTTGATCACGGTCGAGCCGCCGACACACCGGCCCTGGAAGATGACGATGTCATGGTCGCGACTGGTCTGGACGCCGCCATCGACGAACAGCCGCGCGGTCATGCGGCGCTCCTCATGGGTGAGCGCGCCGGACGGATAATGCGCGCCCGCCTCGATCACCAGCACGTCATGGTGATGCGCCAGGTTGGCGGCGGCAACCGCGCCGCCGGCGCCTGAGCCGATGACGATGACCTCGGCCGAGGCCGGCGCCTCGCTCGCATCGAGCACGTCGTCATGCGCCAGATCGCGCCCCGGGAAGAGCTTGATTTCCACGTCGCCGGGTCCGCGCCTGCGCTGGTGGGGCAACTCGAAGCCGATCGCGTTCAGCACCGGGTTGTCGTCATTGTCCGCTTCCGCGGCACCGACCCAGTGGCCGTAATAGCCGGCATAGACGACGCCGCGGATACGGGCGAGGTCCTGCATCAGGTTGTTGTTCGACCGTTCGAGCCGCTTCGCCACGCGCCGCGCGCGCCATGCTGGCCCAAGCAGCAGGAACAATGGGCCCCCCATGAAAAAACAGATCAGATAGAGGGTGAAGCCGAGCTCCTTCGCCTTGCCGCCCTCGACCATGCCGAACTGGTGCTGGAGGTTGGCGACCACCCGATCGGGCGGGATCTTCATGTCGACGCCGTGGAACAACGCCTCGGTCAGTGCCTTCAGAATCGCTGCCTGCAGCGAATTGAACGGTACGCGCATGGTGGTTCGCCCCCCGATATGCCCCAGTGGCGAACGTAGCGCGCTTTGAGCGCGACGGCGAGTGGGCCCAAGCGGCGGGATGCTGGACCCCGGCGCCGCGGGCACAGCCGCGCCCGGATGGAAAGCCTTTGTTATCGTCATCTTGTCACAATCGGCATTAGCCGCGTAGACACGCCCTCCACGCTCACGACGGGGAAACTGGGGCGGTGGAGAACGCGAACATCGATGTGAAAGAAAGCGACCTTGTCACCGCGTTCATGACGCACCGGGCAAAGCTCGCCCGGTTCCTCCGCCTTCGCTGCGGCGAGGAGAATGTCGACGATCTTTTCCATGAATTGTGGCTGAAGGCGCGTGCGGTGGAGACGCCCATCGACCGTCCTCTGGCCTATCTCTATCGGATGGCCGACCGGCTCGTGCTCGATGGCCGGCGCGGGGCGGCGCGCGGCCGGTCGCGCGACCGCGACTGGGGTTATGTCCATGACCGCCTCAGCGAGGCGGTCGAGCCGCCGACGGCCGAGCGCACGCTGATCGCGCGCGAGCGGCTGACCGCAGCCGATGCCGCGCTGAAAGGCGTTGGAGAGCGAGCGGCGCGAATCTTCCGGCGCTACCGGATCGACGGCATGGACCAGCGTGGAATCGCGCAGGAACTCGGCGTCAGCGTCAGCACGGTGGAGAAGGATCTGCGCAAAGCCTATGATGCGCTCTTGTCGCTTCGCGAGCGTCTCGATGAGGAATGAACCCCGGCCCTGCGTCATACAGGCGAGGAGAGACCGATGACCGGCGCCAGGGCGACGACAAGGCAGGAGGCGATCGATTGGGCGATCCGCGCCCAGGACGCGGCGTTCGACGATTGGGAGGCGTTCGCTGACTGGCTCGCGGCCGACCCCTATCATGCCATCCTCTACGATCAGGTAACGATCGGTGCCGACGAGGCTGCGCGTGCGCCGCAGCAGGACGTTCCATCAACGTCTGCGTCATCCGCCCGCGCTGCAGCGCTGCCAACGGTGCGGCGCCCGCGACGCTGGCTCCCCTTTGCCTTGGCCGCCAGCCTCGTCGCCACCATCGGTGGCGGGCTTGCGCTCTATCAGGGAAGGTCTGCCCCGGCATTCTATACGATATCGACGGCCGCGGGCGGGCGGCAGTCGGTCGATCTGGCCGGTGCCGTCCGGATGGAGCTGAACGGCGATACGCGCATCACGCTCGACCGCAACGATCCCCGCTTCGCGCGGCTGGATCAGGGCGAGGCGATGTTCACCGTCGTGCACGATCCGAAGCGGCCGTTCGAACTCCATGTCGGTACCATGCTCGTGACTGACATCGGTACGGTGTTCGATGTCGAGCAATATGATGCGGGCATGCGCGTCGCGGTAGCGCACGGGGCGGTTCGCGTCACGACAGGGGGCGGGTCGGTCGCGGTTGCAGCGGGAAGCGCGGTTACGGTCGGCGAGGACGGCGTCGCGGTCATGCGGCACGATCAGGATGCGCACAGCGTGGGCGCCTGGCGTGACGGCCAGATCGATTTCGCGGACATCTCGCTGGCGCAACTGGCCTCGCGCCTGCACCGGGCGAGCGGGGCCCGTATCTCGGTCGCGCCGGAGATCGCCAACCGGCGGGTCTCGGGCAGCATCGTCTTCGACGGCGATCGCGACGCGGTCTTGCGCGGGCTTGGGCCCGTGCTGGGGGTGTCGGTCGGACGCGGGGACGAGGGCTGGGTCTGGAGCGGACGTGCCGGTGCGAAGCCGTCCTAGCCGTTCTGCCATTGCCTGTGGTGCTGCGTTTCTGAGTGTGGCCGCGGCCGCGGCCGCGCCGCGATATCGGTTCGATCTGTCCGCAGGGCCGCTGGCCAGGAGCGTCGCCCGGATTTCCGCGCAAGCGCGGGTCACCATCGTGACGGTGGACCCCGCGCTGCTGGCTGCATCCGGCCCGCCGCTCCATCTCGACGGAACGGTCGAGGAGGCGCTGTCGTGCCTCCTCGAGAGGACGCCGGCGCGGGCCGTGCGCATCACCGGATCGAGCTGGCGGATCGTCTCCCGCGGCCGGGCGCGGACGGCGCACCGACCGGGGCCCCCCGTCGTTCCCGACATGGCGGACGTCGTGGTCATCGGCAGCAAGCACAAGGTGCTGCTCTCAGCTTATCCCGCCAGCATCTCGCGCGTCGACGGCCCCGCGCTGAACCGCTTCGGGAGCACCCCCGATACGAATGCGATCACGCGCCTTGCCCCGAGCGTTCAATCGACTCACCTTGGCCCCGGTCGCGACAAGCTGTTCCTGCGCGGCATCGCTGACAGCAGCTTCAACGGATCGGGCGCGGCGCTGGTCGGGCTCTACGTCAACGATGTCCGGCTGACCTACAACGCACCCGACCCCAATTTGCGGCTGTACGATGTGGACCACATCGAAATCCTCGAGGGGCCGCAGGGTACGCTCTACGGCGCCGGGTCGATGGCTGGCCTGATCCGGGTCACGCCGCGCGCGCCCGATCCCGATGCGCGATCGGGCGAAGCCTGGCTCGGCGGGTCGACCGTGGCGCACGGGGCGGTGGGGGGCGATATCGGCGGGATCGTCAACCTGCCGCTGTTCGGGGGCGGCGCAGCGTTGCGGCTGGTCGGCTACCGCGCGCACGACGCCGGGTATATCGACGATGTCGCGCGCGCGCGACGCGACGTGAACGGCTCCGACACGCTTGGCGGGCGCGCGGCCTTGCGGGTAGGGCTTAGCGATCATTGGAAAGTCGATATCGGCGGCATCCTTCAGGACATTCGCAATCGCGATGCGCAATATGCCGTGCGCGGCCTGCCGCCGCTGTCCCGCTCGAGCGTCGAGGCGCAGCCATCGTCGAACCTGTTCCGGACCGGCTATGTTACCGTCACCGGCAGGGTCGGCGGCGTCGATCTCACTTCCACCACCGATATCGTCGGGCAGAGATTGAGCCAGTCGTTCCTGCCGGACGATGGCAATCCGAGTGGCCTCTATCGGCAGCGCGACGCGATTCGCCTGATATCCGAGGAAATCCGGTTGTCGAGCCGCGCGGGCATGGCTGTGGGCTGGGCCGCAGGGTTGTCGGTGCTCGACAGCAGGGCGGAACAGATCCGCACCATCTCGCTCGACGGATTCGACCGCTCGCTCGGGCGGGCGCACAACGGCCTGACGGAAATCGCCGCCTTCGGAGAGCTGACGGCAAGGCTGACCAGACGCCTGTCGTTGACCATGGGCGGCCGGCTGACGGCGGTTCGCCTCGCCGGTCTTGCCAGTGGGGCTCAGGAAAAGGGCGGCGACGCATCCAAGCTTCCCGTCGGCAGCGAGCCGCATTTGAGCGGCGTGCGGCACGAATATTTCGCGGTGCCGTCCCTGGCGCTGGGCTGGTCTCCAACCCCGCAGTGGCTGGTCTTCGCGCGTTTCAGCAAGGGGTATCGTCCCGGCGGGCAAACCGCGAGCGGGATCATCGAGCGCTACGATGCCGATCGGATCGACAGTCTCGAGATCGGGCTGCGGCTGGCGCCGCATGGCCCCGCGCGACTATCGGCTCAAGTCTCCGCCGCGATCAGCGGCTGGCAGCATGTTCAGGCGGACATCCTTTCCCCCAACGGGCTGCCCGTGACCCAGAATATCGGCAATGGCGCGGTGCGGTCGCTATCCGCGAGCATGCGCTGGAAGCCGGGCAAGGCGCTTGCGGCAACACTTGCCGGAACGCTCGCGACAGCGACGGTAAGGGGCTATGACGTGACGGTCGATCGCGTGATCCGGACGTCGCTTCCCAATGTGGCGCGGGATACCCTATCCGCTTCGCTCGACTATACCCACGCCTTCGCCGACTACCATCGCATCGCCTTGGGGCTCTCGCTCAACCATGTCGGCCGCTCGGTGCTGGGCAGTGGCAGCGAGTTGTCGCAAGTCAGGCAGGGTGGGTACTGGCTGCTCTCCAGCGGCGCCGACCTGAGCTTTGGGGCGAATACTATCTCGTTCGACATCGACAATCTGCTCGATTCCGCCGCCAACAGCTTCGCCTTCGGCACACCCACCTTCAAATACGAGAACCACCAGGTAACGCCGCTTCGTCCCCGCACCGTCCGCCTGGGGCTGCGCCGCCGCTTCTGACCCGCCGTTTACGGTTTGCCGCGACGCACGGCGTCGAAGAGGCAGAAGGGGCGCGTCCGGTCGTGATGCAGCCCTCCGAAAATCGGGGATCAGCTACATGTGGAAAAATGGGTTCGCCATCGGCCGGGTTTCGCGTTCGCACCGATCGCTTCAGCGACTTCGCTTCGGCACCTGCCTGACCACGACCGCGGCGGTGCTGCTGGTCGGCGCCGTTCCGGCCGAGGCTGCGCCTGCGCGCCTGTTGACGCTCAGCGCCATTGCCTTGCCCCGGCAGGCGGGGCGCGCCGCTCCCGCAGCTCCATCGCTCCCGGTTGATCTCACCGTGCGGCGCGACAGCGGCCCGGCCCCGCGCGACGCTTCCCTCGCCGCAACGGGCATCAGCGTGACGGGCGGCACGCCCCTGCGCGCGAACGCGGCGCCGGCACCGTTGCACGACTTGACGATTGTCCCGAGCGCGAAACTGGCGGCGATCGTGTCGGGCACCAATGTTGCGGTGAACGCAGGCACCGTTGCCACCACGGGCGACTATGATCACGGCGTCGATACTTTCGCGACCGGCACCACCGCGATCACTGCCGACACCATCACGACTTCGGGCACGCGGGCCGATGGCATCCATGCGATCGGCTATGGCGACGTGACGATCAAGGCCGGCAGCGTCGCGACCAGCGGCTATCGTGCTGACGGCATCTACGCCAACACCAATCTCGGCGGTGCGACCGGCGGTATCACCGTCACTGCCGATTCCGTCTCGACCAGCGGCCTCGCGTCCACCGGGATCAGGGCGGTCGCCTATCACGGCGCGGTGGGCATCGATGCGGGCAGCGTCAAGACGAGCGGCTACGGCTCGGACGGCATCTACGCCTGGAGCTACGAACAGGACGCGACCGTCAAGGCCGGCACCGTCACCACCACCGGAGACGCCGGGCGCGGCATCGTCGCCTATTCGGGCGGCACCACCACCGTCATCGCCGATACCGTCTCCACCAGCGGTGCAGGCACCGGCCGGGATAGCGATGCCGGCGCGATCAAGGCGGTCGGCGCGGCCGTGACAGTCCAGGCCGGAACGGTGAGCACGACCGGTGATTTTTCCTCCGGCATCTATGCCAACAGCAACCTCACCCACGATAATGGCCAGGCGGTCCGCGACATCACCGTCTCGGCCGGCACCATCGCCACCCAGGGCTATGGCTCCGACGGCATCGACGCGATCAATGTCGGTCAGGGCGGCAACAACAGCGTCACCGCCGACAGCATCTCCACCAAGGGCGATTTCGCCTTCGGGGTCTATTCCTATGCCGGTTATGGCACTTCGTCGGTTTCCGTGGGCAGCGTCGCGACCGAAGGCAACCAGGCACTGGGGATCAGCTCGATCGGGCGATATGGTTCGTCGGTGCAGGCGGGCTCGGTCGCCACTGCCGGCAGCAACGCCACGGGCATCTATGCACTCGCCATCGGCCCGGTCACGGTCGATGCCGGCAGCGTCGCGGTCCAGGGCGATTATTCACGCGGCATCCATGCCGTCAGCATTTCCGGCCCGGCCGCCGTCACCGCCGATACGATCGCGACCAGTGGCTACAAGGGTGTCGGAATCGATGTCTATGCCGGGGGCGGCGCGCTCAAGATCGACGCGGGGTCGATCACGACGACCGGCGAATACGCTCACGGCATTTCGGCGCACGGCTATGGCGGCCCGGTCACCATCACCGCCGACACGATCGCGACGACGGGCTACCGCGCCTTTGGCGTCATCGCGGGTAGCGATTCCGATCTGCATGTCTCGGTCGGGTCGGTCTCTACCGAGGGCCAATATGCCACGGGCATCCGCGCGACCAGCAGCGGCGGCTCAGTGACGGTCGATGCCGGATCGGTCTCGACGCGGCGTTACGGCGCCGACGGCATCGTCGCCGACAGCTATCATGATGTGACCGTGACCGCCGGCACCGTCACCACCGCGGCGAGCTCGGCCATCGGGATCGTCGCTACCGCGGGCAGCTACGGCACGGCCGGGGACGCCACCGTCAAGGTTGGGAGCGTCGAGACGCAGAAATATGGCTCGCTCGGCGTGCTCGCGCGGAGCTTCAACGGCAATGTCTCGGTGGACGCGGGCTCCGTCACGACGCATGGCCGCGGCGCCGATGGCATCGTCGCGATCGCTTATGGCGGCACGGGCAATATCAGCGTCTCGGCAGGCCATGTTGCCACGGACGGCGACAATAGCTGGGGCATCTACGCGGCCGGCCTGGGCGATATCTCGGTCAAGGCCGGGACGATCGACACCAAGGGCGCCTTTGCCGCCGGTATCGGCGTGACCAGCATCTACGGCAATATCGACATCGCCGCTGACTCGGTCTCGACGCATGGCGACCATTCGAACGCGATCAACGCAGTGAATTACAGCCAGTACGGCGCGACCACGATCAAGGTCGGTGCGCTTTCGACCGAGGGCGCCGGATCGACCGGCATCTATGTCGGCGGATCGTCCGCCTATCAGGGCGCAAGCCATCTCGTCACCATCGATGCGGGCTCGATCACCACCAAGGGTGACGTCGCCGCAGGACTGGTCGTGCTGACGGGCGGCACGGTCACCGCGCATGTGGGCGACGTGACGATCGAAGGGCCGCGCGCGCGCGGGATCATCATCGATACTAATGACGGCGACATCAACCTCACCACCGGGAATGTCGTTACCGAGGGCGCTGTGGCGCTCGGCCGCGACGCCAGCGGGATCGCGCTCAGCGACAATTTCGGCAATATCTCCGCCGATATCCAGTCGGTCGCGACCGCGGGCGATCACAGTTCGGGGATCATCACGAGCGGGCTCTATTCGAACCAGAGCTTCGTGGTGCATGATGGAATCACGACCGCCGGCGCACATTCGGCGGGCGTCTTCGCCTTCCTGCAGGGCGGATCGCTGTCGATCGACAGCGGCGCCATCACGACCGGCGGCACGGGAAGCAACGGTGTCAGCGCCTATGTCTTCAACGGCGACACCAATATCCATGTCGGCAACCTGACGACGCTGGGCGACGGCTCGATCGGCCTGAACCTCCAGGCCGCCAGCTATGACGGCATCGCGCACAAGATCGCGGTGGACGTCGGCACGGTCGCGACCAGGGGTGTCGATGCGAGCGGTATCCTCGCCACCGCGCAGGGCGGCGACGTCACCGTGACCGGCCAGTCGATCACCACGTCAGGCAGCAATGCCGCGGGCATCGCGGTCGCGGCCGGGAATGGCGTGGACGCGGACGGCAAGACCTATGGCGGCAACGTGACGGTCAATGTCGGTACCGTCGCGACGAGCGGCGACGGCGCCAATGGCATCGACACCGTTGCGACGCAAAGCACCAGCATCACCGCCGGGAGCGTGACGACCAGTGGTGCCGGTGCAGACGGCATTCACGCCTATGGCAACGGCCCGATGACGATCGATGTGGGCTCGGTCGCGACCGCGGGCGATCACAGCTACGGCATGTATGCGCTCACCGCCTCGGGCAACGTCTCGATCAAGGCGGACAGCGTCGCCACAACCGGGTTCCTCGCGCACGGCATCCGCGCGGCCAGCTACAGCGGCGATGTCACCGTCGACGCGGGCACCGTCACCGGCGGCGTCGGCACCGGTATCGACGTGCGCGCCGGCTATGGTACCCACGGCAACGCGACCGTGACCGCCGGCACGATCGTCACCAACGGTGCCGGCATCGTCGCGCTGGCGGGCGACGACGTGACGGTCAAGGTCGGCAGCGTCACCACCCATTCGGGCACCGAGGATGCGGGCACCCAGCTGGGCCAGGCGATCAAGGCGATCGGGCACGGCAATGTCGACATCACCGCCGGCTCCGTCGCCACCACCGGCTATTGGGCGGAAGGCGTCTATGCGGTTGCGTCCGCCTCGTTCAACACCGAGCAGGAGCCGGGCAACATCACGATCGATGTCGGCAACGTCTCGACGGTCGGCGCCAAGTCGAACGGCATCTATGCGATCGACACCGGCTATCAGCATGGCGGCAGCCAGACGGTGAGCATCAAGGCGGGCCCGGTCTCGACGCTGGGCGACGCCGCCAGCGGCATCTACGCCGTCGGGCCGAACGTGACGATCGCGGCCAACGGACCGGTTTCCACGGCAGGCGATCTCGCGACCGGCATCTACGCCGCCGCGATCGGCGGTGATGCGATCATCGCGGCGGGCGACGTCTCGACCAAGGGTGACTTCTCGTCGGGCGTTCGCGCGTTCAGTTCGGACGGCACGGTCACCATCACCACCAGCGGCGCGATCAGCACGGCGGGCAAGAACAGCTATGGCGTGCTTGCCTTCGGTTCGGCCGACCTGACGATCAACAATAGCGGATCGGTCAAGACGGAAGGGCAGTTCGCGCGTGGCCTGTATGCGATCAGCAGCACAGGCCTTTCCACCGTCACCAACAGCGGGGCGATCAGCACCAGCGGGAGTTTTGCCGAAGGCATCCGCGCGATTTCGTTCGCGGACGGCGTCAATGTCACCTCGACCGGCACGATCAGCACGACGGGCGATTATTCGGCCGGGATCATCGCCGGACGGGATCGTTCGGGCCGGGGCGACAAGACAGCGGCGGTCGCGGACGCTGCCGTCCCGACGGTGACGGTCTCGGCAAGCACGATTTCGACCACCGGTACCCACAGTAATGGCGTCGTGGCGGTCAACTATGCCTTTGGCGGCAGCACCAGCGTCGATGTCGGCACGATTACGGCCTCGGGGGCCAATTCGGCGGGTATCGCGTCCGTCACCTTCGGCGATCTCGCCATCAAGGCGGGCGATATCCATAGCGGCGGCGTGGCGATCTATGCCCATACGCTTGGCGCCTACAGCCAGGCGATCACGGTAACCGGTTTGGTGGTTTCGAGCGGCGATACCGCGATCCTCGCCGCCACGTTCCTGGGCGACAGCATCATCACCATCGGCAAGGGCGCAAGCGTGATCGGCGGAGGCCATCGCGACCCCGACTATGGCGGCCCCGGCGACGGCATCCTGGTCGACGTCTATGGCGGTACCGGCACGATCAACAATGCCGGTACGATCGCGACCGCCGGCGACGGCTTCGCGATCGAGTCGGTCGGCGGGCTGGACTATTACGGCAACGCCAACAGCAGGATCGTCGTGAACAACAGCGGCAAGATCCTCGGCGCGGTGAAGTTTGGCGCTGGTGCCGATGTGCTGAACAACAGTGGCGTGTTCGTCGCGACGAAGAACAGCGATTTCGGCGGCGGCGGCGACAGCTTCGTCAACAGCGGCTCCGTGATCGTGGCGCCGGGCACCAAGCCCGGGACGATCGCCTTCGCGAACCTCGCCACCTTCAAGAACCAGGGTGGCCTGATCGATTTCCGCAACGGCCTGGCGGGCGACGTATTGAAGCTGTCGAGCAGCTTCGTCGGATCGGGCGGCTCATCGCTGGCGGTCGACCTGAACGGCGGCACGGTCGACCGGCTCGAGGTCGCGGGGGCCGCGACCGGCCATACCGACATCATCCTCGATGTCGCCGCCAAGGATGCCCGGCTGCTCGCGGCGCCGCTCACCGTGGTCAAGGCGGGCGCGGGCAGCACGGGAGATGCGTTCTCGATCTCCAATCCCGACAGGGGCTTCCTCCATTACGGGGTCCGCTACGACGCCGGCGCCGGCACGTTCGGGCTCACCGCCGCGGCGGGTGCGCCGGTCTACCGCACGCTCAACATCCCGCGGGCGGCACAGGCGACCTGGTTGCGCGCCGAGGATGCCTGGGACGCGCATATGGGCGAGAAGCGCGATGCGCGGCTGGCGAACGGTGACGGCTTCGGCCAGCGGCTTTGGGGGCAGATCTATGCCGGGGTCGCCAGCCAGGATGGCGCGCGGACGCTTGACGGCACCCGTGTCGCAACCAGCTATCGGCAGGACTATTATGGCGGCCAGATCGGTCTCGATCTCGTCGGAAAGACCACCGATGCGGGCGGCCTGCTGTTCGGCGTGACCGGCAGCTACATCTCGTCGCATCTGAACGGCCGCGGCAGCGCGGATCGGTCGCAGTTCGATTCGGTCGAGCTCGGCACCTATGCGAGCTTCCTGTCAGGGCCGTTCTTCGCCAATCTGCTCGGCCAGTACGGGCATGACTGGATCGGCACCCGCGACGTGACGCTCGGATACAAGGACCGGCTGAGCGGCGACAGCTACGGCGCGGTGTTGCAGATCGGCGCGCGGCTGGGCAGCGATCGCCTCTATGTCGAGCCGACCGCGTCGCTCTCCTATGTCTCGACGGATGTCAGCGATCTGCACGCGCTCGGCCAGACGATCGACTTCGACCGTCGCGACGGCCTGCGTGGCAAGCTCGGCGGACGGATCGGCAGCGCGTTCGACATGGCGGGCGGCGGCAAGGCGGTCTTCTATCTCCGGGCGAACTACGTCCATGAGTTCGAGGGCAAGGCCGGTCTCGATTTCCTGTCCGGCGGTGCCAGCCAGCACGTGCCCGGCCTCGCCCCGCGGGATTATGGCCACGGCGCGCTGGGCGTGAACTTCCTGTCGGTCGGGCGGGTGTCCGGCTTCTTCGAGGGCGAAGCCGATTTCGGTGGTGGCGCCGGCGGCGGCGGCGGTCGCGTCGGCCTTTCCTTCAAACTTTGACCTTGATGGAGGGGGAGGTGCCGTCGCCTCCCCGCATCGCTCGAATTTGTGAGACATGATGACCGACAAGACCCCCGTGGGCGCAGGCGCCTACCCGACGAGCCATCCGACCACGGGGCAGGCCTTCGCGCCCGGCGAGGGGCCTGCGGCGGCGGCACCGGGGACAACCAGCATCACGGTATCGCGCGGCTTCAACGCCTGGTTGCGCAGCCATGATAGCAGCCTCGCCTTCACCTCCTACCAGACCGGGCAATTGTTCCTGGTCGGAGCGCATCCGAACGGCACCGTCTCGTTCAACCAGCAGAATTTCCAGCGCGCGATGGGCTTGTGCTGGATGCCGGGCCGGCTTTACCTCGGCTCGCTCTTCCAGCTGTGGCGTTTCGAAAACATGCTGCGCCGGGGCGAGGTCGCCAACCAGGCGTTCGACACGGTGCTGGTGCCGCGCAATGCCCAGACCACCGGGGATGTCGATATCCATGAAGTCGGCATCGATGGCGAGGGCAGGGTGATCTTCGTCAACACCAAATATAGCTGCCTGTGCACGCTCGACCTGACGCACAGCTTCAGGCCCGTCTGGAAGCCGAACTTCATTTCGAAGCTCGCGCCGGAAGATCGCTGCCACCTGAACGGTCTGGCGATGGACAAGGGGAAGCCGCGCTTCGTGACCGCCGTCAGCCGCTCCGATGTGCTCGCCGGCTGGCGGGAACGGCGCCATGAAGGCGGCGTGCTGATCGAGGTCGAGACCGATCGCATCGTCACCGACCAGCTCTCGATGCCGCATTCGCCGCGCGTCGTCGGCGATATGCTTTATGCGCTCGACAGTGGTCGCGGACGGATCATTCGCGTCGATCCGGCCAGCGGCGCCAAGACCGATATCGCTTTTTGCCCGGGCTTCCTGCGCGGGCTCGCGATCCATGACGGCCATGCGGTCGTCACCGTTTCCAAGCCGCGCAACGGCACCTTCAACGGGCTCCTGCTCGACGGCGAGATGAAGGCGCGCGATGCCGAGCCGTGGTGCGGCATCCTGATCGTGAGTCTCGCAACCGGTGATATCGTCGAATGGATCAGGCTCGAAGGCCATATCACCGAACTGTTCGACGTCGCCGCCATGCCCGGCGTACGCTGCCCGATGTCGCTCGGCCCGGCGACCGTCGAGATCCAGAATTCGATCAGTTTCGAGGCCCTCGCCTAGGATCCGGATCGGTGCGACTGCCTCGCCATGCCCGGTTTGTCAGCCGGATCGCCAGCCATCGGGGCCTGCGAAACCTTCGTATGATTCTTCCGCGGCCGGACGCGCCCTAGCTTGGCGTTGCCGACGCGATCCCGTCGAACCAGGAGGCGAACGAACGTGCCAGAACCCCGATTAGAACTGTCCCGACGCGCTGACGTCGTCGGCGCCGCCGGCGTCGCGGCGGCGACCTTGCTTCCCGCGGCGGCCCTCGGCCGATCCCTTTCCCCCCAAGTCCATGGAGACACCATCATGAGCAGCGGATATGTAACGACAAAGGACGGCACCGAAATCTTCTTCAAGGATTGGGGCCCCAGGGACGCCCAGCCGATCGTGTTTCATCACGGCTGGCCGCTGTCGGCGGACGACTGGGACGCGCAGATGCTGTTCTTCCTCGCCAATGGCTATCGCGTCGTCGCGCATGATCGCCGTGGGCATGGCCGCTCGTCGCAGGCCGGCACGGGTAACGACATGGACCATTATGCGGCGGACGCATCGGCCGTGGTCGAGCATCTCGACTTGAAGAACGCCGTGCATATCGGGCACTCGACCGGGGGCGGTGAAGTGGCGCGCTATGTCGCGCGCTACGGACAGCCGCAGGGCCGCGTCGCGAAGGCGGTGCTGGTCAGTTCGGTTCCGCCGCTGATGCTCAAGACGCCAGACAACCCCGGCGGCACGCCGATCGCGGTCTTCGACGGGTTCCGCTCGGCGCTGGCTGCGAACCGTGCGGAATTCTACGCCGCCGTCGCCTCCGGGCCCTTCTATGGCTTCAATCGGCCGGGCGCGAAGGTGTCGCAGCCCGTCATCGACAATTGGTGGCGTCAGGGCATGATGGGCGGCGCGCTGGCGCAGTATGAAGGCATCAAGGCATTCTCCGAGACCGACCAGACCGACGACCTCAAGACGATCACGGTTCCTACGCTCGTGATGCAGGGCGATGACGATCAGGTCGTCCCCTATACCGACGCCGCGATGCTCCAGATCAAGCTGCTGAAGAACGGTACGCTCAAGATCTACAAGGGCTATCCGCATGGCATGCTGACCGTCCATGGCGATGTCCTCAACCCCGATCTGCTCGCTTTCGTGAAGGCCTGATCCACCCGCCGAGGGGGGATGCGGGAGGACGGGCGACCCGAGCCACCCCTCTTCCCCTTCGGCGCATTGCGTTCGATCATATGCGATCAGATAATCGCTTCGCGCACGGACTTCCTGCTGCCCTCCGCCCGGGCGGCAAAAAGGCTGGTAATGCCGCGCGCGCCACTCGGGGCTAAGCGCCAGTCGCGCGGGCAAAATGACAGAGAGTTGGCGGAGCGGGAGGGATTCGAACCCCACTTTCCACTGCTTTGCGTAAACTGACTTTTTCTGACATATTTAGCCATCAGAAACAACTGCTTAGCGGATATTTATCCGGATTGCAGGTCGCCGCAGTTCGGACCGGTTCGCTCCGATCCAGCGCACAAACCCGGGCGCAGACCCGGGCGTGATTCGCAAACGGGCAGTTCGACGGAGCCACTGAGATTCGAAATGTCACGCCCACTGCACAAGCTTAGCCCTCGCCGCGTCACCACGCTGTCTGCGCCCGGATGGTACGGCGATGGCGGCGGCCTCTACCTCCGCATCAAGACCGATGGATCGAAGCGCTGGGCATTCACCTACGAGCGCAATAAGCGCCGACACGAGATGGGCCTCGGAGCCGTCGCGGATGTGTCGCTGGCAAAGGCGCGGGAAGAAGCGGCGGCGGCGCGGCAGCTATTGATCGATGGTCTCGACCCGATCGAGCAGCGGCGAACCACCAGGCAGGCCGAGCCGGAGCGGAAGCCAGAGGCCGAACCGGAAACCGTGAAGCAGAGTGGTTCTCCGCTATTCGGTCCCTTCGCAGAAGCCTTTATCGACACCCAGGAAGAGGGATGGAAGAATCCCAAGCATCGCCAGCAGTGGCGCA
This sequence comes from uncultured bacterium, assembly GCA_903884945.1. Classification (GTDB taxonomy): domain Bacteria; phylum Pseudomonadota; class Alphaproteobacteria; order Sphingomonadales; family Sphingomonadaceae; genus Sphingomonas. The sequence goes on from CAISGR010000235.1 coordinate 80,536, forward strand.
ACACGATCAAGACGCACGGGAAGTCGTTGCTCAGCATTCCGGTTGATGTGATCACCGTCGATGACGTGGTTGCAGTGCTACAACCGATCTGGCGCTCGACTCCGGAAACTGCGGGGCGTTTGCGTGGACGGATTGAGAACATCCTCGATGCGGCCAAGGCATCGAAGCACATCGCCGGCCCATGGGAGAATCCCGCACGCTGGCGAGGCAATCTGATCCATCTATTGCCACGCCGCAGGAGGAAATCGCAGGTCCGCCATCATCCGGCTATGCCGTTTGAAGATCTGCCCGATTTCATCCTTCGCCTGCGCCGTCGGCCGGCGCTCGCGGCACGTGCGCTTGAGTTCACCATTCTCTGCGCAACGCGTACCAATGAGACGTTGCGCATGACCTGGTCCGAGGTGAATTTGGACGATGCCGTGTGGAATGTCGCCGCCGATCGCATGAAGATGGGCGTCGAACACCGCATCCCGCTGCCGGATCGCGCCGTCGAAATCCTTCGTGAGATCGCGAAGGGCTCCAACTGCGATCCGGGCACGTTCGTGTTCGAAGGGCAAAAGATGGGAAAGCCGCTCTCCCAGATGTCGATGACGATGGTGCTCCGCCGGATGAAGCTTGGTCATTATACCGTGCATGGCATGCGTAGCGCGTTTCGCGACTATATGGGCGAAATGACAAACCACCCGGAATCGGTCGTGGAGCAGGCACTCGCCCATCAGATCGGGGACGAGACCACACGCGCCTACCGGCGAGGGGATGCGTTCCTGAAACGACGCGCGCTGATGAAGGATTGGGAGGGGTATCTCGATTCCAAAGTGGTGAAATCCAAACAGGCAAAAGGTCGGCGTAAACCAGGTTCGGCGCAATTGGCTGCGTAGCCGCAATCATCATGGATTGGGCGAGGTGCCGCGTAGGGAAACCGTGACAGCGAGTTAAGGCCTGTTTGAAATAAGCGCGGTCACCCCCTGAATCTTGTCCACCCAGTTGGCAGCGACGCTGCTTCTCCAGCCAATTACCTCATGAAGGAGCGCATAGTCGGCGGCGAGGTTTCGACCGAATATCGGCTCATGATGCGCGATGCGATTCCGGAAATGTCGGATCGTCAGCAGTGCGTTGAAGGCGGCCGCACGGGCCGTGGGAATGGGTGTTGCGTTAGGAACGCCCGGGAATGAGGCATTGAAGTTTCCATTGGGAACCCAAAGGCGGTTGTCCTGGCCGACCGTGAACACCTTTTCCCAGAAGGCGAAGTTGAGTTCCGCCACCACCTTGCCGGTCGTAGGCTGCCTTGCTGCAACCTCGCGCAGATTGTTCTGCGGATTGTAGTGGTAAGCCTTCTTGGGAACCGGCAAGCTGCGAATGAAACCGTTCGACCATGGCCAGTTTGGCCCATGCACCTTCTCGATCGCCTCGACGACGCCGTTGCGCGCCGCGACTTCGCACACTTGCAACGGCACGATAAAGGCCGCCGAAATTTCCAGATTCCACTGGTACAGAGCGAGCGCGTGATCGACATCGTTGTTTGTGACGCGCAGATATGTGGCGAAGCGCGGGCCG
>CAISGR010000236.1 GCA_903884945.1 uncultured bacterium
GACCAGGGGCGAGAACTACAAGAACGACGTCTACGTCCTGCCGAAGCATCTCGACGAGAAGGTCGCCGCGCTGCATCTCGAAAAGCTGGGCGTGAAGCTGTCGACGCTCACCCCGAAGCAGGCCGGCTATATCGGCGTGCCGGTCCAAGGACCGTTCAAGCCCGACCACTATCGCTATTGATTGGTCGCCACCGGGCGAAACGAGGAGGGGCGGCCCGTTTGGGCCGCCCTTTTCGCATCAGCTATAGCCGAGGATCGCGCGCAGGCCTGGCGAGGCATAATTGACCAAGCGTTTCTGGATGTCGGGCAACTCGTCGGGAAAGTCTATCGCGATGCCGCTCAGGTTTTCGCGTGCGGTGCCGCTCTGTTTACGGTCCGACCCGACCCGCACACGCTCGCGCCAGTCATCCGGCATCGCGATGCCGCAGGCTTCCAACAGGGTCCCGAAGAAATATTCGGCATCGCGGCCGTCGAGCGCTTTCAGGTGACCCACCAGATCCTCGTAGCGGATCAGATGGACCCCGGTGCCAAGCCAAGCGACCGCGTTGTTGGTGAAGATGTCGTACATCGGCGGCGCCTTCTGATAGATTCCGAAGATCATCAGGTTGAGCAGTTCCGGGACAGTCAGCTCGCCGTTCTTGAGCCGATCGACATTGCCGCTGAATTCGTCAGACAAAAAGAAGCGCGCCCGCGCCAGAACCCAGGAATAGGGGTCCCGCACCAACAGGATCTTGCGCGCATGCGCCAACTCCATCGCCGAATTGTCGGCGAAGAACAAATGACCCCAGCTCACTTGCGGCCGCTTCGCGTCGAGCGCCGACAGATGCTCGCCAAGATTGGCCCATTGCAGGAACTGTTCGTGATATTGTTGCTCGACCGGCACGAACATGCGGATGATGTTGCGCAGCAAATGGCTGCCGCATTTGGGCACGCTGTTGAGGAACAATGTCTGGCGCAAGGGCGCCTGTTCGAAGCGCCTATTCTCTTCGTTCAACGTGTCGGGCGTCATCCGGACGATGGGCATGCTATTTCCTCTGCCGGCCGGTCAAGGGCGCCGGTTCAAGCTATGGCCGGTCTGCCGTCGAACTTTTTGAGGCGCAAGCCCGGGGAGCCGACGGCGCCGGCATCCCCGGACGTGCAGGTCGTCAGAAGTGCGACTTGACGGTCACGAAGCCGCGACGACCGATCAGGTCGTATTGGGACGAGAACACGCTTTGACCGACCGTCGTAGTCTCGGAATTTCCCCAGATGGAGACACGGGGCGGCTTGGTGTTGAACAGGTTTGTAACGCCCATCGTGACTTCGATGTGAGGCAGTTTCTTGGTGATCGAGATGCTGTGGTAAAAGACCGGGCTAACCCGCTCGTTCACACAATACCCTGCCGGATAGGCAACGGACGATCCGGTTGTCGGGGTCGCCGGATAGCATCCGGTGAAGCTGGGGATATTCGCGTTATCGCGAATCTGCTCGTTGAGATCCGTGGCCCCCCCGACGACGTTCAGGCCATAATAGATCGAGAAGCTGTCCTTGCTCCATTGCAGGTTGAACGCGCCCGTCCATGAGGGATCGCCGACACGGCCGTTGAGATCCTCTTCGGTCCCAGAGAACAGCGCGCGCGTGTCCTTGATCTGCCAGGTCATCTCGGCGGTAAAGTCAAGCTTGCCCCAGCTACCCATGTCCTGTGCCAGGTTGGCGGTGACATCGACACCCTCATTCGCCTGCCGGTTCACGTTGATGAAGCTGTCATGTACAATCGAGATGGCATGAACCGGCGCCGTCGTTTGCCGCGTGAAAAGGCTGCAAAGCGAATCGGTCGGGTAGAAGTTAGAACTGTAGCACCCTTTCACGATGTTCGCGGCACCCAGCTGCGCGATCTCGCCCTTCACCTCGATGTTGAAATAGTCGACCGCCAGGTTGATCCTGGTGTCCGGCAGGAAGTCGAACTTCGGGGTCAGGATGATGCTGGCCGTCTTCGCCGTCGAGGTTTCGGCATGGACCACACCGACACCGCCTCCGGCCAAGACAGTCGCCGTCGCCGAGCCGCCGGTATAGTTGCCGGGAATGCCGGCCGCAGCGCAGTTCGTCTTGATGATCTGCGGCGTCGTGCTTCCGGGAGCGTCGTAGTTGATGCAGGGATCGATCGAGCGCTGGCTGACGAAGCTCGACTGATCGGCGAGGAAATCCTCGAAGAGTGCTGGCGCGCGGTACGAAGTTCCCCATGTGCCTCGGAAGCGCAGCCAGTCATTCACCTTCCAGTTCGCACCGAACTTGTAGGTGACGTTGCCGTTGTCGCTGTATGACGTCAGCTTCTGCGGGATATTCTGACCCGGGTTGGCGGGGTCTGGATATAGCAGCCCGTTCGAGTCCCTGGTCGCGGTCGAATTCGTGATGCGAACCGATCCCGACAAGCCGAACTCCTGGATGAACGGCGTGTTGTGGATGACCGGAACATCGAGTTCGGCGAACGCCTCCTTGGTGATGTTGTGGCCGGCCGTGATGCCTGACGAGGTGTTGCCCCAGCTGTTATTGGTGTAGGAGCTGGCGAGGGTAGAGTCGGCACCTGCCTTGAGCGCATAGGTGATGTCGCCCGGCCGGTCGAAGATCGAATCCCGGCGCCATGCGACGCCGACTGCGGCGGCGACATCACCCGCCGGCAGCTTGAACAGGTTGCCGGTTGCCGTGAGCTCGACGTTGAGCTGCTTGTAAACGGTCTTGCCCGTTTCATAGCCGAATAGGTAATTGCGCTGGGCAGGGGTGAATATCCCGGCCAGGAAGTCCGGACTGGTCCAATTGATCGGAAGGCAAGCGACCTTGCGCACGGCCGTCAGGTCGCTGCTGGTGCACGACCCGCCGAAGCCATAGTTCGTCTGCTGGCTGACTGAATCGTTGTAGATCTGGTCGCTGCTGTAGAGGCCAACTGATTTGCTGTATTGAACGAACCCGTCCCAGGTCCAGCTCTCGAGCAACGACCCGAAATCGCCGCGCGCACCGCCGACGGCGCGCCAGTAGGTCACTTTCTGCGAGCTGTCCGACCAGTCGGTGATCGGGGTCGGGCTCAGGAGGCCGGTACCGGTGAAGCCCGACGGCGGGCCGCCCAAGTCCTCCGTGTACATATAGTCCCAAAACTGACGGAAGCCGTTCTGGTAGGTCTCGCGACGGTTCCAGAGCCCTTCGGCATAAAGCTCGACATGATCGCCGAGCTTCACCGACGCGTCACCGTAGAAGGTGAGGCGCTTGGTGTCCGGAACGACCGTCGCGGCAGCGTAGAGCGGATTATAGAGATGGTCGATCGACGCCGAGGTGGGGTTGTAGCCCATCATATAGAAATTGCTTGGCACGCCGAAATCGCCCAACGTGAACGCGGGGCTCAGGTTTGGGACATAGGCGCCGAGATTCTCGTTGCCATAGGAATAGCCGCCGCGACCCGTGCGGACGGACGCGCCGCTATAGTCGTACAGATAGACCTGCCCCCAGCTCAATTGGGCGCAGCGGTTCTTGCCCGTGATCGGATTCACCAGGTCGATGCGGCTGCCGCTCTTGTTGAACACATAGTCTTCGGGACAGTCGAGATTGCGGCGCTGGCCCTGCGCGAGCTCGGTCTGATGATAATAGTCGGCTGCGAGCATGAAGTGACCGGCATTTGGGCCGCCCCATTCTTTGCCATAGGCGCCGCTGATACGGTACTGGTCGGCACCACCGTCCTGCGACACGTTACCCGAGGCGCTGAGTTCCAGGCCCTTGGTCTTGGTCTTGGTGATGATATTCACCACGCCGGCGATCGCGTCGGAACCATAGACCGACGAGGCGCCGTCCTTTTCGATCTGGACCTGCTGGATGATCGACTGAGGCAGGACGTTGAGGTCGAATGACGACACCGCGCCGCGCGTGCCCGCCGGCCCGGCGCGGCGGCTGTTCAGCAGCACCAGCGTACGGTCGGCGCCCAACCCGCGCAACGAGATGGTAGAGGCGCCAGGGCCGCCATCGGTCACGAAATTGGACGAGATCGCGCTTGTGACCTGCGCGGAGCCCGAGGCGATCGGGCTCGACTGCAGCAGCTCGGCGGTATCCATCACACCGCGTTTTTCGGCGATTTCGGGATCAATGATAGCGATTGGCGACGGACTATTGAAGTTTGTTGTGCGTTTGATCCGCGAGCCGGTGACCACAATGTCCTTGCTGTCCTTGGTATCCGGTTCAGGTTCCGGCGGCAAAACAGCCGCTTGCGCCGCCGGGGTGTCCGCGGTCTGCGGCGCGCCGGTGTCGGGCGCCGTTTGCGCGACAGCGGGCGCGGCGAACGCAAGAGCGCCGAGAATCGCTGCCGACGACAGTGCGGTCGATGAATTGAAGCTGAATTTGCGCATTGTTTGGCCCCTTTTACGAAACATTGCAGCGCAAAGTCTGCGCAATATCCGATAGGGCGGCAAGCGGGCAGTAAGCGATTTTCCGGCGCAACGTCGCAGTTGTTTCACAAATGTCACACTATGTACCCGAAGCGGCCCTATTCGCGACGAATTTGCAATCTTTTGAAATTCGACGGCCGATCGCCTAGGGACAGTTGCGCGAGAATGCGCGCAACGTGTCGATGGCGCCTAAAGGGGCTGCGGTGATCCAGATATCCGTTCTCGGAAGCGTGATAGCCGGGGTTATTCTCGCCCTTCTGATTGGGGGGGGCTGCGTCGCGCTTTATCTCGGCCTTCGCGCACGTCGTGCCGCGGCGTCGACGCTCGTCGCCAATGCCCGGCTTGAGGCATTGCTCGGCTCGGCGCCCGCGCTGGCGATGGTGGTGCGGGCCGACGGGCGGCTGGAGTTGCCCGATCGACTGGCCGACTGGTTCGGGCTGTCGCCGGCACCGCGCTATCTCGATGATCTTTCCGGGCGCGATGCGGGGCTGACCCCCGAGGATGCGCGGGGGCTCGCGGCCGATATTGCGGCCGCGCAGAAGGCGGGGCGGGCCTTTGCGCGCGCGGTTCGCGCCCGAGGGTCCTCACGCTCGCTGATGATCCGGGGGAACCGGGCGCCGCGCGGTCTGCAGGCGCCGGGCGGAGTCGTGCTGTGGGTGTTCGACGCGACGGAGAGCGAGGCCGAGATCGGGCGGCTCGGCGAGGAACGCGCGGAGGCGCTGGCGGCGTTCGAGGCGCTGACCGGCCTGATCGAGGCGGCGCCGATGCCGATGTGGTACCGCGCGCCCGACATGCGGCTTGCGATGGTCAATTCCGCCTATGTCGATGCCGTCGAGGGTGCCGATGCGGCGGATGTCATTCGACGCGGACTGGAACTGGTGGAGGGATCCGGGCTGGGCGGTCCGCTGGCGAGCGCGGTGGCCGCGCGCGATACGGACAAGCCACAGACGCAGGCGATGCCGGCCACCATCCGTGGCATGCGCCGCATGTTGCGCGTCTATGACGTGCCGCTTCCGGTCGGCGGAGTCGCGGGCTTCGCGGTCGACATCGAGGAGCTGGAACAGGCGCGCGCGGGGATCAAGCGCTTCGCCGATGCGCAACGCGCGATGCTCGACCGGCTGTCAGCGGGCGTGGTTCAGTTCGCGCCGGATCGGACACTGGCCTTTTGCAACCAGCCCTTCCGTCGTCTCTTCGCCATGGAGGCCGAGTGGCTTGCGGATCGGCCCGAATTCGATCGTGTGCTCGAGCGGATGCGCGAGGCAAAGCGCCTGCCCGAAGTGCGCGACTTCCCAGGCTGGAAGGCGGAACGCCGCGACTGGTTCCTCGCGGCCGGCGGTGCGATGGAAGAGCAATGGCATTTGCCGGGCGGGGTGCATCTGCGCGTTGTCGCTCAGCCCCTGCCCGATGGCGGGTTGCTGCTGATCTTCGAGGATCGTACCGAGCAGGTGCAACTCGCCAGTGCGCGCGACACCTTGTTGCGGGTGCGCACGGCGACCTTCGACAACCTCTATGAGGCGCTGGGCGTGTTCGCCGCTGACGGGCGGCTGCAATTGTGGAACAACAAGTTCCGCGCGCTCTGGGGCTTCGAGGAAGAATTCCTGGCGACGCATCCCGGGGTCGATGCCCTGGCCGACGCGGCGGCGCGGCAACTCGCGAAGCCGGCGCGCAAGGCGCTGATCGGCGATCTGGTGCGCGCTTCGACGGTCGAGCGACAGCAGCGCGGCGGAGAACTGGAATTCGCCGATGGCCGCTTCTTCGAACTCGCGGCGGTGCCGCTGCCCGACGGCAACGGGCTCTTCACCATGCTCGATATCTCGGACAGCCGACGGATCGAGCGGGCCTTGCGCGATCGCAACGAAGCGCTGGAGGCGGCGGATCGGATCAAGACCGCCTTTGTCGCGAACATGAGCTATGAACTGCGCACGCCGATCACGTCGATCAGCGGCTTCGCGGAGATGCTCGCCGAGGGCTATGCCGGGAAGCTGAGCAAGGATGCGCACGGCTATGTCGCGGCGATCCTCGAATCGGTCGAGCGGCTCGGCTTCTTTGTCGACGAGGTGCTCGATCTCACCCAGAATGACGGCAAGGCACCCGTACTTGAGATGAAGCAAGTCGATCTGGAGGCAGTCGCGCGCGAGGCGGCCGAGGCGATCCAGCCGCTCGTGCGACGCAGGAAGCTCGATTTCGCTGTCGAGGTACTGCCCTCGGCCGGGAGCCTCAAGGGTGACGCACAGCGGCTGCGGCAGGTGATCGAACATCTGCTGCGCCACGCCATCGGGGGCAGCGAGGAGGGTGGGCGCGTCCTGCTCCATGTCGATGGGAGCGCCAAGGCGGCGCGGATCGTCGTGTCCGACGACGGGGCGGGCATGGCCGCGGACGCGGTCGCCCACGCCTTCGATCGCTTCGCGCAGCCGGGCGTCACCCGGGGCGGCGAGCGTGCGCTGGGGCTGGGGCTGCCGCTCGCCAAGCAGTTCGTCGAGGCGCATGGCGGGACGATCGAACTGGTGTCGGAGCGGGGAGAGGGGACATTCATCACCGTGGAATTGCCGCGGCGCTAGCCTGGGCGGATAGAATCATGCGCGGCCTGCTTGTCCGTGACGGGAGTTTGCCAATGTCTCGATCCGTCTTCCAGGAAGATACGGCGCTGTTGCCGGGCCGATGCTGACGCTGGCCGACCCCGCTGCAACCGAGGCCCTTGGCGCGCGCCTTGCCGACCTGGCTATGCCGGGAGACGTGGTGACGCTCGCCGGCCCGCTCGGTGCCGGCAAGACGAGCATCGCGCGCGGCCTTCTCGCAGCGCTCGGGCTGGAGGGTGAGGCGCCGAGCCCGAGCTTTGCGATCGTGCAGCCCTATGCGCCGCCCGAAGTCCGGTTCCCGGTGCTGCATGTCGATCTCTACCGGATCGAGGACCCGGACGAGATCGAGGAGCTTGGGCTGGACGAGGCGCTCGGTGATTCGCTGCTGGTCGTCGAATGGCCCGAACGGGCGCCTGGCGCGTGGCCCGATGCGCTCGCGCTTACCCTTGCGATCATGCCGGACGGCAGGCGCGCCTTGACAGCCGAGGTGCCGGCGGCATGGAAGGCGCGATGGCAGCAGATATGATTCCCCCGGCGGCGGCCGCCGCCTTCCTTGCATCGAATGGCTGGGAAGGCGCCGAAATCCTGCCGGTCGCCGGCGATGCCTCGTTCCGGCGCTATTTCCGCGTCGTGGCGACAGGGCGCAGCGCGATCCTGATGGACGCCCCGCCGCCGCACGAGGATCCGCGGCCGTTCATCGATATCGCGCGCTGGCTGGTCGAGCGCGGCTTTGCCGCCCCTGCGATCCACGGCGTCGATCTCGACAAAGGGCTGGTGCTGATCGAGGACTTCGGCGATGTCCGGATGCGCGAGACGGTGGACGCCGCAGCGGATCGCGAAGCCGCCCTGTACGAGGCGGCGATCGACGTTCTGATACGCCTGCACGCGCATGAGGCGGGTCCATTGCAGCCCTATGACCGTGCGGTGTTGCATCGCGAGGCGAACCTGCTGACCGAATGGTATTGCCCGGCGGTCGGGATCGAGCCGGACCAGGCCGGTTACGACGCGGCATGGGATGCCGTGTTCGACGCCGCGCTCGTCGGACGGCAGGTGACGGTGCTGCGCGACTATCATGCCGAGAATCTGATGCTGATCGGGGGAACCGACGCGCTCGGCCTGCTCGATTTCCAGGACGCGCTCGCGGGCCATCCTGCCTATGACCTCGTCTCGCTGTTGCAGGATGCGCGGCGCGACGTCGATCCGGGTCTCGAAGCCGTCATGCTGGCGCGCTACACGCGGATCATGGACGCGGGAGAGGATTTCGACATCGCTTATCATGTGCTCGGCGCGCAGCGGAACGCAAAGATCCTCGGCATTTTCACCCGGCTGTGGAAGCGTGACGGCAAGCCGCGCTATCCGACGCTTTGCCCGCGCGTATGGCGCTATCTGGAGCGCGACCTCCTTCACCCGGCGCTGGCGCCGGTGAAGGCCTGGTTCGACGCGAACATCCCGGCCGACCTGCGCGGCGACCCCATGGCGATTTCCACACGATGACGATCAAGCGTACCCTCGCGATCCGGCCCGATCCAGGCGGCGTGGTCCCCGAAACCGCGATGGTGATGGCGGCAGGTCTCGGCAAGCGGATGCGCCCGCTGACCGCGACGCGGCCCAAGCCGCTGGTCGAGGTCGCCGGACGGCCGTTGATCGACCATGTTTTCAACCGGTTGCGTGCGGCCGGCGTGAAGCGCGCCGTGGTGAACGTGCATTACCTGGCCGACGCGCTCGAAGCGCATCTGACACACCGGGTCAAAGGCATCGACGTCGTAGTATCGGACGAGCGCGGCCAGTTGATGGAGACCGGCGGCGGGATCGTCCAGGCGCGAGCGCTGATTGGCGACAAGCCGTTTCTGGTCGTCAACAGCGACAATTTGTGGATCGACGGGCCGGCCGATGCGATCCGCCTGCTTGCTGCGCGCTGGGACGACGCCACCATGGACGCGCTGCTGCTCGTCGTGCCGCTGGCCAAGGCCTATAACCATGGCGGGCAGGGGGATTTCCATCTCGCGCCGGATGGCCGGATCACCAAGCGCCGCCAGCCGGGCAGGCCGGCGCCGTTCGTCTATACGGGCGTGCAGATCCTGTCGCCACGCGTGATCGCCGATTGGCCAGAGGGGCCCTTCTCGACCATGGTGTTCTGGGAACGGGCAATCGCCGCCGGCCGCGCCTATGGGCTGGTCCACCAGGGCCTGTGGTTCGATGTCGGCACGCCGGCCGCGATCGGCAGTACCGAAGCCATGCTGGCCGATGGCTGAGGCCCGCAAGCCGCAACTCTTCACCATACCCGCGCACAGGGCCTTCGCCGACGCGCTTGCCGCAGGACTGATCCGGCGCTTCGGCGACGAGCCGCTGGGGCTGGCGCGCGGACTGGTGCTGCTGCCGAACAACCGCGCCCGGCGCGCCATGACCGATGCCTTTGTGCGCGCGAGCGAGGGCGGCCTGTTGCTGCCCCGGCTGGTCGCGATCGGCGACCCCGCACTCGACGAGGCGGCCGGCGCTGCGCTGGACCCGGCTGACGATAGCGACCCGGTACCGCCGGCGGTACCGCCGCTCCAGCGGCGGATGATCCTTGCCCGGCTGGTTGCCGAGGAGCGTCTGCGCAGCGGCCACCCGGTCGACGCCGCCGAGGCGGTCCGACTCGCAGGCGATCTCGCGCGGACGCTCGATCAGTTGCTCGTCGAGGAAGTGGCGCCCGCTCGGTTGCGCGAGCTGGAACTGAGCGAGGACCTGTCCGATCACTGGCAGCGCGCGCTGGCGTTGTTCGGAATCGTGCTCGATCGCTGGCCGCTCGAACTGGCGCGGCTGGCCAGGATAGACCTGGCGGATCGGCGCGCGCAGTTGCTCCGGCGGCTCGCAGCGCGGTGGCGCGCGGATCCGCCTGGGGGCTTTGTCTGCGCGGCGGGGATCACCGATTCCGCGCCGGCCGTTGCGCGGCTGATGCGTTGCGTCTCCGAACTGCCCCAGGGCATGGTGGTCCTCGCCGATCTCGCGACCGCGATGGACGAAGGCGAATGGCAGGCGCTGGGCCCGCATCAGCCCGACCCGGTGACCGGCTTTCGCAGCCGGTCGATCGAGACGCACCCGCAATTCCATCTGAAGCTGATGCTCGAACGGATGGGCGTGAATCGCGGCGAATTCCTGCCATGGCGCGACGGCGGAGGGCATGATGCCACGCCGGCACGTGGGCGGGCCATCGCCAATGCGCTGGCGCCTGCGGAGTTTACCGGCAAATGGACGTCGCTCGAGGCCGAGGATCGTCGCCTGTCCGGTATCGCTGCCGCCGAACTCGCGACACCGGCCGAGGAGGCGCAGGCCATCGCGCTTGCCTTGCGCGAAGTGCTCGAGGTGCCCGGACGCACGGCGGCGCTGGTGACGCCCGATCGCGCGCTGGCCCGGCGGGTCGCGGCCCATGCAGCGCGCTGGGGGATCGAGATCGACGACTCGGCGGGCCGGGCGCTGTCGATCCTGCCGTCGGGAACGCTGCTGACCGCGCTGGCCGAAGCGGCGACCCAACGTTTCGCGCCGCTTGCATTGCTGACATTGCTCAAGCACCCGCTAGTCCGTTTCGGTGAAGTGCGCGGCGCCTGGCTGGAAGGAGCGCGCCGGCTCGATCGGGTGCTGCGCGGGCCGCGGCCGGCACCGGGCCTCGCCGGGATCGACGACCATCTTGCCGATCCGCCGGAGCGCGAGCGGCGCCTGCGCGCCGAGGCGGCTTCCTGGTGGCCCGAGGCACGTGCGCTGCTCGCGCCGATCGAGGCGACCTTCGAAGCTGGCCCGCAGCCGTTGACGACGTTGCTGGCGGCGCTGCGCGAGACGGCGCAGGCGCTGTGCGGCGACGCCCTGTGGAGTGGGCCGGCCGGGCGCGCTGCGTCCGAGCTCCTCGCGGGACTGGAGGCGGAAGCCGGTGCCGGGCCATCGAGCGTGGAGCCGGCCAGTCTCGCGCCGCTGCTGAAGACGCTGATGGACGAAGTCGCGGTGCGTCCGCCGCAGGGCGGCCATCCGCGCCTCGCCATCTACGGTCTGATCGAGGCGCGGTTACAGACCGCCGACCTGATGATCCTGGGCGGTCTCAACGAGGGAACCTGGCCGGGGCAACCCGCGCCCGATCCCTGGCTGGCGCCGCGCATCCGCGCCGAACTCGGCCTGCCTGGCCTGGAACGGCGCGTCGGCGTGTCGGCGCACGATCTGGCCAGCGCGCTCGGTGCGCCGCGGGCGTTGATCACGCGCGCCCGTCGCGATGCCAGTCAGCCGGCCATTGCCTCCCGGTTCTGGCTGAGATTGCAGGCGCTTGCGGGTGATCGCTTCGAACGGGCGCGAGCGCTGGAAGGCTGGACGCGCGCGCTCGACACGCCCGGCGATCATCTGCCCGCCGATCAGCCGGCGCCTTCGCCTCCCGCCGCATTGCGCCCGACGCGAATCGCGGTGACCGATGTCGATCGCCTGAAAGCCGATCCCTATGCCTTTTACGCCAAGCGCATCCTGCGGCTGATGCCGCTCGATCCGGTCGACGCCGATCCCAGCGCCGCGTGGCGCGGCACGGCGGTGCACGAGATTCTCGAAACCTGGGCGCGGGAAGATCAGTGCGCACCGGGCGCGCTGCACGTGCGCGCACTGGCGATGCTTGCCGACGAGCGAACGCATCCGATGATGCGCGCGCTGTGGCAGCCGCGGCTGATGGAGGCGATCGACTGGATCGCCGCCGAAATCGGACGCGGTGCAGCGCTCGGCAGGGAGGTGCTGGCGGTCGAGCGCGAGGGCAAGATCGCGATTGCCGGCGTGACGCTGACCGGCAAGTTCGATCGGATTGACCGCCTTCCGGACGGCAGCCTGGCGGTAATCGACTACAAGACGGGCAAGGCGCCCTCGCCGGCGGCGGTGCGGGCCGGGTTCAGCCTGCAACTCGGGCTGCTCGGGTTGATCGCGGAGCGCGGCGGCTATGAGGGCATCCGAGGTGAGGCGCGCGGCTTCGAATATTGGTCGCTCGGCAAGCGCAACGACAGTTTCGGCTATGTCACCTCGCCGGTCGATCCGGCGGGCAAGGGCGACAAGGTGCTGCCGCAGGACTTCACCGCGCTCGCCGCGCATCATTTCACCGAAGCAGTGGCGGCATGGCTGACCGGCCTCGAGGCATTCACCGCGAAGCTCCATCCCGAATATGCGCCTTATGCCGATTATGATCAGCTGATGCGCCGCGACGAATGGTACGGCCGTGAGCGGGGTTAGGTCCGGGGCTCTCCCGCTACTCAAGGGCAACCAGGCGGCGGCAAGCGCGCCGGACGCGCATGTCTGGCTGTCGGCCTCGGCCGGCACGGGCAAGACGCAGGTGCTCACCGCACGCGTGTTTCGGCTGTTGTTGCGCGGCGTCGACCCGGGAGCGATCCTGTGCCTCACCTTCACCAAGGCTGGCGCGGCGGAAATGGCCGGACGGATCAGCGCGCGGCTCGCCGCCTGGGTGCGGATGGACGAGCGGGATCTGAAGAAGGACCTGTTCGCGCTGGGCGAAGATCATCTCGATCCGCGCCTGATTGCCTATGCGCGCACCCTGTTCGCCAAGGTGCTCGATGCGCCGGGCGGGGGCCTGCGCATCCAGACGATCCACAGCTTCTGCCAGGGGCTGCTGGCGGCCTTTCCCGTCGAGGCGGGGCTGGTGCCGGGCTTTCGACCGCTGGAGGGCAGGGAGGAAGCGGTGCTGGCGCGCGAGGCGCTTGCGGACATGCTCGTCACGGCCGACCGCGAGGGAAGGGCCAAGCCGATCGATACGATCGGTCGGCTCAGCGTGCGGCTCGGCGAGGGGGAGGCGGAGAATTTCCTGCGCGCCTGCGCCCGTGCGCCCGCCGCGATGGAGGAACTGCCGCGCGGCGACGGCCTCCGACCGTTTATCCGTCGTCAGCTCGATCTCCCGGCGGGCGATATCGAAAGCGTGATCCTCAGCGCGTGCGGCGACGACGCGTTCGATCACGAGGCGCTCGACGCCGTCGGCGGAATGAACAGCGGCTGGGGCACGAAGAGCGGCATGGAGCGTGCCCGGATCATCTCCGAGTGGCTGGAGAAGCCGGTGGCGGATCGCGTGGCGTCGCTCGGCGATCTGCACAAGATCTGGGCCAAGGCCGATGGCGACATGCGGTCGTTCGGCAAGGGCCAGGCGCCACAGGACGAGGACTATGCCGAGCTTGCCGGCGGGCTCTACAGCTATTGCGCGGAACTGCTCGACCTCCGGGTGCGCGCTGCCTATGCCGATCTGCTCGCCGATGCACTCGATGTCGGTCGCGACTACGCCGCCGCCTATGGCCGGGCAAAGCGCCGTGTTGGTGGCGTGGATTTCGATGACCTGATCCGCGCGACGATCGCGCTGCTCGGCCAACCGGGCATGGGCGAATGGGTGCGCTACAAACTCGACCAGGTGACCGAGCACATCCTGATCGACGAGGCGCAGGACACCAATCCGGAGCAATGGTCGATTATTCGCGCCCTGGCGGACGAGTTCTTCGCAGGGTTGGGTGCGCATGACGAGCGGCTGCGGACGCTGTTCACCGTCGGCGACTACAAGCAGGCGATTTTCGGCTTCCAGGGTACGCATCCGATCTATTTCCAGGCGGCGGAGCGCCATTTCGGCGGCCTGGCGGAGGGCGCGCGGGGCGAGGACGGCCGCGAGGGGCTGCGCTTCGACCGCCTTTCGCTGACCCACAGCTTCCGCTCGACCCGCCCGGTGCTCGAATTCGTCGACGCGGCGATCGACGCGATCCCGGAGCCGGGGCTGGGCACCATCGCCGAGCGTGAACCGCATGCGAGCGAGGTCGATGGCCCCGGCACCGTCACGCTCTGGCCGCTCGTCATCGCGGGCGGCAGCGAGGAGGACGAAGAGGGCTGGATCGCCGATTCCACCCGCGCGCTCGCCAGCCAGATCGCAAAGCAGATCAAGGCCTGGGTCGGCACGCTGGTGCTGGAAAGCCAGGGGCGGTTGCTCCGGCCCGAGGATGTGATGATCCTCGTCAAGCGCCGCGGCGAGCTCGCCTCGCTCATCGTTGCGCGGCTCTATGCCGAGGGAGTCGCGGTTGCGGGCGTCGACCGGCTGCGGCTCAATGCGCCGCTGGCGGTGCAGGACCTGCTGGCGGCGATCCGCTTCGTGCTCCAGCCCGAGGATGATCTTTCGCTTGCCTCCCTGCTCGTCTCGCCGCTGATCGGCTGGAGCCAGGAGGAGTTGATGGTGGCGGCGCCTCGCGAGGCCGGCAGCCTGTGGCGGCACCTGTCGCGCACCCAGCCCCGCGATGCGCTGGATCCGCTCCACCGGATACTTGACCGCGCCGATATCGCCACGCCCTATCAGTTCCTGGAAGAAATGCTGTCGGGTGTGCTCGACGGGCGGCGCAAGCTGATCCGGCGACTGGGGCAGGAGGCGCGCGACCCGATCGAGGAATTGCTCAACGCGGCGCTCGATTTCGAATCGCTCGGCACGCCATCGCTGCAACGCTTTCTCGACTGGTTCGATCGCGGCGATGTCGAGATCAAGCGCGATCCTTCGGCGCCGCTCGATGCTGTTCGGGTAATGACGGCGCACGGGGCAAAGGGATTGCAGGCGCCACTGGTGATCCTTGCCGATGCCGCCGTCGATCCGACCCGTTCGCCGCGCTCGACATTGTCCTGGACGCCGGACGAAATGGCCAATGCCCTGCCGATCTTCCGGCCGCGCGCGGCCGAGCGCGGTCCGCTTGCCGGGGTAATCGAGGCGGATGCGCAGCGTGAGCTGGAGGAGCATTGGCGGCTCTTCTATGTCGCAGCGACGCGAGCGGAGGAACGGCTGGTGATTGCGGGCGCGCTCGGACCGCTGGCCAAAGGCGAGCCGCCGCCCTCGAGCTGGTACGCCGTCGCCGACCGAGCGATGAATACGCTCGGCGTCGCGCCGTCGCCGGAAGCGCGCAGCTTCACGGGGATCGTACCGCAAAGGCCGGTTGCCGTCGCGGCGCGCAAACAGGCGGAGCCGCACGGGGACGAGGCGGTGCCGGCATGGGCTGCACAGCAAGCCCCGATCGAGGCCCGCCCGCCGCGCCCGCTTGCGCCTTCGTCGCTGGGCGAGGATGCGGTGGCCGACCCGCCGCCGTCCCCCGCGCTGCGGCTCGCGGCGGAGCGCGGAAGACTGATCCACGCCCTGTTCGAGCGCTTGCCGGCGGTGGCGCGGGATACCCGCGAAGCCGCTGCCGACCGATGGCTCGATCGGGTCGGCGGGCTCGCCGACGCGGCGGCGCGTGGCGAGATCGCGCGAACCGTACTCGGCATCCTCGACGATCCCCGGTTTGCCGAACTGTTCGGTCCCGAATCGCTGGCCGAAGCGCCGATCGCGGCGGTGGTCGGGCAGGGCATCGTCGTTTCCGGCACGGTGGACCGGCTGCTGGTCGTGCCGGACCGAATCCAGCTGGTCGATTTCAAGACCGGACGGCAGGTGCCGGGAGCGATCGAGGATGTCCCGCCCTATCATGTGCGGCAGATGGCGGCCTATGTCGAAGCGCTGCGGGTGATCTTTCCCGGCCGCGCGATCGAGGCGGCCCTGCTTTATACTGCGGGCCCGCTGTTGCTGGTGCTGCCGCAGCCCGTTCTGGACGCGCACAAGCCGGGCTTTCTCGCGCCCCAGCAAAGCTACGACCTGCCCGCTTGAGCCGGGCGGCGCCGATCCCTAGATTGCACCCATCACAGGAGATTCCATCATGGCCACCAAGAAGATCACCGACGACAGCTTCCACAGCGACGTCATCAGTTCCGACAAGCCAGTGCTCGTCGATTTCTGGGCGGAGTGGTGCGGGCCGTGCAAGATGATCGGGCCGAGCCTGGAAGAGATTTCCGACGAGCTCGGCGAGCAGGTGACGATCGCCAAGCTCAATATCGATGACAATCCCGATGCCCCGGGCCGCTACGGCGTGCGCGGCATCCCGACCATGATCCTGTTCAAGAACGGCGCACCTGCGGCGACCAAGGTCGGTGCGGAGCCGAAGGGGCGGATCAAGGCATGGCTCGAGGGCGAGCTCGCCTGAGATTTGGCCCAAAGCGGCGAATGTCCATAGGGGCCGCGCAGCATCGGCTACGCGGCCCCTTTTCGTTCGGACCGGGCCGCGCGGTGCAGCCGCCGGATCACGTGAGCGGGATCATCACCTGGCTGGCATAGCCGTCGCGCGCCTGGAGACGGGCGTACCAGGCGGCCAGACTGGGGAGGTCCGGCCGCTGGATCGGCAGGGTGAACCAAGTATGGGCGTATACCCCCATCGGCACGTCGCCGATTCCGAAATCGTCGCCCGACAACCAGGGGCTGCCGCCGAGATGGGCGTCCAGAACCGCCATTTTCCGGGCACATGCCGCTGCCGAACGCTCGATCGCCTCCGGATCGCGCTGATCCGCCGGGCGGCGGATCAGGTTCAGGAAGGCGTCCCGCTGCGCCTCGGCATAGTCGATCTGCCAATCCATCCAGCGATCGGCTAGCGCCCGCCGGGCGGGATCTGCCGGCCAGTAGCGATCGGGTGCGTAGCGCCCGGCGAGATAGCGCAGGATCGCGTTGGATTCCCACAGCACGACCTCATCGTCCTCGATCGTCGGGACGAGCGCGTTCGGGTTCTTCGCCAGATAGGCGGCGTCCATGCCGAAGGTGCCGCCGACGTCATGGCGGACATAGGCCAGGCCCGCTTCCTCGGCGAACCACGCGACCTTCTTCACATTGCGCGAGTTGAGCCGGCCCCAGATGGTGAGCATTCGCTCAGCTCCGATAGTCGGCGTTGATCGCGATATAGCCATGGGTGAGATCGCAGGTCCAGACCGTTGCGCGGCCCTCGCCCAGGCCGATATCGACCCCGATATCGATCTCGCTCCCTTGCAGATGGGCCGTGACGGGCGCCTCGTCATAGCCCCTGACGGCGAGGCCATCGCGGGCGACCTGAGTCTCGCCGAAGCGGATGGCGAGCTTGTCGCGCTCGGCCGGTTCGCCGGCCTTGCCAACTGCCATGACGACGCGGCCCCAATTGGCGTCCTCGCCGGCGATGGCAGTCTTCACCAGCGGCGAGTTGGCGATCGACATGGCGATGCGGTGCGCGCTGCGATCGCTCTCCGCGCCGGTCACCGCGACCGTGATGAACTTGGACGCGCCTTCGCCGTCGCGGACGACGAGATGGGAGAGCTGCAGGCATAGGTCGGCGAGCGCGGCGCGAAAGGCATCCGCACCCGGATCTTCGTCCGACGCGAGCGGCGCGTTGCCCGCCTTGCCGGTCGCGAAAGCGAGGACGGTGTCGCTGGTCGAGGTGTCGCTGTCGACGGTGATGCAGGAGAAGCTCTTCACGTTCGCATCGGCCAGCGCGGCCTGGAGGAAGGCGGGATCGACCGCCGCATCGGTGAAGATGAAGCCGAGCATCGTCGCCATGTCGGGCATGATCATGCCCGACCCCTTGATGATGCCAACCAGGCTGACGGTCCGATCGCCGATCACCGCGCGGGTGACGGCAGCCTTGGCAAAGGTGTCGGTCGTCATGATCGTGGCGGCAGCCTCTTCCCAGCTGCAGGGCTCGGCCTGGAAGGCGGCGTCGAGCCCGGCCTCGCTCTTGTCGATCGGGAGCGGGACGCCGATCACGCCGGTCGAGGCGACGAACACGTCCGACGGCTGGCAGTCGATCCGTCGCGCTACGCGCGCGACGAGATTCTCCACCGCCTCGCGGCCGCGATCGCCGGTGAAGGCATTCGAGTTGCCGGCATTGACGACCAGCGCCCGGGCCTGGCCGAGCACCAGCGCCTTGCGGCACCATTCGACCTCGGGGGAAGGGCAGCGGCTCTGGGTGAGCACGCCGGCGACCGTGGTACCCGGATCGAGCGTGACGAAGGTCAGATCGCAGCGGTCCCAGGTCTTGTAGCGCGCCCGGGCGACGCGCGCGATGACGCCGGGAACGGGAGGAAGCGCTGGAAAGCCTTCGGGGGCGAGCGGGGAGCGGGTGCTGGACATGGCGGCCCTCATAAAGCCCGGCGCGGGCCGCGCAAATGGCCTGTGGCGGCGAAGGATAAGAAGGCTCCATGATCCGCCCTGTCAGTGCTTGCCAATGGCAAGGCACTGATGTCGTGGTATATCGGCCCCGGAGAGCCGCGACGGGCGCTGTGAACACGGGGGATATCATGGGGAAGGCGGGCTGGATTGCGCTCGGCGTGCTGCTGTCGAGTCAGTCGACCGTGGCGCTCGCGCGAAACAAGGAGGCGGAACCGGTGCCGCTCGTCAATCCGGCCACCTGGTTCGATGAGGACAGTTATCCACCCGAGGCGCTTCGCGCAGGCGCCCAGGGCCGGGCGGTCGTTCGCCTGACGATCGACGAGCACGGTACGCCGTCGCAATGCTATGTCGCCGTGAGCGCCGGCAATGCGGCGCTGGATACCGGGACCTGCAATCTCGCGATGACGCATGGGCGCTTCACGCCGGCGCGCGACGCGCACGGCAATCCGCGACCATCGACCTATCTCCTGCCGGTACGCTGGGTACTCCCGGAGGACGTCCCCGAAGTCGACCTCGGCGGCGGGCGGCATGTGTTCGCGGACCAGATCGTCAAGCTCTCACTGGATGAAACCGGCGCAGTGACGGCCTGCAAGACGGTGAAGAACGCCGTCTCGATCCTCGATCCCTGCAGCGCATACCCGAAGGACGTCCGACCGTTCGGCGCGCCTACGCGGGGCGGCAAGCCGATTCCGGCGACGGTGACCATGACATCGCAAGTGTATATGGATGGCGACTGAAGGCGGGCGCGCATGATCATCGGAGAGGGCAGGAGCGTCACGATCGCGGTGGTGGCCACGGGCTTCGTGCTGTTCGTGCTGCTGGTGGTGATGGTCGTGATCGGGTTCGAGCAATATGGGCCCAGTGTATGGAAAGCGCTGGGCAGGCGGGTCGTGCCGTTACCGGATCGCTCGCTCGCCCTTTCCGGGCCGAGCGGCAATCCCGCGCAATGGTTCGGCGGAGACGCCTATCCGCCGGATGCGATCAGGAGGGGCGAGCAGGGCCGGACCGTCGCGCGGGTTCGGCTCGATGCCGCGGGGTGGCCCAGTTCCTGCGTCATCGCGACGAGCAGCGGTTCGAAGAGCCTGGATTCAGCAACATGCGCGATCCTGATGCGGCAGGCGCGCTTCGAACCGGCCCGGGACAGGGACGGCGGCGCTATCGCCAGCGACTATACCGTTCCCGTGCGCTGGGTCTTGCCGGATCGGTAATGCCGCACGGGCGATCCGGCGCTGACGGATTGCGGTTTTCCCGCCCGCAGCGGAAGAGGGCGCCATGCTCACGCGATTCGCCATCTATTTCGACGAGGTCGCCCGGCGCGGATCGATCCGTCGCGCGTCCGAGCACCTCAACGTCGCGCCCTCGGCGATCGACCGCCAGATCCTCAAGATGGAAGAGCGGCTTGCGGTTCCGCTGTTCGATCGACGCCCGCAGGGCCTCCGGCTGACGGCTGCGGGCGAACTGCTAATCACCATGCTGCGCCGCTGGCGCCGGGAACTGCGCACGGCCGAGGCGCAGATCGACGAGATGCGCGGGCTGCGCCGGGGTGAAGTCACGCTCGCGCTGGCCGAAGGCAGCGGGGAACTCGTCACACGCAGCCTGTTGCAGTTCCGCGAAGTCTATCCCGGCATCGTCTTTCATCTGCAGATTGCGGCGTCGCAGACGGTGGTCGATCTGGTGCTGCGCGGCGAAGTCGATATCGGGGTGACCTTCAACCCGCCGGAGCGTCCCGAATTGCGCGTCGAACGGGCGCTGGTGTACCAGATCGGCGCGGTGGTGCCGCCGGGTCATCCACTGGCGGAACATGTCGAGGTAACGCTCGATCAATGTTCGGCTTTTCCGCTCGTGGGCCCCGATGAGGCGCATTCGCTTCGGGCGGTGGTGGATCGCGCCTGGGCCGCCAATATCGGCGGCAGCCCACGCTTTTCGGCCAGTGCCAACAGCGTCGAACTGATCAAGGCGTTGGTGATGGGCGGCATGGGGGTCGGCCTGCTGACCCCTGTCGATATCGTCGCCGAGGCGGAACAGGGGCTCCTGATATGCGTGCCGCTGACCGGCAGCCGGATTCCGCTTTCGGTGCTCTCGATCATCAGCGCAGCCGGCCGCCAGTCCTCGCCGCCCGCCGCCTTGCTGATGCGGCACCTTGCGAGCGCGGCGATCACCGAAAGACCGGCCTGAGGCGCGCGGTTGCTGTTGCCTTTTTTAGGACGCGATACCCGAAAAAAAGCGCTGGATAAGGTCTTTCGCACCTGCAACATCAATACAGCCAGTTTGGTGTAATCGGTGCGAAGGGGCGGGCGTGGCGGACGGGATCAGCAGGCGGGGGTTGATGGGGGCGTCTCCGGCGCTCGCCCTTGTTGCCCTGGCAGCCTGTTCCCGCGGCGGAGGGGCCGCCAAGACCATATCGGCGCTTGGGCCGGCGCGGACCGTCGCCTGGGCGGTGGGAACGCCCGGCTCCGACTTCGTCCTCGAGCTTTCGCTTGGCGTCGCCGACGCGGCGGAGATGCTTGGCTGGCGCTTCACCCGCGTCCTGAATGCGCAGCCGACGCCGGATGCCCATGTCAACGCGATCCGCCAGGCGGTCACCGCACGAGCCGATGTCGTCGTGACGGTCGACTGGTACCAGGCGGTGGTCGACGAGGTCGCGGCCGGGCAGAAGCAGGGCGCGCATTTCGCGATCGTCAATTCGCTCAACAATCCCGCGGCGATGGCGCCGCTGAACGTTCCCTATGTCGGCCAGGATCCGCGCGACAGTGGTCGCCTGGTCGGCCAGCGTATCGGCGAGACGCTGGCGAAGCGCGGGGTCAGTACGGGCTCGGTGCTGGTCGGCAATCCCTTCCCGGGCTCCCTCAATGTGGAAGAGCGCATCGCCGGACTGGGGGAGGGGCTTGCGGGCACGCCGGGCCTGAAGCTCGTCAGCTTCCCCGACGGCTCGGCGCAGGATGCGGCAACGTCGGTCGGATTGTACAAGGCGAAGATCGGCCGGCTTGGAGACGTCGTGGCCTATGTCGCAGCGAGTGGCGAGATGTCCGCGGTGCCGCTGTTCAAGGCGCTCGGCGAACTGGAACCTGCCGGGCAGAAGCCGCTGGTCGGTGGCTGGGTCAGCAGCCTGAAAGTGCTCAACCTCGTCAAGTCCGGCCAGATGGCGTTCGCGCTCGATGAGAATCTCTATCTGCAGGGCTTCATGGCAGTCCAGCTTGCCTGGTCGATGCTCGAGCGCCGGATGCCGGCGATGACCCTTGATTCCGGCCACAACTGGGTCGATTCAGCGAATGTGGACGCGATGATCGCGAGCTATCAGCGGCGCAAGGACGCCGCCAGGGCCTATGGGCTTGCTTGACCCCGCTCCCGTCCTGCCCGAGGCGTGCGAGGTGAGCGAGGTGTCCGCCGCCGATGCCGCTCGGGCCGTCCCGGCGCTGAGCGCGGTCGGGCTGGGCAAATCTTATGGCCGGGTCGCCGCGCTCGACGATGTGGGGCTGGAGCTCTTCCCGGGCGAGGTGACGGCGCTGCTTGGCGACAATGGCGCCGGCAAGTCGACGCTCATCTCGCTGCTGTCGGGTGTCGCCCAGCCGAGCGCCGGCGAGATCGCGCTCGATGGCCGGGCGATCCGGCTCGATACGCCGCTGGCGGCGCGCGCAGCGGGGATCGCGACGGTGTTCCAGACGCTTGCGCTGATCGAGGATCGCAGCATCGCGGAGAATCTGTTCCTCGGGCGAGAGCCGGTGCGCTTCGGCTTCCTGCTCGATCGCGGGCGAATGAACCGGGAAGCGCAGATCGTGCTCGACCGGCTCCAGGTCAGCCTGCCGCCGGTGACCATGCCGGTGCGCTACCTCTCCGGTGGGCAGCGCCAGGCGATCGCGGTGGCGCGTGCCGTGCTCGGCGGCAGCCGCATCGTCATCCTGGACGAACCGACTGCGGCGCTCGGCGTCCGTGAAACCGGCAAGGTGCTCGACCTGATCCGTCAGCTCCGTGGCGGTGGCGCAGCAGTGCTGCTCGTCAGCCACAATATGGAAAATGTCTTCGAGGTCGCCGATCGGGCGGTGGTGCTGCGGCTCGGCCGGAAGGTCGCGGACGTCCGCCTGGCGCAGAGTTCCCGCGCCGAGATTGTGCGCCATATCGTCGGGGGCGGTGCATGAACGCCTATGTGAGCCGCGCGCTGCTGAGCCGCCAGGCGGCGATCCTGCTCGTCGCGATCGGCCTGTTCGTCGGTTTCGCGGCGAACGCGCCGCATTTCCTCGAACCCCGGACTCAGTTCGAGATCCTTCGCGTCACGGCGTTCAGCCTGTTGATCGGCCTGCCGCTGACGATGCTGGTGATCGCGGGTGAGGTCGATCTGTCGATCGGCTCCAACTACGGGCTGACCAGCGTGCTCGCGGCGATCGCGATCATCGACTGGGGCTGGAATCCCTGGGCGGCGGCCGCGCTGGCGGTCGGCGTGGGGGGGATGGTCGGCCTGATCAACGGCCTAGCCGTGGTGAAGCTCAAGGTGCCCTCCTTCATCCTGACGATCGGCATGCTCAGCCTGCTGCGCGGTCTTGCCCTGGTGCTGACCATGGGATTGTCGATCGATATCCCGGCGACGGTCGAGAGCAGCTTCTTCGCTTTTGCCGGCGGCCAGATCGGACCGGTGCCCGCGCAGGTGCTTTGGGCCGGCGCCGCCTTCGCCGCGACCGGCTTCGTCCTGCACCACACCCTGTTCGGTGCGCGGCTCTACGCGACCGGCGGCAATGCCCGTGCCGCGCTGCAGATGGGCGTCGATCCCGGGCGCGTGAAGATCTGGGTATTCGTGCTGCTCGGCCTGGCGTGCGGGCTGACCGGGGCGCTGACTACCGGCTGGCTGCGGCTCGGTGCGCCGAATACGGGCACCGGAGGCGAACTCGCGATCATCGCCGCGGTGATCATCGGGGGCGCGGCGCTCAGCGGCGGCGTCGGCACGGCGACCGGTACGCTGATCGGTGCGCTGATCGTCAGCATGCTGCAGATCGGGCTGGTGCTGCTCGGCGTACAGGGAAACTGGGTGCAGGTGTTCGTGGGCGTGCTGATCGTCGTCGCCGCCTCGATCGAACCACATCTGCGCCCCGATGGCGCGCTTGGCGAATGGCTGCGGGGCCTGCGCCCCACTGCGACAGGAGGCCTGCATGGCGACCGCTGAACTACGCTATGACCGCGCGGAGGACGTCGCGATCGACGAGATTCCGGTCATCGATTTCGCTCCCTTCCTGAGCGGCGGCGCCGAAGAGCGCGCGGCCGTGGCGGCACGGATTTCCGAGGCGTGCCGGCACATCGGGTTCTTCTATCTGGTGGGCCACGGCGTGCCCGAGAGCCTGCGCCAGGCGGTGCTCGGCGAAGGACGCGCCTTCTTCGCCCGGCCGCTCGCGGAGAAGATGGCGTCGGCACCGCTGCTGGACGGCCAATGGTGCGGTTTCCTGCCGGCGCGGGGCGCGGCCGAGGGAACCCAGCCCGGCGGTTCGCTCACCGAGCAGGGCAGGGCGACGAAGCGGGTGTCGGGCGGTACGCTCGAACAGTTCAACATGATGCGCGTGCGCCTTGCCGACGATCCCAATTACGCCAGCGACGATCCGATCTATCAGCGCAACCGGTGGCCGGCCGGCGCGCCCGATTTCGTCGAGACGATGATCGTCAACCAGCGCGCGCTGCTCGGGCTGGGCACGGAACTGATGCGTGCCTTCGCCATCGCGCTCGATCTCGATGAGGAGACCTTCGTTCGCCAGCACCGCAGCCCGCTCGCCACCTTCGGGCTGAATTTCTATCCCGCACCGACCGAGGGTACGCCCTCCGGCGATGTCGGGGTGGGCGCGCATTGCGACGCTTCCTCCTTCACGGTGCTGTTGCAGGACGATGTCGGCGGGCTGGAGGTGCGGGACGCATCGGGCCGGTGGATCGCGGCGCCCTATGTACCTGGTGCCTATGTGATCAATATCGGCGACACGATGATGGGGCTGACCAACGGCCATTTCGTCTCGACGCTGCACCGGGTCGTGAGCCGCAGGCCGGTCGACCGCTTTTCCGCGACGATGTTCATGAATCCGGATCGCGAGGTGACCGTCGCTCCGATCGACCAGTTCGTCACGGACGAAAATCCGGCGCGCTACGCGCCATTCCTGAACGACGATTACATGCGGGGGTTCTTCGTCAAATTCTACGACAGCATGTTCAAGTGAAGCCTGGATGTCCGAAACGGGCACAAGGTTCGGGGAGTTGGTTGGTGTTTGCGTGAGTAGGGAAAGACTGCCGGGGAGAGGTCTGAGACGAGGCTTGGGCAGCCGCTAACGCGCTAAAGGGTTAAACATGATCAGGACCGGATATCTGCTCCGTGGCGCCGCCGGCGCCGCGATCGCTACCGCTTTGTCTGCCGCAGCGCCCGTCTGGGCCCAGACGGCGCCCGATGATGCCGCCAAGGCGGCGCCGGAAGAGGAAAGCACCGTGCTCGTCGTCGGTCAGCGCCGTTCGGCGATCCTGCCGACCGAGACCAGCGCGACGGGGCTGGTCATGTCGCAGGTGGATACGCCGCGCTCGACCTCCACCGTGTCACTGGCAATGATCAACCAGTACAGCCTCACCACGATCCGCGATCTCACCGCGGTCACCCCGGGGGTGTTCACCGCGAGCTTTTACGGGGTAGACGGCTCGGTCAACATCCGCGGCGAATATGCCGATAATTTCTTCCGCGGGTTCAAGCGGGTGGAGAACCAGGGCACCTATATCACCCCGATCGAGGGTGCACTGAGCCTGGAGATCGTGCGCGGCATCGCCTCGCCGGCCTTCGGCACGGGCCGCGCCGGCGGCTATGTCGATTTCGAGCCGCGCGGGGGACGAGCCGAGCGGTTCAAGGACGGCCAGGCCGCGGCCGGACAGGTCGACGCCTCGGTCGGTACCTACAACATGTTCCGCGGCGAGGCCGAATATGGCACGCCTTTCAAGATCGGCGAGTACAGCGCCGGGATCGATGTCTATTATGAGCATCTCCAGGCCTCGCAATATTTCCGCGGCATCGAGCCAAAGCATGACCTCGCGCAGATCGGCTTTGCGACCGACCTGCCCGGCGGCTGGGAGTTCCAGGCGGGCGGGCAATATTACAAGGCAAGCGGGATGCAGGGCACGACCGGCGTCAACCGGCTGACCCAGGACCTGATCGACAACGGCAATTATATTTCGGGCAGCCCGATCGCCAAGCTCGTGTCGTCGGGCGCGTCCTATATTACCCCCGCGGACATCGTCGCGGCGGGCGGCGTCACCAAATTCTTCGGCGCCGTGAACAATTATTCGAAGCTCAACCCGGCGACGATCAAGACCGTGGCCCTCTCGCGGCGCACGATCCTGACCTCGCCCTACGATTTCGGCAATGTCGAGACGACCACCGCCTATTTCGACCTGGCGCATGACGTCGGTCCCGGCGTGTTCAAGATCCAGGGCTTCCTGGATGACATGAACGCCGACAGTTACAACGGCTATGGCTTTGCCAAGCGGTTGCGCGATCGTGCGGAGGAAATGCGGGTCTCGCTGACGGGCAAGATCCTGCCCGCCGACTGGATCAAGATCGACTATGTCGCCGGCGCCAATTATCGCAGCTACAAGGCCGACGAAGGCTATGTCTTCGCGCGGGGCTATATGGTGCTCGACCGGCAGGACCTCTCGGTCGGCTCGACGCCGGATGACGTGTTCAACCCGATCTACGTCAGTGGTGCTCCCTGGGATCAATATTATCACTCGACCGTCGACGAGGCGGGGGTGTTCTTCAATGGCTCGGCGAACCTGTTCGATCGCGTGCTGATCACCGGTGGTGCGCGCTACGATGCTTATGCACTCAAATCCTCCAATACCGGGTTGCTCGATTTCTCGGCGCCGTTGAACACCGTCTATCGCGCTTCGAAGGATGCGGTCAGCTGGTCGGCGAGCATCAGCATCAAGCTGCCCTTCGGGATCGTACCCTATTTCACCAAGGGCAAGTCCTATGCGCTGGAAACGACGCAGGGCGGCGCGGTGGCGCCGGGGAACGTCCGCGCGGGCACCTTCCTGTCGCCGACCAAGCTGACCGAAGGCGGCGTCAAGGCATCGCTGTTCGACGACCGGCTGTTCTTCGCCTTTTCGGCCTATCGGCAGCAGCGCCGTCAGTCCGAACTGCTGACCGGCAATTTCACCGGAGCGACCACGGACGGCCTCGAGGGCGAACTGCGCTGGGCCGTGAACCGTCACTTCGGCCTGTCGGCCGTGGCCACGCGACAGAAGACCAAGATCTCCGGTTGCTCCTTCCTGGTCATCACTCCTTCGCAATTCGGACTGGCCAATACCGACGGGTGGGGCTTCATCTACGAGGCCTCGAGTTGCAGCTTTGCCGGCCTCTCGCAGGGTTATGTCGACAAGACCCAGCCCCGTTACGTGTTCGGCCTGTTCGGGAATTACGAGGTGGGCAACGGCATGGGCATCACGCTGGGCGGCAACTATGTCGACAAGACCAGCGGGCAGTTGCCCGGTGCGGTGCAGTTCCCCGACTATTTCCTGCTGCGCGGCTCGGCGCATTATGATTTCGGCCGCTACCGCGTCTCAGTGAATGTGAACAACATATTGAATACGCGCTATTACATCCCACAGCGCAGCACCGAGACCGAAGGCACGGCAATGCCGGGCGAGGGCCGTACGGCAATCCTGAAGCTTACGGCACGCTTCTAGGCGGATGGACGACGGCGTGCGCGCACGCCGTCGTCCCGGATATATTTGAGAGAGGACGATTCATGCCTGAACCAGTGTCCGGGGCTTCGGCGGGCCTGCCGATCATCGATATCGCCCCTTTGCTGGACGGCACTCTGTCCGGCGCCATGGATGTGGCGCGGAAGATTGGCACGGCGAGCAGGACCGTCGGCTTCTTCTACATCTCGGGGCATGGCATTCCGGCTGACCAGCTCGGCGATATCTATGCGCTGGCGAACCGCTTCTTCGACGAGCCGCAAGCAGTGAAGAACGCGCTGACCATCGCCAATTCGATGAACAATCGCGGCTATGCCGGGATCGATTCCGAAAGTCTCGATCCGGATGCGCTGGCCGACGCCAAGGAAGCCTATAATCTGGGACGCGACCCGGAGCCGGGCGAGCGGGTAGAGCCCGACCTGCCGTCGCAGGGAGCGAACCAGTGGCCCGATATTCCGGGGTTTCGCGAGGCCATGCTGGGCTATTACGAGGTGATGCGGCGGCTGTGCGAGCGCCTGCATCTCGCCTTCGCGATCGACCTTGGGCTCGCGCCCGATCATTTCGCGGGATCGATCGATCGCCCGCTCGCGACGCTGCGCCTGTTGCGCTATCCCCCCGGCACGCGCGATGATGAGCGGCCCGGCGCCGGCGCGCATACCGACTACGGGAATCTCACGATCCTCTCGCAGGACATGACCGGCGGGCTCGAGGTGTGCACGCGCGACGGGCAATGGATCAAGGCGACGCCGGTCGAGGGAACGTTCGTGTGCAATATCGGTGACTGCCTGATGCGGTGGAGCAACGATATCTACAAATCCACGCCGCACCGGGTGACCAATCACAGCGGGCGGCTGCGCCATTCAGTCGCGTTCTTCTTCGATCCCAATCCCGACGCGCTGATCGAATGCCTGCCGACCTGTGCGGGACCGGACAATCCGCCTCGCTACGCCCCGATCCTGGCGGCGGATTATCTGCGCGAACGGCTCGACGCCACCTATATATTCCGCAAGCAGCCGGCCTGAGGCGGCCGCGCGCGCGGCACCGGGCAGCAATGGCTGGACGCCCGCGCCGCTAGCCACTACATCGCCTGCCGCAATGGAGCTGCTTCTCATCCTCTCCGCCCTGCTGAGCGCGCTGACCGGCGCGATTTCCGGCGTGCGGGCTCCGGAGGTGAGGTTGCACCAGGCGGTGGTCGAAGCGGGGACTCTCCGCACGGCGCGGCCCTCCGCCGCTCGCACTCGCTTCCGCCCCATGATCCAGCCGGCCCCGACGCTTGTCGGCGTCGCGGCCGGAGCGGCGCGTACTGTCTTTGCAGTGCGGGCGATCGTGCCGCTCTTCGCGGAGCGCCGGCGCGAATAGCGACGCCGCCCGGCCGAGGCCGGACCTGCCCGTCATCCGTTTTTCCGCGCCCCGGCACGTGCCGGCGATCGCGTATCCACCAACATCAGGAATTCTCCATGCTCGGCGGCCTTGCCAAATCGCTTTTCGGTTCTTCGAACGACCGCTACGTCAAATCGCTCGGGGGGATCGTCGCCAAGATCGCCTCCTTCGAGCCGGTGATTTCGGCGATGACCGATGCCGAGCTGGCCAACCAGACGGTCCTGTTCCGCGAGCGGCTCGCCGGCGGCACCAAGCTCGACGACCTGCTGCCGGAAGCGTTCGCCACGGTGCGCGAGGCGGCCAAGCGGACGCTCGGCCAGCGCCATTATGACGTTCAGATGGTGGGCGGAATCGTCCTGCATCGCGGCGAGATCGCCGAGATGCGGACGGGCGAGGGCAAGACGCTGGTGGCGACGCTGGCGGTCTATCTCAACGCGCTGCCGGGAGCGGGCGTCCATGTCGTCACGGTCAACGATTATCTGGCTGCGCGCGACGCCGAATGGATGGGGCAGGTCTATCGCTTCCTCGGGCTGACGGTGGGGACGATCGTCCCCAACCTGACCGATCAGCAGCGCCGCGACGCCTATGCCGCCGACATCACCTATGGCACGAACAACGAGTTCGGCTTCGACTATCTGCGCGACAACATGAAATATGAGCGCAGCTCGATGGTGCAGCGCCCGTTCGCCATGGCGATCGTCGACGAGGTCGATTCCGTCCTGATCGACGAGGCACGCACCCCGCTGATCATTTCCGGCCCGACCGACGACAAGTCGGACCTGTACCGTAGCGTCGACCTTGTCGTGAAGGAACTCGACGCGATCGATTACGAGAAGGACGAGAAGCAGAAGTCGATCATCCTGACCGAGGACGGCACCGAAAAGGTCGAGCGGATGCTCGAAAAGGCAGGGCTGCTCGAGGGCGCGAACCTCTATGACTTCGAGAATACGCAGGTGGTGCACCACCTGAACCAGGCGCTGCGCGCCAACATGATGTTCAAGCTCGACACCGACTATATCGTCAAGGACGGCAAGGTCATCATCATCGACGAATTCACCGGCCGCATGATGGACGGACGGCGCTGGTCGGACGGCTTGCACCAGGCGGTCGAGGCGAAGGAGGGCGTGCAGATCGAGCCCGAGAACCAGACCATGGCCTCGATCACCTTCCAGAATTATTTCCGGATGTACCCGAAGCTCGCCGGCATGACCGGTACGGCCGCCACCGAGGCGGCCGAATTCTACGACATCTACAAAATGAATGTCGTCACGATCCCCACCAACGTGCCGGTGCAGCGCGTCGACGAGGAGGATGAATTCTACAAGGATACCGCCGACAAGTTCCAGGCGATCGCCAAGAAGATCAAGCACCATGCGGAGAAAGGCCAGCCCGTGCTGGTCGGCACCGTTTCGATCGAGAAGTCGGAACTGCTGTCGGAATTCCTAGTCAAGGAAGGCGTGAAGCACGAAGTGCTCAACGCCCGCCAGCACGAACGCGAGGCGCATATCGTCGCACAGGCGGGCCGCAAGAGCGTGGTGACGATTGCGACCAACATGGCGGGTCGCGGCACTGACATCCAGCTGGGCGGCAACCTCGAATTTCGCGTGAACGACGAACTGGCCGAAATGCCGGAAGGGCCTGAGCGCGAGGCGGCGATCGCCCGGATCAAGGCGGAGATCGCTGCCGAGAAGGCGGAAGTGCTTGCCGCGGGCGGCCTGTTCGTGCTCGGTACCGAGCGCCATGAGAGCCGTCGCATCGACAACCAGCTGCGCGGTCGTTCGGGCCGGCAAGGCGATCCGGGCCTCAGCCGCTTCTATCTCAGCCTCGACGACGACCTGCTGCGCATCTTCGGGCCGGATACGCTGTTCGCGCGGATGATGCGATCGAACATCGGCGATGGTGAGGCGATCGGCTCGAAATGGCTCTCCAAGGCGATCGAGACCGCCCAGAAGAAGGTCGAAGCGCGCAATTACGACATCCGCAAGCAGGTCGTCGAATATGACGATGTGATGAACGACCAGCGCAAGGTGATCTACGAGCAGCGCGCGGATATCATGGACGCCGACACAGTGGGCGATGTCGTCGCCGACATGCGCGCCGAGCTGGTCAATTCCATCGTCGGCGAGGCGTGCCCGCCGAACTCCTACCCCGAGCAATGGGACGTGGAGGGAATGCGCGCCAAGCTCGCCGAGACGCTCGGGCTCGAGCCGCCAATCGACGACTGGCTGAAGGAAGAGGCGATCGACCCGGAGCTGGTCGAGGAACGCGTGCGCCAGGCAGCCGATGCGGCGGTGGCGGAAAAGGCGGCGATGCTCGAGCCGGACCAGTGGATTCAGGTAGAGAAGTCGATCCTGCTGCAGAATCTCGACCATCACTGGAAGGAGCATCTGGCGACGCTCGATGCGCTGCGT
The DNA here is from genome assembly GCA_903884945.1 of uncultured bacterium. Classification (GTDB taxonomy): domain Bacteria; phylum Pseudomonadota; class Alphaproteobacteria; order Sphingomonadales; family Sphingomonadaceae; genus Sphingomonas. The sequence goes on from CAISGR010000236.1 coordinate 30,467, forward strand.
CAGGTGGTGCATCTGCGCGCCTATGCCCAGAAGACGCCGATCAACGAATATAAGCAGGAGGCTTTCTCGCTATTCGAGCGGATGCTCGGCAATATTCGCGAGGATGTGACGCGCACGATCGCGCACGCCACCTTCCAGATCCAGGAGGCGCCGCGGCTTCCGGATCTGCCCGATTTCATCACGGCCCATTTCGACCCGTTCAGCGGGGACGACGACAGCTTCGATATCGATGCGGGAACGCGCGGGCTGATCACGACCACGTTGCCGCCGCTGTCGATCCCGCAGCCGGACAGTCCCAATATCGGCGAAGACCCGGCGGATTGGGAAGGCAAGGTCAGCCGCAACGCCCCTTGCCCCTGCGGCTCGGGCCGCAAGTACAAGCACTGCCACGGCGCGGTCTGATGGATCGGCTCCCCCGCGCGGTGGCGGGGGAGCCCGATACGGTTATTGGGGCGCGACGATCGTCGGCCCGAGATTCGTCATTACCTCGCGCGCGTCGAAGGCGCGTACGTTGTTGGCAGGCTTGGGCCCGTGGCCCATCACGATCTCGGCACTGGCCTCGTATTTGTCGACTGTCGTGACGTCGATATCGCGATCCCAGAAGGGATCGCCCCAGAAAGGATCCCAACTCCGCCAGCCGAAGCCGCGGCCGCGGTAGCGCCAACTCGGGCCCCAATAGCCGTAAGGCCCCGGGCCGAAGGCGCCTGGCGTGGTATAGGTGCGCGTACGCCGGTCGGTCTGGCGATCAGCCAGGATGAAATGGTCATAGCCGTGCTGCACCGTCAGTTCCGCGGCGCGATACAGCAGATAGCGCTCGACCGTGTCGCGCGATGTATAGCTGTTGCCGGCGAAGCTCACCATGTACCGGTTCGACTCGATCATCCGGTCGCTGTAACCGGCGCGCGCGAAGCCGGTCCCGGTCGCCGGGCGATAGGCGGTCTCGGTGGCGCAGCCCGCCAGCACGAGCAATCCCGAAGCCAATACCGCGGCCGTTGCAATACGCCGTGAACGTCTGGGTCTCATATCGTCCTCCATCTCGGCCCGTGCGGCGAAACGGTCCGCAAATGCCGTCAGTGGTGGAACGATCGAATCGCCGCTTGTGTCCCGAAAACCCGGAAGCCGATATCGATTCAGCGTGGTTGTCTCGCAGGGCCGGGAGCGGCTAGGAATCCGGGTTCCCCGCAGCGTCAAACCCGGCGCCTCGTCTCGGCTCGCTCGCCAAGGAAACAGGCTTACATGAAGAACCAGCATGTCGCGCTGCGCATCCTGTCGTACGTCCTGGCGCTGGCGGTGCCGGCAGCCGCCGAGGCCGGCCGCGGGAAGATCGCACTCACCTTCGATGACCTGCCTGCGCTGACGATCCTCAACGACCAGCCCTATGTGAATTATCTGAACGCAACCATCCTGCGCGGGCTGAAGCGACACCACATACCGGCCACGGGCTTCGTCAACGAGGGCAAGCTCGACGATATCGACCGGCCCCAGCAGATTGCCGTGCTGAGAGAATGGCTCGATGCGTCGATGGACCTCGGCAATCACACCTTCTCGCATGAATCGCCCAACAAGCTCGGGGCGGCGGGATATATCGCCGACATCGCGAAGGGGGAACCAGTCACGCGGGCGCTGCTGGCGGCGCGTCACCGGAGGATTCGCTGGTTTCGTCATCCCTATCTCGAGACCGGCACGCCCGAAGCGGTGAAGCGCGAAATCGATACCTGGCTGAGGGGCCATAGCTATCGTATCGCGCCGGTGACCATCGATGCCGACGACTGGCAATTCGCCGAGCCCTATGACGACGCGATCGCCCGACGCGACGAGCCGCGCCGGAAGCGCATCCGCGCGCAATATCTGGAATATACCGAACGGATGATCGCCTGGTATCGCCATGGCGCCCACGCCCTGTTCGGCCGCGATATCTCCTATGTGATGCTGCTCCACGCGACCCGCCTCAACGCCGACTGCATCGACGATCTTGCGGCGATCCTCAGGCGGGCAAAGCTGAGCCCGGTCAGCCTCGAAGCGGCGATGAAGGATCCAGCCTATCGGACCCGCGATCCCTATGCCGGGAAGGACGGCATCGAGTGGCTGGAGCGATGGTCGATGGAGCTCCACAAGGAATTGCCGTGGGACAGCTATGCCGACGTGCCTGCCGACATCCAGGCCGACTATAACAGGGTCGATCGAGACCGTTGAGCACCCTTGGTGCGAACGGACCCGGCGACTGGGGTTCGCACACCCTCAATTTCTGAAACTGGCTCCCCGGGCCGGATTCGAACCAGCGACCATTCGATTAACAGTCGAACGCTCTACCACTGAGCTACCGGGGAATGCCGGGTTTCCGCGGGGCCAGCCCTGCGGGAGGCGCGCCTATAGCAGCGGGATTTGACGCATTGCAAGGCCTTCACGCGATGAATTGTTCCATCGTTATCCGGTCATCGAGCGCGTGCTCCGGATCGAACAGCAAGGTGAGCTCGCGCGAGCGGTCGATCGCGATGTCGACGCGGGCAACTTCGCGAATCTCCCGCTGGTCCGCGACGGCGCTGACCGGACGCTTGCCCGGCTCGAGCACGCGCAGCGATATCCGTGCCTTGTCGGGAAGAATCGCGCCACGCCAGCGGCGCGGGCGGAACGGGCTGATCGGTGTGAGTGCCAGCATCGCCGAACCGAGCGGCAGGATGGGCCCCTGCGCGGACAGATTGTACGCGGTCGAGCCGGCGGGCGTCGCGACCAGGATCCCGTCGCAGGCGAGTTCCTCGAGCACGACGCGCTCGTTGACGGTCACCTCGAGCTTCGCCGTCTGGCGCGTTTCGCGCAGCAGCGAGACCTCGTTGATCGCGGGCAGCGTGTAGACCTCCCCATGCACCGTCTCCGCCGTCATGCCGAGCGGAATGACCTTGAAGGTCTTGGCGCGCGCCAGACGGTCGTTGAGACCATGCCGGCGCCATTCGTTCATCAGGAAGCCGACCGTGCCGAGATTCATGCCGAACACGGGCACGACCGGCTTGCGGCGCTCCAGCATCGCGTGGAGCGTCTGGAGCATGAATCCGTCGCCGCCGAGCGCGACGATCATTTCCGCATCCTCGACCGGCACCCAATCATAGGCATCGGCAAGCTCCGCCGCGGCAACCTGGGCTTGCGGGGTAGGGGAGGCGACGAGCGCCCGGCGTTCAGCCATGTCGACGGCTCATCCGCCAGTGACGCTCATGTGGCGCGCCACGGCAGGCGCGGCGGCCGCGATATCGAACTCGTGCCGGGCGGGCTTGGTTGCCATGGCGGCATCAAGCGCCGCGTCGAGACCGGAGATGCCGTCGCCACGGACGATGCGCTTCAGGTCGACCTGATCGTCATGGCCGAGGCAGGTGTAGAGCACGCCTTCCGTCGTCAGGCGGACGCGGTTGCAGGTGTCGCAGAAATTGGCGGTCAGTGGGGAAATCAGCCCGAGGCGGGTGCCCGTGCCGTCGACGCGCCAGTAGCGTGCGGGCCCACCACTGCGGTGCGGATCGCGCACCAGCGGGAAGCTGGCGGCAAGATCGTCGAACACGGCCGTCAGGGGCACGAACCGGTCGGCGCGATCCTCGTCGATCGTACCGAGCGGCATGGTCTCGATCAGGGAAAGGTCGAGGCCTTCGGCAACGCACCAGTCAAGCATCGCGGCGATTTCGTGGTCGTTGAGGCCCTTGAGGGCCACCATGTTGATCTTGACGGCCAGCCCCGCATCGCGCGCAGCGAAGATCCCGGCAAGCACGCGATCGACCTCGCCGTGGCGGGTGATGTAGCGGAAGGTCTCGGGGTCGCGGCTGTCGAGGCTTACATTGACGCGCCGCATGCCGGCATCGGCCAGGGCGCCGGCATGTTCGGCGAGGCGGTTGCCGTTGGTCGTCATGGTCAGTTCTTCGAGGCCGGCTCCGACATGGCGCCCGAGGCGCTTGACCAACTCCCCGACGTCGCGGCGCACCAGGGGTTCACCCCCTGTGAGGCGAATCTTGGTGATGCCGCGTGCGATGAAACGCTCCGCGATCAGCGCGATCTCCTCAAGGCTGAGCAGCGCCGCGCGGGGCAGGAAGGTCATTTGTTCGGCCATGCAATAGCGGCACCGCAGATCGCAGCGATCCGTCACAGATATCCGGAGATAGCTGATCGTGCGGCCGTGGCGGTCGATCAGGGCGGGTGCGCAGGCCATGGTTCACGAGCTAAGCCTTCGCGGGGCCGCTAACAACCCCGTTTGGGGATTGTGGCCTCCAGGCGTCCGGTTCCGGATCAGTTCGGGATGGCGGGACTCTTGTTCTTCCCGCGCAAACCTTGGAAGAGGAGAAGGGCGATCCCGCGATGTGCTCAGGACGAACGGAGGAACAGGAATCCCTTGAGTCAATCGGAGCCCGGTCGCGGCAGTACGCCGCTGTTCATCCTGTCCTTCCGCCAGCGCGACGAACTCGCAACGCTGGCGGCTGGCGCCGGGTGGCAGGTGATCGCAGCACGGCGCGCGGCGGGCGCAGAGCGGCGTTTCCTGACGAGCGGCGCCGCAGTGGCGGTGATCGACGCGCGCGGCGCGCTCGACGAGGGGCGGGAGGCCGTCTCGGCGATGGGCGGGGCGATCGCCTCCAATGGGGGGGCGCTGATCGTTCTGGTATCGCGCGGTGACGTCGGCGCGCTCGGTGCCTTTTTCGATGCCGGCGCCACCCACTTTCTTGCAAGCCCGTTCGGCGACACCGAATTCCTGCAGGCGCTGCGCTACGCCGCGCGCCATGCCGAACGCATGGCCGGTGAGTGGCGCGCCTCTGGGCCAGCCGAGCCGCTCGGCTGGCGGCTGGACGTTGCGACCCGCGGCCTGCTGCTGACGCCGGCCTTCGCCCGTGCGCTCGACATCGACGAGCAGCCGCGCGCCATCGCATTGTGGCGGCGGATCGACCGCAGCGAGCGAGGGGCTGCGCTTGCCGCGCTCCGGCGCCTCTCGGGTACGCGTGGGGCGACGGCATTCGCGCATGACTTGCCCGGGCTGGGCCGGGTGGTGGAACATCTCCAATATGACGCCAAGGCGGGGCGCATCGACGCGCTGGTCGAGCCGATGGGCAGCGCGCCCGAGCCGTCGTCGGTGCTGCGCGATGCGCTGATCGGATCGCGCGACGCGGGGAGCGCGCGGCGCTGGATCGACCGGCGCCTGGCCGAGCCGATCGACCGCCCGCTGTCCATATTACTGATCGCGCTCAATCGCTTCGACATGGTCAATGCCGCCTATGGCCGTGCCGCTGGCGACGGCCTGCTCCGCGCAGCATTCAAGCGCGTCGAGGAGGTGGCCGGGGGCGGGCTCGTCGCGCGCATGGGCGGATCGGAATTTCTGGTCGCGATCGAGGACGGGGCGCCGCGGGTGGATTTCGTCACTGAGCGGATCGCAGGCGAGTTGGCGCGACCGTTCGTCACGGGCGAGTCGATTGCCGTGCTCGGTTGCCGGATCGGGATCGCAGTGCGCGAGCCGGGCGACACCGCGGCCAGCCTGCTGCGGCGAGCAAGCGCAGCGCTGGCCGACGCGCGCGCTTCGGACAGCGCTACGGTGCGAACGGCGGAGACCGGTGGCGGAGAGGAATCGATTGAGGCGCTTGCGGTCGAACTTCGGCACGCGATGGACCGGGGCGAGATCGACATCCTGTTCCAGCCGCAGGTTTCGGTATCGACCGGCGCGATCATCGGCGTGGAGGCGCTGGCGCGCTGGGATCATGCGACCTTGGGCAAGATCGGTGCGGACACGCTGTTCGCCGCGGCGGCGCGGGCCGATCTCGAAATCGGCCTCTCCGACCATATCCAGCGGATCGTGCTGCAACGGGCGGCGTCGTGGCCCGCGGCGCTGCGAGGACTTCGCCTGTCGCTGAACCTGACCGCCGCCGATATCGCCCGGCCGGGCTTTGCCGACCTTTTCCTCGATCGGGTCGATGCCAGCGGATTCCCGCGTGGGCGGCTGACGGTGGAGATCGTCGAGAGCGGGTTGATCGAGGACCTCGGGGTCGCCGCGGGATTGCTGGCGGCGTTGCGCAGCGCGGGGCTCCGCGTCGCGATCGACGATTTCGGGACTGGCTATTCGAGCCTCGCCTATCTGAAATCGCTGCCGCTCGACTATCTCAAGATCGACAAGAAGCTGGCGCAGGACATTGTCGGCACGGTGCGCGACCGGGTGGTCGTGCGCGGCGTGATCGACATGGCGCGCTCGCTCGGCCTGGTGGTGATCGCCGAGGGCGTCGAGACCCAGAAGCAACTCGACCTGCTCGCGAAGGAGGGATGCCAAATCTATCAGGGGTTCCTCTGCTCTGAAGCGATTTCGGTCGACGCGCTGGTGGCGCTGATGGAGAAGGCACGATGAAGACCCCGGTCGGTCTGGTTGCCTTTGCCCTGGTGGCACCTGCCCAGGCGGCGGTGCCCGCTGATGTTCACGCGTTGATCATGACGGCAATGAACGAGAGCGCGGCGGGATGGAGTGCGGGCGATCTCGGCAGGTTCATGGCTATCTATGCCGAGCGCGCGACCTTTGTGACGGGCGATGGCGTAATCCGGGGCAAGGCCGCAATTGCAGCGCGCTACGCACCACGTTTCTCGCCGGAGAGCGCCGCGAAGCGTGGGACCTTGTCGTTCGAGGAAATCGATTTTCGGGCGATCGATCCGACCCATACCCTGCTGATCGCCAGGTATCGGCTGAAGATTGCGGGAGCGGCGGACCAGACCGGGCCGACCACCTTGTTATTCGAGAAAGAGCCTAATGGTGCCTGGAAGATCGTGGCCGATCATAGCAGTTGACTTCGTTCCCGGCGCACCGAGCCCTGCCGCCTTCGCTCGATCGCTTTCATTGGCGCGAGATGGTAAGGTGAGTCGATCGACGGGGAGGTGACCGTGACGAAGCCCTTTCAAGTCTCGCTTGCACCCGAGAAACTGTGGCAGGCGATCAACCCTTGGACCTTCTACCAGCAGGGCGCGCAGGTCGGGCTGATCAACGTCAATCTCGGGCAGACGCCGCGTCCCGACATCGAGCAGGACGTCTTGGACGAGGTGGGGACCTATGGGCGCCAACTCGGCCGGATCGGCGATGCGCTCGAGGTGATCCTCAAGCACGTGACCCTGGAAGGGCTCAGCGAGGAGGACAAGGACGCGCTCAAGATCCTGGACGGGCAACTCGCCGCGATCCGGAAGATCAAGAAGCGCGATCGCGCTAGCCCGCCGCCTTCGCGAGCCCCTTAGACAGTTGCAGCGCGCCGTTGAGCCGCGCCTTGGGATCGCCCCAGGTCCGGTTGACGACCAGCTTGCCATCCGGACGCAGTTTTGCGACGCCGTTCAGGCGCGTGACCCAGGTGAGCAGGCCATCGATGTTCGGCGGCTTGTCATCGTGGAAGCTAACCAGCGCCCCGCGCGGACCCACATCGATCTTGGCGACGCAGGCCTTCTTGGCGTTGAGCTTGATCTCGATGAGGCGGATCAGGTTCTCGGTCGGGTCGGGCAGGGGGCCGAACCGGTCGATCAGTTCGGCGGCGAAGGCCTCGATCGCCTGGGCCTCGTCCAGTTCGTTGAGGCGGCGATATAGCCCCATGCGCAGATCGAGGTCGGGGACATATTCCTCCGGGATGAGAATCGGCGCGTCCACGGTGATCTGCGGCGAGAAATCGCGCGGGCGGGCGAGCGCCCCGCCGGCTTTCGCCTCCATGATCGCCTCTTCCAGCATCGACTGGTAGAGTTCGTAGCCGACCTCCTTGATATGGCCCGACTGCTCGTCTCCGAGCAGGTTTCCGGCGCCGCGGATGTCGAGATCGTGGCTGGCGAGCTGGAAGCCCGCACCCAAGCTGTCGAGATCGGAGAGGACTTTCAGCCGCTTCTCCGCCGTCTCGGTCACAACCCGATCGGCCGGGGTGGTGAGATAGGCATAGGCGCGGGTCTTGGCCCGGCCGACGCGGCCGCGGAGCTGATAGAGCTGGGCGAGGCCGAAGCGATCGGCGCGGTGGATGATCATCGTGTTCGCGCTCGGGATATCAAGCCCGCTCTCGACGATCGTCGTGGAGATCAGCACCTCGAACTTCTTGTCGTAGAAAGCTGACATGCGCTCCTCGACCTCGGTCGGGGACATCTGGCCATGCGCGGTGACCGCCCGGACCTCCGGGACGTGGTCGCGCATGAACGCCTCGATATCGGGCACGTCAGCGACACGCGGCGTGACGAAGAAGCTCTGTCCGCCGCGATAATGCTCGCGCAGCAGGGCTTCGCGCAGCACGACCGGGTCCCAGGGCATGATATACGTGCGCACCGCGAGCCGGTCGACCGGCGGCGTCTGGATCACTGACAATTCGCGCAGGCCCGACATCGCCATCTGGAGCGTGCGCGGGATCGGCGTGGCGGTGAGGGTGAGGACGTGCACGTCGGTCTTGAGCGCCTTCAGCCGTTCCTTGTGGGAGACCCCGAAGCGCTGTTCCTCATCGACGATGACGAGGCCGAGGCGCTTGAACTCGA
>CAISGR010000237.1 GCA_903884945.1 uncultured bacterium
GCAGCACGGTGACGTGCCGGGTCTGTTCCCGCCGCTCGGGCGGCGACGGGGGCTTGAGGGAGAAGGAGATAGTCGTCAGTTCGCCTTCACCAAAATGATCTAGCATCGGGTCGCACCTCTTGCGAGCGATGTTGTACGCCGACATGGCCTGCTCTAAGCCCTGCCGCCGCCCCCCTTTTGTTTTTTTCTTGGCTACCCTGCCGAGCAATATCGTTCAGCTATCTTACCAAAACCCTAATATTCGCTCCATTTCGGCGCCAGTTGTATGCAAGTGTCCGCCATCGATCGCCAGCCGGCCGAAAGGGCCGGTTTCCTGGGGTCCGCGGATAAGATTCTTGCAAGGACGGTCCGTTTCGGCGCGATCTCCCGTCAGGCCGCGGGCGAAATCCGATCCTTCCCCTCAGGCGCCTGCCTTGCGCCAGTCCACAGAGGCCGCAGCGCACGGCCGAGCAGCGCCGGCAGGCCCGGTCGCACCAGCAGCCAGTCGCGAAGCACCGGCCCAGTTCCACGATCCTCCGGATCCGTCGCTTCGGCCCCGGCGGCGCGGAGGCGGCCGCGGAGCAGCGCAGCGGGGGAGAATGCCGCGGAAGCGGGATCCTCGCCGTCGGCGATCGCGTAGCGGCACGCCCCCGCGCACAGGTCGACGGAAAAGGCGACAGGAGCGCCGTCGACCGTGACCAGGGCCATCGACATCATCCGGGCCAGAACGGGATCGGCCGCCGCCCCGCGCCAGAAGGCGCCTCGGCCATGCACGTCGATCATCGCGTCGAGGCGCACCGCTCCCAGTTCCTCGCCCTGCAGAAAGCGCCAGTCGAGCGCGCCCTGCCCCGCCAGCCGATCTTCCGCACCACCCGGCGCCGCGGGCAGCGCGGGGAGGTCGCTGGCCGAGGCGACACGATCGAGCACCGCCCAGCCCTTGGCCCGCGCCGCGGCCAGCAGCGGCGCGAGTGCGGGATCTCCATCGCGAATCGGACCGATCCGGAGCGCATTCACCTCGCGGCCAAGCTGGTCGAGCAGCGCGTGGTACGCGCCGCCATCGGCCATCACGCTCGCGGGAAAACTGCGGAAAGGACGGTCATTCCCCGCCAGCATCGCGAGCCGCGCCGGGCCGGGGCCGACGCGCACCATCGGCAGGGCGATTACGGGGTGGCCGTCATGCTCGACGAGGATCGTCCGGGCCGCGCCGCCATCCGCGGCGAGCGCTGCGGCAAACCATTGATAGCGCAGGAAGCGGTGCGTCTCGGGCGCCGCCTCGGCGACGAGGTCGATCGCGCCGGACAGCCCGTCGAGCACGAGGCTGCGCGTCACCGAAGGCAGGCGCGTGAATTCGGCAAGCAGCATCGGTTTCGTCATGCCGCCGGTGACTAAGCCGTGATCGGTTACCAAGCGGTTCGCGCTTGACCCTCGCCGCGCGAACCCCTCACAACGGGCAGGTGGAATATTCGCCCGCCGTCACCACGATCGCCCAGACGATCCAGCTCTCGCTCTCGCCGGTCTTCATGCTGGCCGGGATCGGGGCGCTGCTCAACGTGCTCGCCGGCCGCCTGTCGCGCGTGGTGGACCGCGCCCGCGCAGTCGAGGCGCTGCATCCGCGCTCGACCGGGCCGGAGCATGACCGCCATGTGTGGGAGCTTCGCCTGCTCGACAAGCGCATGTCCGTGATCAACGCCGCACTGGTGATGGGCGTGTCGAGCGCCGTGATGACCTGCCTCGTCGTGGCGCTGCTGTTCGTCGCCGAACTGGCCCGGCTGCACATCGGCACAGTGGTGGCGCTGTCCTTCATCCTCGCGATGATCCTGCTCATCGCAGCGCTCGCGTCCTTCCTGATCGAGGTGCGCATGTCGCTGCGCGCGATCCATATCCGGCCGGAACTGCTGGAGAAAAGCGAGCGCTGACATCGCCCGGGCGGCCGCTATCGGCCGACCGCACCCTCCAGCCCTGCCCCGGCGTCCGCGGCGGGGAGATAGCGCGGCGCGACGCGGGCATGGCTCGCCTGCTCATAGGCATAGCCGGCGTCCAGCAGCTTCTGGTCGCCCCAGGCGGTGGCGATGAACGACAGGCCGACCGGCAAGCCCTTCACCAGCCCCATCGGCACCGTCAGGTGCGGATATCCGGCGATCGCGGGCAGTTCGCTGGCGCTGGGGCCCTCGAAATGGTCGCCCGAGACGCTGTCGCTGAGCCAGGGCAGCCCATAGGTCGGCTCCACCAGGATCGCGGCGTTCGCCTTCTTCAGCATCGCATCGATGCCCTGGGCACCCGCCAGCCGCAGCGATTTCGCGCGCGCGCCGAGATATTCTGCATCGGCCAGCCCGCGCGTCTTCGCTGCATCGACAAAGGTTTCCTGCCCGAAGAACGCCAGCTCGGTCGCCTTGTTCGCCTCGTCGAAGGCGATCACCTGATCGAGCGTGCGCGTGGCCACCGCGCTGGGTGTCGTGGCGAGATAGGCGTCGAGATCGGCCTTGAGTTCGGTCTTGAGCACCTCGAACTCGGCATCGCCGATGCCGTCCAGCTTGGGCTGCTCGACATCGACCAGCACCGCGCCCTGCGCCGCGAGCACGGCGAGCGCCGCGGCGTACGCCGCCTTCATCGCCTCGGGCATGTCGGGATGCAGCACCGCGATGCGCTGGCCCTTCAGAGCCCCCGCCGAGAGGCCGGCGGCGAAATCGCGCTTGTGCGTCGCCGCAGCCGTCGTCGCCGGATCGGCAGGATCGACCGCGACCATGGCGGAAAACAGGATCGC
>CAISGR010000238.1 GCA_903884945.1 uncultured bacterium
GCATGAAATACCTGCTTTGCGATATCCAGACCTATCGTGCTAATCTCGATCACGGACGCCTCCTATCAGGTGCTCAACAACACCTCCTTGGTACATCGATACCGTCGGGGGGCGTCCACCCCATCTGTTAATGCCCCGGAACAGGGAATTTGCCCGCGCGCCGGCATCCTAGTGCAGGGTCTCTCCTCGGGCGCACATCGCCACGAATCGGGCGATTCGCGCGGCGCGGGTTTCGGGCTTTTTGGCTTGATGGACGCGGTAGAGGATGGCGTAGCGGTTCGCGCCGCCGAGCGTTTCGAAGAAGGCGCGCGCGCCGGGCTCGGCATCGAGCGCCGCCGCCAGATCGTCGGGCAGCACGGCGCTGCCCTGCGGCGCATAGGCCGCATCCCATCGGCCATCCGACCTGGCGGCATCGATCTCGGCCTGGCCGGCGGCTGCGATCCGTCCCGCGGCCATCAGTCCGATCGCACGGGTCCGGTTCCTTTCCGACCATTGGCTGCGCGGCTTGCGCGGCGTGAAGCGGATCAGCCACCAGTCTTCGTCGAGAGGATTGAGCTGCCCGTCGATCCAGCCATGGCAGAGTGCCCCGTCGATCGCCTCGGCTTTCGACACCGATGCGGCGCCCGCGCCCGCTTTGGCAAGCTTGAGCCAGACGCCCTTCGAGTCCCGTGGCTGCCCGGCAAGCCACGCTTCCCACGCCGCCGCATCGGCGAAAGCGAGGATCGGCAGGCCGCCACGCTGCTCCACGGGTCAGGCCGCCCGCTTCTCCAGCGCGTGGGCCGCCTCGGCCATCAGCGCGGCGATGATCTCGGCGACAGGTTCTTCCTTCGTCACCATGCCGACTGACTGGCCGGCCATCAGGCTGCCATGCTCGACATCGCCCTCGATCACTGCACGGCGCAGCGCCCCGGCCCAGTAATGCTCGATCTGGAGTTGCGCCTCGGCCATCTCGACCTTGCCCTCGTCGAGCAGCTGCGCGACTTCGCGCTGCTTGGCCGTGAACAACTCCCCGCCGGCATTCTTCAGCGCGCGGACCGGGATCACCGGCAGGCGCGGATCGATCTGGACGCTTGCGACGGCATCGCGCGCCGAGGCACGCAGGAACGCCTTCTTGAAATTGGGGTGCGCGATCGACTCGGTAGCGCAGACGAAGCGCGTGCCGAGCTGGACCCCGGCCGCGCCCATATCGAGATAGCCCGCGATCGCCTCGCCCCGGCCGATCCCGCCCGCGACGAACACCGGCACCTGCTCGGACACTTCGGGCAGGATTTCCTGCGCCAGCACGCTGGTCGAGACCGGGCCGATATGGCCGCCGGCCTCCATGCCCTCGACGACGAGCGCATCGACGCCGGAACGGATCAGCTTCTTGGCGAGCGACAGCGCAGGCGCGAAGCAGATCAGCTTCGCGCCGTTCGCCTTGATCGCGTCGATCGAGCCCGTCGGCGGCAGGCCGCCGGCCAGGACGACATGGCTGACGCCGTGCCTGTTGCAGACCTCGATCAGGTCGAACAGGCCGGGGTGCATGGTGATGAGGTTCACGCCGAACGGCTTGTCGGTGAGCGCCTTGGTCGCCGCGATCTCGGCATCGAGCAGGTCCGGGGTCATCGCGCCGCACGCGATCAGGCCGAAGCCGCCGGCATTGGACATCGCCGAGACGAGGTTGCGTTCGGACACCCACGACATCGCGCCGCACAGGATGGCGACCTCCGATCCGAGGAAAGCGGCACCGCGCGCCATGCGGCGCTGAAGGCGCTCGGCGCCGATGGTGGAGGGAGGGGCAGCGGTGAGGGTATCGGTCATCGCGGCCTCATGCCCTTGTGAGGCGCGGCGCGCAATCTCGTGCTTCTTCCCCGCGCCCCGGGAGGAGCGGGACAGGGTTACGCCTCTTCCTCTGCGTCCAGCCCGTACGCCGAGTGCAGCACGCGCACGGCGAGTACGGTATAATCCTCCTCGATCAGCACGCTGACCTTGATCTCGCTGGTGGTGATCGCCTGGATGTTGATGCCGCGTTCGCCAAGCGTCTTGAACATCGTGCTGGCGACACCGGCATGGCTGCGCATGCCGACGCC
>CAISGR010000239.1 GCA_903884945.1 uncultured bacterium
CCCGCCGCAGCCGGAGCCGAGGGCGGGTCGATCATCCCCATCAACCCCACGACCGGGAAGCGATATCGCGGCGTCAACGTCGTCAACCTCATGTCCGAGGGGCATGAGGACAACCGATGGATGACCTATAAGCAGGCCGCCGCAGCAGGCGCACAGGTGCGAAAGGGCGAGAAGGGCTCGCTAGTTCAATACTGGAAATTTGACGACGAGCAGACCTTAAAGGACGCTCAGGGCAAGCCGATAAAGGATGCCGAGGGCAACACCATGAAGGTGCGCGTCGAGCTTGAGCGGCCCCGGCCATTCTATGCCGTCGTTTTCAACGCCGAGCAGATCGAGGGCTTGCCGCCGCGCACGCCGCCAGTGCCGCCCGAGTGGAATCCGATCGAGCGCGCCGAGGCCATATTGCAGGCATCGGGCGCGAAGATCACGGAGCTTGCCGGCAACCGCGCTTTCTACAGCCCGGCCACCGACAGCATCACCCTTCCCGAGCGATCACAGTTCCCGAGCGCCGACCGATTTTATGGCACGGCGCTTCACGAGGTAGGCCACTGGACCGGAGCCCCGAACCGGCTTGATCGCGATCTAGCCCATCCGTTCGGATCGGAGGGATACGCGAAGGAGGAGCTTCGCGCCGAGATCGCGAGCATGATTTTAGGCGACGAGCTACAGATCGGCCACGATCCGGAGCAGCACGTCGCCTATGTCGCGTCGTGGATCAAAGCTCTTGAAGACGATCCCATGGAGATCGTTCGCGCCTGTTCCGACGCGGAAAAGATCAACACGTTCATTCTGGCGTTCGAGCAAAAGCAGATTCAGGAGCGCGACAGCCAAGCCGTTGCGGCCGAGCAGCCCGACGCAGCGCCGTTGACGCCGGCCGATGCCGAGGAGGCCGATCGGCGCGCGACCATGGCCCAGCCCGTCGGCGTCGTGCTGCACACGACCGACAGCGATTTCAGCCACTACCATAGCTTCAATCACAGCTACGACCCGACCGTGGGCGCGCCGCACGCGGATTTGGAGGCGGCGCTTACCAGCGCCGGCCTTACCCGGATCGGCGACGTGGTAGGCGATGACAGCCGCGAATATGGCGCGATGTGGGAAACCGCGATCGAGCGCCTGTCCCCTGTCTTCGGAATCGCTCCCGACGACATGACCATGACCAACGCCTATCTTGAACGAAAGGGGCTGGCGGATGCCTTCGCCCGAGCCGGCGAGCAGTTGATTCAGGCACCGGCCCTTGCCGTGCCGGCGCAGGGTGTCGCGGGGGAGATCGCCGAGCAGGACACCCCCATCAACGTCGCCTTTCGCGAGAAGAACGAGGCGAAGGGGCTTGGAGCCAAATGGGACAAGGAAGGGCGGACGTGGTTCGTCCCCGCCGGCACCGACCTTAGCCCCTTCGCGAAATGGGCCAAGGAAGCCCCAGCGCCGGCCGTGGAGGCCCGCGACCAGCAACAGGCACCAGCAGAGCCGGAACGCGCAGCGCGACCCGCAGCGCCCGCCAGCGCCGAACAGGAAGGCCAAGAAATGACCGACACCCCCAAGCAGGCCCCGGCACGCAAATATCTGGCGGTCCCCTTCGGCGAACGGAATGTCGCCAAGGCCCACGGCGCGAAATGGGATGCAGGCGCGAAGTCTTGGTATGCCCCCGAAGGCAGCGACCCGGCGAAGCTCGCCCGCTGGAATCCGGAGAACCGGCCGAACCGTCAGGAGGCGGCCGTCAGCCCCCAGCAGGAATTTGCCGAGGC
>CAISGR010000240.1 GCA_903884945.1 uncultured bacterium
GAGATGAAGCCCGGCAAGGGCGGTCAGCTCTCGCGTTCGGCTGGCACCTATGTGCAGATCGTCGGTCGCGACAAGGGCATGGTGATGGTTCGCCTGAACTCGGGCGAGCAGCGTTACATCCACGCCAATTGCATGGCGACGGTGGGCGCGGTGTCGAACCCCGACAACCAGAACCAGAACCTCGGCAAGGCCGGACGCAGCCGCTGGATGGGCAAGCGCCCGCTGACCCGCGGCGTCGCCAAGAACCCGGTCGACCATCCGCACGGCGGTGGCGAAGGCCGGACCTCGGGCGGCCGTCATCCGGTCACCCCGTGGGGCAAGCCGACCAAGGGTGCGCGCACCCGTCACAACAAGGCGACCGACAAGATGATCATCCGGTCGCGTCACGCCAAGAAGAAGGGCTAACCGCAATGGCTCGTTCCGTATGGAAAGGTCCGTTCGTGGATCTTCACCTGCTCAAGAAGGCAGAGACCGCGCAGGAAACCAACGCGCGTGCGCCGATCAAGACCTGGTCGCGCCGCTCGACGATCCTGCCCCAGTTCGTTGGCCTGACCTTCACCGTCTATAACGGTCGCAAGTTCGTGCCCGTGTCCGTCAACGAGGACATGGTCGGGATGAAGCTCGGCGAGTTCGCGCCGACGCGCTACTTCCCCGGCCATGCCGCCGACAAGAAGGGCAAGCGCTGATGTCGAAGGCAAAATCCCCCCGCAAGGTCGGTGAGAAGGAAGCTCTCTCGGTCGGCACGCAGATTCGTGGCTCGGCCCAGAAGCTTGGCCTCGTCGCGGCGCTGATCCGCAACAAGAAGGCCGGCGATGCGATGAACATCCTCGCTTTCTCGACCAAGGCAATGGCAGTCGATGCCCGCAAGGTTCTCGCTTCGGCGATCGCCAATGCGGAAAACAACCACAATCTCGATGTCGACGCGCTCGTCGTCGCCGAGGCCTCGGTTGGCAAGTCGATCGTCATGAAGCGTTTCGCGACCCGCGGTCGCGGCAAGTCGACGCGCATCCTCAAGCCGTTTTCGCGGCTGCGGATCGTCGTGCGCGAGCAGGAAGAAGCATAATGGGTCAAAAGAGCAATCCGATCGGTCTGCGTCTCCAGATCAACCGCACCTGGGATAGCCGCTGGTATGCGGAAGGTGCCGATTATGGCCGCTTGCTGCTCGAGGATCTGAAGATCCGCAGCTACATCATGAAGACGCTGCCCCAGGCGGCGATCTCGAAGGTTGTCATCGAGCGTCCGGCCAAGCTGTGCCGCGTGTCCATCTATGCTGCGCGCCCCGGCGTGATCATCGGCAAGAAGGGCGCGGACATCGAGAAGCTGCGCCGTACCCTCGGCAAGATGACCTCGTCCGACGTGTCGCTGAACATCGTCGAGATCCGCAAGCCGGAAGTCGACGCCAAGCTCGTCGCGCAGGGCATCGCCGATCAGCTGGAGCGTCGTATCGCCTTCCGCCGCGCCATGAAGCGCGCGGTCCAGTCCGCGATGCGTCTCGGTGCAGAGGGTATCCGGATCAACTGCGGTGGCCGTCTCGGCGGCGCCGAGATCGCGCGTTCGGAATGGTACCGTGAGGGCCGGGTTCCGCTGCACACGCTGCGCGCGAACGTCGATTATGCCGAAGCGCAGGCCCACACCGCTTATGGTGTGTGCGGCGTGAAGGTCTGGATCTTCAAGGGCGAAATCCTGGGTCACGACCCGATGGCGCAGGACCGGATCATGATGGAGGCTCAAACCTCCGGCGTGCGCCCGGCCCGCTAAGGAACAAGAGCAATGCTGCAACCCAAAAAGACCAAGTTCCGCAAGGCCTTCAAGGGCCGGATCCATGGCGATGCCAAGGGCGGAACCACCCTCAACTTCGGCTCCTACGGGCTGAAGGCGATGGAGCCGGACCGGATCACCGCGCGCCAGATCGAGGCGGCCCGCCGCGCGATCACGCGTCACATCAAGCGCCAGGGGCGTTTGTGGATCCGCGTTTTCCCGGACGTGCCGGTCACGTCCAAGCCTGCCGAAGTCCGCATGGGCAAGGGCAAGGGTTCGCCCGAATATTGGGCGGCGCGGGTCAAGCCCGGCCGCATCCTGTTCGAGCTCGACGGTGTCCCCGGCGATATCGCGGCGGTGGCATTCAGCCGCGCAGCGATGAAGCTGCCGATCAAGGTGAAGGTCGTGGCTCGCCTCGGCGACACCTCGCACCTGGGAGTTGCATGATGGCCCGCAACATCGACGACATGAAGACGAAGACCGACGACCAACTCGACGAGCAGCTGGGCAATCTGAAGCGCGAGGCGTTCAACCTCCGCTTCCAGGCCGCCACCAACCAGCTCGAAAAGCCGAGCCGCGTTCGTGAGGTCCGTCGCGACATCGCTCGCATCAAGACCCTGCAAGGCCAGCGTACGCGCTCGGCCGAAGCCAAGTAAGGAAGAGAGACATGCCGAAGCGCGTGCTGACCGGGGTGATCGTCTCGGACAAGACCGACAAGACGGTGGTGGTGAATGTCGAGCGTAAGGTGAAGCACCCGCTCTACGGCAAGATCATCCGTCGTACGAAGAAGTATCATGCCCATGACGAGGGCAATGAGTTCAAGCAGGGCGAAACGGTGCGGATCGAAGAGACCGCCCCGATCTCCAAGCTGAAGTCCTGGAAGGTGATCGAGCGGGTCAACACCCACGCGACCCCCGAGCGGGCAACCATCGACGGCTAAGGCCGAGTTTTAGGCGGGGGCCGGTCGGAATCGGACCCCATGTGAGAAGGAACCGGATCGATGATCCAGATGCAGTCCAATCTCGAGGTCGCTGACAACAGCGGCGCGAAGCGGGTGCAGTGCATCAAGGTGCTTGGGGGATCCAAGCGCCGGACGGCAGGCGTCGGCGACATCATCGTCGTCAGCGTGAAGGAAGCGGCGCCGCGCGCCCGCGTGAAGAAGGGCGACGTGCACCGTGCCGTCATCGTGCGTACGGCGAAGGATATTCGCCGGGCCGATGGCACCGTGATCCGCTTCGATTCGAATGCGGCCGTGCTGGTCAACAAGAACGAGGAGCCGATCGGCACCCGTATCTTTGGCCCGGTGGTGCGCGAGCTGCGCGGCCGCAAGCACATGAAGATCATCAGCCTGGCGCCGGAGGTTCTGTAATGGCCGCTGCGAAGATCAAGAAGGGTGACCGCGTCATCGTCCTGTCCGGCAAGGACAAGGGCAAGACCGGTGAAGTCACCCAGGCCATGCCGAAGGACGGCAAGGTCATCGTGTCGGGCGTGAACATCGCGATCCGTCATACCAAGCCGAGCCAGGGCGACCCGCAGGGTGGCCTGAAGCGCGCCGAAGCCCCGCTGCACGTCTCGAAGGTCGCTCACGTGACCGCCGACGGCAAGCCGACGCGGGTTCGCTTTGAAACCAAGGACGGCAAGAAGGTCCGCGTGGCCGTGAAGTCCGGGGAGACGATCAGTGGCTGATACCAACCAGGCGGCCGCCAGCAAGCCGCGGATGAAGGCGATCTATGAGGATCGCATCATCAAGGCGATGACCGAGAAGTTCGGTTACAAGAATTCGATGGAGGTTCCGCGCCTCGACAAGATCGTCCTCAACATGGGCGTTGGCGAAGCGACGCAGGACAAGAAGAAGGTCGACCAGGCTGCTTCCGAAATGGAGCTGATCGCCGGCCAGAAGCCCGTCGTGACCAAGGCGAAGAAGTCGATCGCACAGTTCAAGCTGCGCGAGGGCATGCCGATCGGCGTGAAGGTTACCCTTCGCCGCGAGCGCATGTACGAGTTCCTCGACCGCTTCGTGACCGTAGCGCTTCCCCGCGTCCGCGATTTCCGGGGCCTCAACCCCAAGTCGTTCGACGGCAACGGCAATTATGCGACCGGCCTCAAGGAGCAGCTGATCTTCCCGGAGATCAGCTACGAC
>CAISGR010000241.1 GCA_903884945.1 uncultured bacterium
CGGGCGCGGGCCGGGCGGGCCGGGGCCGGACCGGTGCGCGCGCGGCGTGGTTCATCGTCGGCGTATAGGCCGCGATCGCGCCGAAGCCGGCCAGGCCCAGCGCCGTACCGCCCACGATCAGCGCCGCGATCCCTGCCGCCCATTTCCTGCGGGCCCGATTCTTCCCGCTCGTCTTCCTGTCGCGCTGTTCCATCATCCCGGCGCCTCTCGAACAGTGCGGCGCAGCTTTCCAGCCCCCAATTCGCGGCGTGCCGCCATGGGACGAAGCGGCGGATCGTTTACCCGCGCGCGGATCGCGCCCGGATCGCCACGGCCTACGGGTCTTCCCCAAGGTACCGCCCCAGGCGCCGGTGCTAGGCCCGCCCCGCGCCGCTTCCCCCGCGGCGCGACCGTACAAGGAGTATCCCATGTCCAAGCCCGATCGCACCCATATCAAGGCCCATCTCGTCGGCGGCGGCATCGCCTCGCTCGCCGCAGCGGCAATCCTGATTCGCGACGGCGACGTGCCGGGCCACAACATCGCGATCTACGAGGAACTCGACCGGATCGGCGGCAGCCTGGACGGCTCGGGCGATCCCGAGCACGGCTATATGGTGCGCGGCGGGCGGATGCTCGAGAGCAAATATCTGTGCACCTATGACCTGTTCTCCTCGGTGCCGACGCTCGACGGCAAGCAGACCGTCACCCAGGAGATCTTCGAGTGGAACGAGATCATCAAGACGGGATCCAAATCCCGCCTGGTGCGCGCCGGCCAGCGGATCGACGCCCCCGAATTCGGCCTGTCCGAGCGCGACATCCTGACGATCGAGAAGCTGATGATCGAGCCCGAGGCGCTGCTCGGCACCAGCCGGATCGACGAGCATTTCGAGCCCGCCTTCTTCAAGAGCAATTTCTGGTTCATGTGGTGCACGACCTTCGCCTTCCAGCCCTGGCACAGCGCGATCGAGCTCAAGCGCTATTTCGTGCGCTTCACCCATATGGTCGACGGCTTCAACGAGCTGCGCGGGATCATGCGCACCTATTACAACCAGTATGATTCGCTCGTGCTGCCGCTACGCAAATGGCTCGACGAGCGCGGGGTGCGCTTCGAGACGGGCACGACCGTGACCGACATCGCCTTTGCCGGGCATGGCAACGGCGATACGGTCGCCCAGGCGATCGACTATCGGCGGGGCGGCGAGACCGGCCGGATCGCGGTGGCGGCGACCGATCTCGTCATCGCCACGCTGGGCTCGATGACCGAGGGCTCGTCGATCGGCGCGATGGATCGCGCGCCGGTGCTCAACGACAAGCGCGCGGGCGGCTCCTGGGCGCTGTGGGAGAAGATCGCCGCGGGCCGCCCCGCGCTCGGCAATCCGGCGGCGTTCGCCGACCGCATCGACCAGTCGAAATGGGTGTCCTTCACCACGACGCTGCGGAACACCGCCTTTTTCGACCTGGTCCGCGATTTCACGGGCAATGTGCCCGGCGAGGGCGGGCTGATCACCTTCACCGATTCGCCCTGGCTGATGTCGATCGTGCTGCCGCACCAGCCGCATTTCATCCGCCAGCCCGAGGATGTGCAGGTATTCTGGGGCTATGCCCTGTCGGTCGACCAGCCGGGCGACTTTGTCGGGAAGGCGATGGCGGAATGCACGGGCCGCGAGCTGATGACCGAGCTGCTCGGCCAGCTCGGCGCCCTCGACCGGGCGGACGAGATCCTCGCCGGCACGATCTGCCTGCCCTGCATGATGCCGTTCATCACCAGCCAGTTCCTGACCCGCGCCAGCGGCGACCGGCCGGACGTGCACCCGAAGGGCTATGCCAATTTCGCGGCGACCGGCCAGTTCTGCGAGCAGCCCGAGGACGTGGTGTTCACCGTCGAATATTCAGTCCGCGCGGCGATGACCGCCGTGTACGAACTGCTGGGAATGGACCGCAAGCCGCCGGCGGTATTCAAGGGCCAGCACGATCCGCGCAACCTCTACAAGGCGTTCCGCGCGCTGCACGACCTGGGCGCCTAGGCGCCCAGGACGGCGGCGGCGCGTGCCGCCGCCGGCCAGTCGCAGATTTCAGCCCGGGGCAGGTGCGCGATGGCGTTCTCCACCTGGGCACTCGGCACGACCGGACGCGTTGCCCATGTGCCGGTCTCCCGCGCGGATCAGCCCAGCCTGGGCTTCAGATGGCGGATCAGCGCAGCGGCCTCCGCGGTGGGGGGACGCTCGACACGGCGATATTCGGTGCCGTCGATCGTCCGCGAGAGCAGCGCGCGATCGCACAGGCTCCGCCGCAGGATCGCATGGTCGCCGAACAGGTGCTGCGCCTTGAGCAGATCGTTGACCGCCCGCTCGGACAGGATCCGCCGCTGCGGCAGCCGGGCCCAGAGCGCCCACAGGCACAGGGCCTGCTGGCTGGCCCGGGACGGCCAGCGGATCAGCCGCCCCGCCCGGTCGAAGTGGCGCGCGGTCCGCTCGACCAGGAGGTGATCCATGCTTTCCGCCGGGACCGCCGCGGCCGCAAGGCCGTTGCGGGCGCCGGCCTGGGCCCGGAGATGCTGGAAATTGCGGTGCCCGGCGGCGCGGGCGAGCATGTTGAGCATCTCGACATGGCCCGGCGCCGTCGCCCGCCCCGCGAGCTGCCCGCGCAGCGACCTGGCCAGCGCGGAAATATCATGGGTCTCGAATGAAATCGCTTCTCTGGACATACCTATCCTCCAGGTGCCGATCCTTGGGGATGTCGAGGTCACCGACTTGCGACGGGGCACGGAAAACAGGGTGTAGCCCGAAAACGATATGGCAGGTTTAGCTCCCCTTGCGGGGCGGTGACGCCTGGGTGGACTGCTGACCCGGATCGGCTTTTATCCGCTCCGCGCGCGCGCAGCAAGCCCGCGGGCAGCCCCGCACGCAGCGGCCGACGGGCGGCGGCTGCCCCGCAGCACCGGCGACACTGCCGCAAAATAGGGCAGCCCCTGCCCGCCTGCACGGGCGTTAGGCATGCGTTAACCCGCGCCCGGGCGCTTTACCGGGGCGTCTGGCCGCTCGCGCAGCTGGCACGCTTGTTGTAAGGCGTGCCGACAGGCAGAGACGTTCGGCTCAGACTGGCCAACCAATTTTCCCGGGGGCGTACCAAAGTGAAGAAGATCGAGGCTATCATCAAGCCGTTCAAACTGGACGAGGTGAAGGAGGCGCTTCACGAAGTGGGCGTATCCGGCATCACGGTGACCGAGGCCAAGGGCTTCGGCCGCCAGAAGGGCCATACCGAGCTGTACCGCGGCGCGGAATATGTCGTGGATTTCCTGCCCAAGGTGAAGCTGGAAGTCGTGGTCGAGGACGCGCTCGCCGAACGCGTGGTGGAGGCGATCGCCGCCGCCGCGCAGACCGGGCGAATCGGCGACGGCAAGATTTTCGTGATCCCGGTGGAGACCGCGCTGCGCATCCGCACCGGCGAACGGAATGAAGACGCTATTTGACGCAGCGCAGCATATTGTGACAGCGTAAGCGTCCGGGTGACAACATGATTCCCGATTCTATCGGGCTTACTATCGAAAACGAAAGGGCATGGGGCAAAATGGCAAATTCGGTTAACGACGTCCTGAAGATGATCAAGGACCAGGAGATCGAGTGGGTCGATCTGCGGTTCACCGATCCGAAGGGCAAGTGGCAGCATCTGACGATGGTTTCGTCCGTCGTCGGCGAGGACGAACTGACCGACGGCTTCATGTTCGACGGCTCCTCGATCGCGGGCTGGAAGGCGATCAACGAGTCCGACATGATCCTGAAGCCGGACCTGGACGCGGTATGGACCGATCCCTTCTCGGCGACGCCGATGCTGATCCTGGTGTGCGACATCGTCGAGCCCTCGACCGGCGAGCTCTATGCGCGCGATCCGCGCTCGACCGCGAAGCGCTCCGAGGCCTATCTCAAGACCACCGGCATCGGCGACACGATCTTCATCGGCCCGGAAGCCGAGTTCTTCATGTTCGACAACGTCCAGTTCGAGAACAGCTACGCGACGAGCTACTACAAGATCGACGACATCGAGCTGCCGACCAACACCGGCCGCGAATATGAGGGCGGCAATCTCGGCCACCGTCCGCGTGCCAAGGGCGGCTATTTCCCCGTCGCGCCGGTCGATTCGGCCACCGACATCCGCGGCGAGATGGTTTCGACCATGCTCGAAATGGGCCTGCCCTGCGACAAGCACCACCATGAGGTCGCCGCCGCGCAGCACGAGCTCGGCCTGACCTTCGGCACGCTGACCACCACCGCCGACCGCATGCAGATCTACAAATATGTCTGCCACAATGTCGCGCAGGCCTATGGCAAGACGGTCACCTTCATGCCGAAGCCGATCAAGGAAGATAACGGCTCGGGCATGCACACCCACCTTTCCATCTGGGAAGCGGGCAAGCCGCTCTTCGCCGGCAACGGCTATGCGGGCCTGTCGGAGACCTGCCTGTTCTTCATCGGCGGCATCATCAAGCACGCCAAGGCAGTGAACGCCTTCACCAACCCGACGACCAACAGCTACAAGCGGCTGGTCCCGGGCTATGAGGCGCCGGTGCTGCTCGCCTATTCGGCGCGCAACCGCTCGGCATCGTGCCGCATCCCGTACGGCACGGGCGCCAAGGCGAAGCGCGTCGAAGTGCGCTTCCCCGACGCGATGGCCAATCCGTACCTCGCTTATGCGGCGCTGCTGATGGCCGGCCTCGACGGCATCCAGAACCGCATCCACCCGGGCGAGGCGATGGACAAGAACCTGTACGACCTGCCGCCGGCCGAGCTCGCCGAAGTGCCGACCGTCTGCGCTTCGCTGCGCGAGGCACTCGAGTGCCTGGCCGCCGACAACGAATTCCTCCTGAAGGGCGGCGTGTTCACCGCCGACCAGATCGAATCGTACATCGAGCTGAAGATGGAAGACGTGGCACGCTGGGAAATGACCCCGAGCCCGGTCGAGTACGACATGTATTATTCGTACTGAGCGATCGAGACGAACTACGAGAGGGGGGCGTCCGGAGCGATCCGGGCGCCCTTTCCTTTGCCGGGGAGCCATCCGGTGCTACGCTGCCGGACATGACGAAGACCCGCAGGAGCCACGGTCACTGGTGGATCGCGCTGGGCGGTGCCGCGCTTGCCGGCCTCGCTGCGGCGAACTGGGACGGGATCGCCCTGGCCCTGGCGGTCTCCAGCGCCGAAGGCAGGCCGGCACTGCTGCGCGACGCAACATGGAACGACCCGGCTTCGGCGCTGCTGTTCCGCCGCACCTTCAGCCGTGGCGTGCCCGAATCCAGCCTGCTCGGATGGCTGGACGCCAACCGATTCACGATCGACCGCACTGGCGGGCATGCGGAACGGCGGATTCGCGGCGCCCCCTGCAACGAACAAGCGACGATCGAGTGGACACGCGGGCCCGGCAGCGCGATCGAGCACGCGAGCGCCACGATGTCGGAGGCCGGCTGCCTTTGACGCCGGGCCGGGAAGGCCCCCGACCACGCCCGCTTCCGGAACGCATCCACCTGCCGCTCGTCCGTGCGGCAATGACATGCCACGCCGCCCTCCCCAACCGGCGTCTCCACTGCGTCGCCGGCGGCAGCGCCGCTTTCCCGCCCCCCTGTTTCGGGCGCGCGTTTGACACCGCGGGACTCTCGTCCCATCCTGCCGCCATGATCTGCCCTGCGCACCATCATCGCTTCCGCGACCATTCGGGCCAGCTCGCCGCACGCGGCTAGCCCGGGTTCCGTGCGGCCTTGCCGCCGGTGCCCGGGCCTCCACCATGATCGAAACCGCAGCGCTGCCGACCCCGGCGGCCCTGATTTTCAACGGATGGACAGTCGTGACTTCCCAAGCCTTCGCCACGCCCCCGGCGGCACCCGTGCCCCATTTGCTTGCGTCCGAATGCGGCCGCCTGGAAATGCTCGCGCTCGACCATGAGCATCTCAACCCCGACGTGTCGGCGCTTTTGCTCGCCGAGCTGGATCGCGCCATCCTGCACGAGGCGGACGCACTCCCGCCCGCGACGGTCACCATGCATGCCGAGGTCGAGTATCTCGACGAGAGCAGCGGGCTGCGGCGTACCGTGCAGCTGGTCTATCCCAGCGAGGCGGACGTTGCGCGCGGGCGCATCTCGATCCTCACGCCCGTCGCGGCGGGCCTGATCGGCCTCACCATCGGCGACCGGATCGCATGGCCCGACCGCCAGGGCCGGGACCATATGCTGCGGATCACGAGGGTCGCGCCGGCCGGGATGGAGGGCAGCTCATGCCGGTCTGGATAACGCGCGCCGCGCCCGACAATCTCGCGACCGCGCGCCGGCTCAGGCAAAGGGGCTATGGCTCGGTCGTGGTGCCGGTCCTCACCACCCGCGCGATCGACCACGCTCCGGTCGACGGCCGGCCGGACGCGATCGTCTTCACCAGCGCCCACGCCGTCCGCCATCACCGGCGCCCCGCGGTGAACGACACGGTGCCGGTGTTCGCCGCATCGGAGGCGACCGCGCGCGCCGCGCAGGGGGCTGGCTATGCGAACATCACCTCGACCGGCGGCGACGAACAGATCCTGTCCGGGCTGCTCGCCCATATCCTTCCGCCCGGCGGCAGGATCGTCGAATATTGCGCGCGCCGGACCTCGCCCAGGCTGAGCCGGACGCTGTCGGGCCTGGGCCTTAGCGTGGATCATCTCGCGGTGTACGAATCGGTCGCGCTGGACGGCTCCGAGATCGGCGACACGGCCTTTTCGACCGGGGTCGGCGGGATCATGGTCCATTCCTGCGTCGGCGCCCGCGCGGTGCGCCGGATCATCGAGCGAAACGGGTGGCGCGGACGGATCTGGTGCATCTCGCTGGCGAGCGCCGCGCAGTTTGCGGGGCTGGACGGCGTCGCGCTTTCCTGCGCGGCAGAACCGACCGAGGCAGCCCTGCTGGCGCTGGTCGAGCGCGAGGTGCTGCCGACGCGATGGGCTTCGCTGGCGCGGCTCGACCGAGCGCCGCTGCGCCCGGTGCCGCTGCCGGCCCGCGGACCCGCACGCCGACGGCGCCCGGCCCGCGACGACGATGACGACGGACCGCCGCCGGCGGCGTGACGCCCGGCGGCCGCCCGGATGAATTGCGCTTCCTCTTTTCCGGGACTCGATCGAATGCGGAACGAAATCCGGCACCGGTTCGTCCTTGCCTCCGATGAAACTCCGTACCGTCCTCGCCGACCGGCGATTCCATGTCGCCGCGGGTGGCGTGGTTGCGTTGCTGGTCGCCCTGCTGATCGCACTGGCGATGATGCCATGGGGGCTGTTCAAATCGACGATCGAATCCCGGCTGAGCGCCCGGTTCGGGCGGCCGGTGACGATCGGATCGGTCGAGCGGCAGGATGCCTTTTCGCTTTCGCCGACCGTCACGCTGCACGACCTGCGGATCCCGCAGGCGGCATGGGCCGGGACCGGCGATCTCGTCCGCGTCGAGAGCGCCACGGTGCGCTTCCCCGTGCTGCCACTGCTGATCGGGCATTTTCGCCCCGGCACGATCACCGTGCAGGGTGCGCATATCGTGCTGGTGCGCGATGCCGACCGCCGCGAGAGCTGGCGCAGCGACGATGATCGCCGAAAGCCCGCTAGCCGGGGCGGCGGCGTGATCCTGCGCGGCTTGCGCATTGCCGACAGCACGCTCGTCTATCGCGATGCCTTCCAGGATCGCGCCTTTTCGCTGAAGGTCGCGGCGGATCCCGCCCGGGGAATCACCCTGGCCGGCACCGGGACCGTGCGGGGCGAGCCGGTCACGCTCTCCGCCCATGGCCCGGCGATCGAGAATGCCGGCGGCAAGCCCTGGCCCTTCGCCGCGCGGATCGACGGCGGGGCGCTGACGCTGAGCGCGGCCGGCACGATGGATAGCCCGCTGGACACCCGCCACATGACGGTGGACGTGGCGACGCGCGCTGACGACCTGAAGTTCGTCGACGCGATCATCGAGGCCGGGCTGATCGGCACCATGCCCGTCCGCCTCCAGGCCCATGCGCGGCATGACGGCGCGCGCTGGACGGTGACCGGCCTGAAAGGCCTGATCGGCAGCTCGGACATTGCCGGCCATGTCGATGTCATCAAGGCCGACGGCCGGACCAGGCTGGACGGCGCGGTCACCTCCAACGCGCTCAACTTCGACGATTTCTCGTCACGGGCCGGGCAGGCGAAGGCGCTTGCCAGGCAGCAGGCGCTGGGCCCGCGGCTGATTCCCGACACGCGGATCAACCTGCGCAAGATCAACCATACCGACGGCACGATCGTCTTCACCGTGCATCGGCTGGTGAGCGCTTCGCCGACCTCGCTGAAGGCGATGCACGGCACCGTCTCGCTCGACCATCAGCTGATGACCGTCTCGCCCTTCGTGCTCGACCTGACGCGCGGATCGATCGCGGGATCGGTGCGCGTCGACCAGCGCGGGGGCGGGCCGGTGCCGATGGTGACGTTCGACCTCGCGCTGCGCGACAGCAGCATCGCCACACTGGGCGGCGGTGGCGGCACGGTCGAGGGCCGGGTCGACGGGCGGGCGCGGCTGCGCGGCCCGGGCAGCACCCTGCGCGAGGCGGTCGCGGCGTCCGACGGAACGATCGGACTGGTGGCACGCGATGGAGCATTGCCGGCGAAGATCGCCTCGCTGCTCGGCTTCGACGCGGCACGCGGCATCCTCACGGACGATGACGAGCGGGCCGGGCTGCGCTGCGCAGTGCTGCGCTTCGCCATGCGGGGCGGCACCGGCACGGCCGATCCCTTCCTGATCGATACCACGCGGAGCCAGGCCAACGGCCAAGGCACCGTTTCCTTCCCGTCCGAGGCGCTGGACATGACGCTGACCGGCGCGCCCAAGATGAAAACGATCCTGCGCTTCCCGAGCGCGCTGATCATCGGCGGGTCGATCAAGGAACCCGAGGTGCATCTGCCGCCGGGGGCGAAATCCGCCGGCAATTTCTTCAAGGCGCTGGGCCAGGCGATCACCGGCCAGCAGGGGCCGAAGGCGACTGACGCCGATTGCGAGGCGCTGGCCGCCCGCGCGCTGCAATAGGCGCCGGCCCTTTCGGATCCCGCCGGGCTCTGGCACTGCTGCCGGATGATCCACGTCCCCACCGCCCCGTGGTTCCATTATCTCGGCGACCTGGCGGCATGGATCGCGGCCATGCTGGGCGCGCGCTGGGTATATCGGCACCGGCAGCCGGCCGTCGCCGGCCTCGCGCGGCAGACCGAGCCGGGCTATTTCGTCAGCCTGGCGATCGGGGCGGTGATCGGGGCGTGGTCGGCCGGATCGCTCAACACGCTGCGTCAGGCGGTCCCGACGCTGTCGCACAGCATCGCCGGCGCGCTGGCGGGCGCGATCGTCGCGGTGGAGCTGTGGAAATGGCGCCATGGGGTGCGCGGCTCGACCGGCGGCCCGTTCGTGATCCCCCTGACGCTCGGCATCGTGGTCGGGCGGTGGGGCTGCCTCTTCGCCGGGCTGGCCGACCAGACCTATGGCCTGCCGACCGCGCTTCCCTGGGGCGTCGACCTGGGCGACGGCATCGCGCGCCATCCAGTCGAAATCTACGAATCGCTGGCGATGGCGCTGTTCCTCGCCGTCTATTGGCGCGCGCTCGTCACCGGGCGGCGCTGGGCAGTGGCGCACGGCTTCCACGCCTTCGTGCTCGCCTATGCCGTGCAGCGATTTGCGTGGGAATTCCTCAAGCCCTATCCTTCGCTGGTCGGGCCCTTCAACCTGTTCCATTTCGCGATGATAGGACTAGCCGCTTATGCCCTTGTCTGGATCGCTCGTGGACGCGCCCGCCCCGGCCTCGACCCCGGACTCTCCGGCGCCTGAGCGCAAGGCAGCGCCCTATATCTTCCACGGCCAGACGACGAGCCTGTGCGAGACCTGCCTCGTGCCTGTCCCCGCCAAGGTGATCATCGAGGACGAGCGCGTCTTCTATCTCAAGCGCTGTCGCGAGCATGGCGTGCAGAAGACGCTGATCAGCGACGATCTGGATTATTGGCGGTCGCAGAAACTCTGGCTCAAGCCGGGCGACCGGCCGCTGGCGGCACAGACGCGGACCGAGGCGGGCTGCCCGTTCGATTGCGGCCTTTGCCCCGATCACGAGCAGCATAGCTGCCTGGCGATCGTCGAGATCAATTCGGCGTGCAACCTGGCCTGCCCCGTCTGCTTCGCCGATGCCGAGGACGTGCACGGCGCGCACCTGCCGGTCGCGACGGTGGAACGCATGCTCGACGCGCTCGTCGCGAGCGAGGGCGAGCCCGATCTCGTCCAGCTTTCCGGCGGCGAGCCCACCATCCATCCGCAGTTCTTCGAGATCCTCGATGCCGTGAAGGCGCGGCCGATCCGCCATGTGATGATCAACACCAACGGGGTGCGGATCGCGCAGGACCCGGCCTTTGTCGAACGGCTGGCACGCTATGCGCCGCGGCTCGAAATCTATCTCCAGTTCGACAGCCTCGACGACGACGCCCTGATGAACCTGCGCGGCGCCCGCCTGTCGCGGATCCGCCGGCAGGCGCTGGAGGCGCTCGAACGCGTCGGCCTGTCGACGACGCTGGTCGCGGTGGTGAAGCGCGGCGTGAACGATCACGAGGTCGCGGACATCATCAACCATGCGCTTGAATGGTCGTGCGTGCGCGGCGTGACCTTCCAGCCGGTGCAGGATGCCGGCCGCAACGAGGGCTTCGACGGCAAGGCCAACCGCATCCTGCTGACCCAGATCCGCCGCGAGGTGGCCAAGGCCGGCGTATTCGGGATCGAGGACATGATTCCCCTGCCCTGCAACCCCGACCAGATCTGCATCGGCTATGGGCTGAGGCAGGGCAAGAGCGTCACGCCGATCACCGCGCTGCTGCCGCGCGAGATCATCCTGAACGGCCCCAACACGGTCAGCTACGAAGCCTATCCGGCGCTGCGCCAGGGCATCCTGGACCTGCTGAGCCTCGCCACCGCGCAGGCCAATACCGAGGAGAAGCTGGCCGGCCTGCTCTGCTGCCTGCCCCAGGCGATGGTGCCGCAGGAGCTGAGCTATGCGAACAGCTTCCGCGTCGTCATCCTGCAATTCCTCGACCGCTACAATTTCGACCTCGCCACGGTGAAGCGCAGCTGCGTCCATTTCGTGACGCCCGAGGGGCAGATCATTCCGTTCGACACCTATAACAGCTATTATCGGCCCGGTGCCGAGGGAGCCGGGGTGCTGGCGCGCGCACGCGGGGGAGAAAGGCTGTGAGCAAATTCTTCGGCGGGCTGCTGATGGCCATCGGCATCATCATCGCGGCCCTGACGGGGCTGTGCAGCGCCTATTTCCTGGTGATGTTCGCCTTCAGCGCCTTCCAGACGGAGGGGCTGTTCATGATCGGCATCGTGCTGCTCG
The DNA here is from genome assembly GCA_903884945.1 of uncultured bacterium. Classification (GTDB taxonomy): domain Bacteria; phylum Pseudomonadota; class Alphaproteobacteria; order Sphingomonadales; family Sphingomonadaceae; genus Sphingomonas. Next base: position 11,351 of record CAISGR010000241.1, read on the forward strand.
TCGGCGGGCTGCCGTGCCTTGGCGGAGTCGGGCTGTTCCTGTGGGGGCGATCGCTCGTGCGCGGCGCGCGCGAGCGCGGCGAGTAGACGCGACCGGCAGCGGCGGGGAACCGGACGATCATCAGCGTCGCGCCGGCGAACAGGTTCGCCGACCCCCAGAGCATATCCACCAGCGGGGCCGAACGGCGGCGCCCTATCCGGTGTAGCGCCGCCTTCCGCCCCATCCGCGGCCCGAAGGACGGCGCGGTCTAGGGCAGCAGCACGGTCGATCCGCGCGTCTCCCCGGCCTCCAGCGCACGATGCGCGGCGGCGGCGTCTTCCAGCGCGAAGGTCTGACCGATCTCGGGCATGATCGCGCCGCGCGCCAGCATCTCGAACAGCCGGGCGGTACCCTGCCGGCGCTCGCCGGCCTCGGCATAATAATCGAACAGGGTCGGGCGCGTGACGAACAGCGAGCCCTTGCTGGCGAGGATGCCGAGCCCGACGCCGTCGACCGCGCCGCCGGCATTGCCATAGCTGACGATGAGCCCGCGCCGCGCCGCCGCGGCGAGCGAGACCTCCCAGGTGGTCTTGCCGATGCCGTCGAGGACGACGGGCACGCCCTTGCCCTCGGTCAGCGCGCGCACCTGCTGCGCGACATCGACCTGCTTGTAGTTGAGCACATGATCCGCGCCCGCCGCCTTTGCCTGCGCGGCCTTTTCGTCGGTCGAGACGGTGCCGATCACGGTGGCGCCGATCGCCTTGAGCCAGCCGACCAGCAGGTGCCCGACGCCGCCGGCCGCCGCATGGACCAGCACGGCCTGGCCGGGCTGGACCTTCGCACAGCGCTCGACGAGGAATTCAGTGGTGCAGCCCTTGAGCAGCAGCGCCGCCGCCGTCCGGTCGTCGACCGAATCGGGCAGCGGGATGAGGCCCGCCGCCGGCAGGTTGCGCTCGGTCGCATAGGCGCCGCGCGACGGGCCGAAGGTGCCGACCCGATCGCCGGCCGCGAAGCCCTCCACGCCGGGCCCGACCGCCACGATCACGCCCGCGGCCTCGCTGCCCAGGCCCGCCGGCAGCGGCGAGGGATAGAGGCCGGAGCGGAAATAGGTGTCGATATAGTTCAGGCCGACCGCCGTGTTGCGCATCCGCACTTCGCCGGGGCCGGGATCCGGCAGGTCGACATCGACCCATTGGATCACCTCGGGCCCACCCGTCTTCTCGATCCGTGCAACGCGCGCCATATACCGGTCTCCTGCTGGGTCAGGTTGCAGATAGTCATCCAGTTTCAGGTTGCAACGCTTCGCGCGCACCGCCATCTAGGCGGCCTGACCGTACCACGAATTCAAAAAGCGGAGGCGAGGATGAAGAGCTACCTCAAGCACTATATCGACGGCACCTGGGTCGAGAGCGACGGCGGCAAGCGCCATGAGGTGATCGATCCCGCCACCGAGCAGCCCTGCACCGAGATCACGATCGGCACGCCCGCCGATGTCGACAAGGCCGTTGCCGCGGCCCGCCGCGCGTTCGAGAGCTGGTCGCAATCGACCGTCGAGGAGCGGGCCGCGCTGCTCGAGCGGATCATCGAGGAATACAAGGCGCGCATCCCCGATCTCGCCCAGGCGATCAGCCAGGAAATGGGCGCGCCGATCGGCTTCGCCACCGCGGCGCAGGTGCCCGCCGGGCTGGGCCATTTCATCTCGACGCTGAAGGCGCTCAAGGACTTCCAGTTCGAGGAACGGCTGGGGCGCGCCCGCGTGGTGCATGAGCCGCTCGGCGTCGTCGCGATGATCACGCCGTGGAACTGGCCGCTCAACCAGATCACCGCGAAGGTTGCGCCCGCGCTCGCGGCCGGCGACACGATGGTGCTGAAGCCGAGCGAGGAATCGCCGGGCTGCGCGGCGATCCTCGCCGAGATCCTCGACAAGGCCGGCGTCCCGGCCGGCGTGTTCAACCTCGTCAATGGCGACGGGCCGGGCGTGGGCGCGGCGCTGTCGAGCCATCCCGACGTCGACATGGTGAGCTTCACCGGATCGACCCGGGCGGGCATCGCCATCGCGCAGGCCGCCGCCGCGACCGTGAAGCGCGTGCACCAGGAACTGGGCGGCAAGGCGGCCAACCTGGTGCTCGAGGGCGCCGATCTTGCCGCGGTGCTGCCCCCCACGGTGCAGGGGGTGCTGGCCAATTCGGGCCAGAGCTGCATCGCGCCGACCCGGCTGCTGGTCCACGCGTCCCAGGTCGCGGACGCGACGCAGATCGTGAAGACGATGATGGAGGCGACCCAGGTCGGCGATCCCTCGGTGATGGGCGCGCATATCGGGCCGGTCGTCAACAAGGCGCAGTTCGAGAAGATCCAGGGGCTGATCCAGTCGGCGATCGACGAGGGCGCCACGCTCGTCACCGGCGGCACCGGACGGCCGGACGGGCGCAACGCCGGCTATTTCATCAAGCCGACACTGTTCACCGACGTGACGCCCGACATGCGGATCGCGCAGGAGGAAACCTTCGGCCCGGTCGCGACGATCACCGCCTATGAGACGCAGGACGAAGCGATCCGCATCGCCAACGGCACGCCCTATGGCCTGTCGGCGACGATCTCGGGCGATCCGGCCGCGGCGGCCAAGGTGGCGCCGAAGCTCCGGGCCGGCCTCGTCACCATCAATACATGGGGCCCGGACGGCAATGCGCCGTTCGGCGGCTACAAGCAGTCGGGCAATGGGCGCGAGAACGGCAAATACGGCCTGACCGATTTCATGGAAGTGAAGACGGTGGTGGGCGAGCCCGCCTGATCCGGGGATGGCGCTGACCATCGACGTCCTGATGCCCGTCGCCGCCAGCGACTATGGCGCGGCGGCACGGGAGATACTGGACGCCTATCGCGCGGCCTTCGCCGCCGGCGGGATGAACCTCGCCGCCCGGCCCTGGGACCTGGGGCCGGGCGACGGCGCGGCGACGCTGGCCTTGTTCGCCTGGGGCTATCACCTCGACGTGGCGCGCTGGGAGGCGCTGCTCGCCGGCTGGCCCGCCGGGCGCCCCTTGCTCAACACCGCCGCGCTGCTCGCCTGGAACACGCGCAAGACCTATCTGCTCGAACTGGAGGCGGGCGGCATCCCGATCGTGCCCAGCCGCTTCGGGCCGGCCGATGCGGACAGCGTGGCGGCGGCGTTCGAGACGTTCGGTGCCGACGAACTGGTGGTGAAGCCGCAGGTTTCCGGCGGCTCCTATCGCACCGTGCGGCTGCGCCGGGGCGACCCGGTCCGCCCGCTCGCCGACGCGATCATCCAGCCCTTCGTGCCCGCCGTCTCGCGCGAAGGCGAATTATCGTTCCTGTTCGTCGATGGCGCCTTCAGCCATGCGGTGCGCAAGGTGGCGAAGCCGGGCGACTTCCGCATCCAGCCGCAATTCGGCGGCATCTTCACGCGCTTCGATCCCGACCCGGCGGCGCTCGCCCTGGCGGGGCAGGTGATCGCCGCGCTGCCCGAGCCGGCGCTCTACGCCCGGGTCGACCTGCTGCGGCTCGCCGACGGCAGCCTCGCGCTGATGGAGTTGGAGGCGATCGAGCCGGATCTCTACCCGAGCTTCGCGCCCGAGCTCCCCGGGCGCCTGGCCGAGGCGCTGCGCCGCCGGCTCTAGCGCCGCCCGATCAATGCAGCGGCCAGGTCCACATCACCAGCGGAGTGCCGACCAGCACCACCAGGACCGATAGCGGGGCGCCGAGCCGGGCATAGTCGCTGAACTTATAGCCGCCGGGGCCGAACACGAGCGTGTTGCACTGGTGCCCGATCGGGGTGAGGAAATCGCACCCCGCCCCCATCGCCGTCGCGATCAGGAAGGCCTCCGGGCGATAGCCGAGATCATGCGCGAACACCGCCGCGATCGGCGCCATCACCAGCACGGTCGCGGCGTTGTTGAGGAAGGGCGTGACCGCCATCGCCGCGACCAGGATCAGCGCCACCGCGCCCCAGGCGGGGAGCGACGCCGCGACGTGCGCCAGCCACACCGCGATGATATCCGACGCCCCCGTGGTCCGCAGCGAATCGCTGACCGGGATCAGCGCGCCGAGCATGATCAGGATCGGCCATTCGACATGCTCATAGGCCTCGCGCACGGGCAGCGTGCCGGTCGCCATCACCAGGCCGGCCGCCGCGAAAAAGGCGACGGCGACGGGCACATAGCCACTCGCGGTGGCCATCATCGCCACCGCGAGAATGACGATCGCGAGCCAGCCGCGGTTGGAATTGCCCAACCGCAACGCCCGCTCGGCCAGCGGGAGCGCCCCGAGATCGCGCAGGCGCTCCGGCAACAGGCTGAGCGGCCCCTGCAGCACTATGACGTCGCCGGCGCTGAGGATGGTCTGGCCCAGCCGCTTGGTCAGCCGCTCCCCGCCACGCGACACGGCGATCAGATTCACGCCATAGCGTCGCTGCAGCAACAGGCGCTCCGCCGTCTGGCCGACCAGGACCGAATCGCTGTTCACGACCGCCTCGATCACCCCGACCTCTTCCTTCTCGGAGCCGTGCGGCATGTCGCGATCCTGCCCCGCCAGGGTCAGCTTGTCCCCCGCGATCACGCGTTCGAGCGCGTCGGGATCGCCGCCCATGATCAGCATGTCGTCTTCGCGCAGCTGGGTATCGGGCAGCGGCGGGCTGCGCATGCCGGCACGGAGCAGCGAGGCGATCGTCACTTCGCGCTCGTGCCGCTCGATAAAGGCGGCGACCGTCTCGCCGATCGCGGGCGACCCTGCGCCGAGCGTCACCTCGGTGACATAGCCCTTGATGTCGAGCGCCTCGCCCATGGTCGGCGCGGCGCGGCGGTCGCGCGGGAGCAGGCGATAGCCGAAGCGCAGGAAGATCAGCCCAACCACGAGCAGGCCGAGACCGGTCGGCAGATAATCGAACATGCGGAAGGGCTGGCCCATCATCTGTTCGCGCACGCGGCTGACGATGATGTTGGGGGAGGTGCCGACCAGTGTCATCAGCCCGCCGAGCAGCGAGGCGAACGACATCGGCATCAGGAAGACCGACGGCGAGGTATTGTTCTTCTTGGCCATCTGGAACGCGGCGGGCATCAGCATCGCCAGCGCACCGACATTCTTGACCAGCGCGGAGGCGATCCCGACCGAGGCGGTAAGCACCAGCAGTTGCGACCGGATGCGCTTCACCCGCTTCGAGACGAAGGCGAGCGCGATCTCGATTACGCCGGACCGCTGCACCGCAGCCGAGATGACGAGCGCCGAGCCGACGATGATGACGATATCGTCGGAGAAGCCGGTAAAGGCCTCCTTCGGCTTGACGATGCCGAGCGCCAGCGCGGCGAGCAGCGCCAGGATCGCCGTCACGTCGTAGCGGAACCGACCCCAGATGAAGAGCGCCATCATTCCCGCAAGCGTGGCGATCGACAATAACTGGGGAAGGGTCATGGTGCCTCATATGCCGTGGTTGCCGACGCAGAACGGGCGAACGCGAAACAATGTCCCTGCCCGGGCACCTGGAGGCGAGTTTGCGCGATCGTGCGGGATCTTCACGGTCAGCCGGCCGGGCCAGCGGGACTAATAGTCCTTCGACACCCTGAGGTTGACGCTCTGCCGGCCGAGCGTCGAAATGCTCGACAGGATCGACAGCCAGCGCGTGACCTGGAACTCGGCCTGGGTCGCGGAATAGCCCTGGCCGTCAGTGATGATCTCGGCGAACAGGCGCCGGGTGATGTATTTGCCGGCCGCAACCGAGGTGCCCGCGCCGGTCTGCGCATCGGCCGGCAGGATGCGGAGGCGATCGAGGCCGGCCGCGCGGCGCACCGCATTGATCGGGTTGAGCCCGCCCTTGCCATCCCGCAGCGCCGCGACCGCCGCGGCGAGCTGCAGCGCCTCGGGCGCCGACAGGGCAGTGATCGACGTGCCGAACAACAGGCGCGACAACAGCTCGTCCTCCGGCAATGCCGGCACGCTGGTGAAGCTGATTTCGGGCCGGGCCGCCGGTCCGGTCACCCGGATCGTCGCGCTGAGACCAGTCGAATCCGCGTTCGCGGCAATATCGAGCGAGGGGTTGGCGGGGACCTCGCCGGCGAACAGGATCTTGCCGCGCTCGAGCGAGAATTCGCGCCCGGCGAACTCGTAATCGCCCTGGACCAGATCGGCGCGCCCCACGATCGAGGGATTATCGGGCGCGCCGCCGATCTTCAGATCGGCCGACCATTCGCTCCGCAGGCCCAGGCCGCTCACGATCAGCTGGTTGGGGGCATGGGCCTCGACGTCGAGGCGCCAGGGCTTGCGCGGCGTGACATCCTCCTCGCCGCCGCCGGGGAGGTTGATCTCGCGTATATTGAGTTGCGGCACCGCGCTCGCCGCGCTCGCCTTGCCGAGACGATAGCGGCTCTTGTTCAGCAGCAGGTCCCCGGCGACGACGCCGCCCTGCCCGTCCGATTTGAAGGTGAGCGTACCGGTGCCGGTCGCGCCGATATCGTCGCGGTTGATCAGCACCGCATTGTCCGCCCTGATCGCGAGATCGATGCCGAACCCGTGCGTCGCCGCCAGGTCGAACGCGCCGGTGCCGGTCACGCGGCCGCCCTTGCCCGCGTCCGCCGCGAACCGGTCGATCACCAGCCGCGAGCCGCCGAAGCGGCCGCTCGCCTGGACATTGGTGAGGACCGTGCCGGTCACGCCGCTTTCGATCCGGGCGTTCTTCGCCTCGACCACGCCCTTGATCTGCGGGTCGTTCAGATGCCCCCCGAGATCGGCGCCGATCGCGACGGGGCCGGTCAGGTCGAACAATTCCATGCCGGTCAGGCGCCAGAGCGTATCGGCCGGGCCGTCATAGCGGAGCTGCGCGAAGAGCGGCGCGTTGGCGAACTGGCTCGCAAGGCTGCCCGCGCCCGACAAGGTGAGCAGCGCCTGGGCACGCCCCACCGTCTTGCCGCCGCTCGACGCCACCGCGCGCGCGGCGGCCTTGCCGGGCTGGAGAATCGCCGAGACGCCGACATCGACGGGCTGCGACGACAGGATCAGGCCGGAACGGGTGAGGCCGCGCACCGTCAGGTCCGCCTTGCCCGTCGGCGCGACGCCCTGGCGTTGCACGAAGGACAGGCTGCCCGAGGCGGTGCCGCCAAGCCCGAGCCCGGGATAGCCGATGTCCAGTATCGACAGCGGCATCCGCGCCAGCGTCGCATCCACGGCGCTCGAATTGCCGGTGAAGCGGCCCGAAAGCTGTGCATCGCCGCCGGCGAAGCCGAGCCTGGTCGGCGCAAGGCGCCAGCCATCGTCCTCGCGGGTAAAGACGGCCGGCGTGACGAGCTGGAGCGGGCGACGATCGAGCGTACCTTGCGCCGACAGGGCGATGCTGCCGGGGGCGACCTGCGCGACCGTCTGGATATCGAATGCGCGGCCGCGCGATCCGGCGATGGAGGTGCGTATCTCGCCGCGACCGCCCCGCAGCGACGCATGGCTGGCGAAACGGCCGAGCACCAGCGAACCGCGCCGCAGCCCGGAGCCGGTCGCAGTCGCCTCGACCGATGTGCCCGCCGGATCGAGCAGCACCACGGCGTCGAGATGGCCGCGCCGAAGCGTGACCGCCTCGGCGAGTTGCGCCGCAGCAGCATCGATATGCGCCTCGATCCGCTGGATCGTCCCCGCCGGGCGGAACAGCAGCTCGCCGGAAAAACCGCCGCCCGCGATCACCAGCCGTCCGTCGAAGCCGCCGGTCACGACCTGAAGCGCGCCCTTCGCCTCGGTGCCGCTGACATCGAGCGCAGCGATCGAAATCGTGGCGGCGCCGCCCGGCGGAAGCAGAATATCGCCCCGGCCAGTGAACGGGCCAAGCACCGACCCACCCCGGGCATTGAACGAAAAGCCCTGCGCCGTGGGATCGAGATGCGCGATGACGTTCGACAACCCGAGCGTGTCGTTCGGCCGCTGGAACACCAGATCCAGCGTCGGCCGCTCGATCCGGCCGTCGAGCTTGAGCGTGAGCGGGCCATAGGTCGCCTGGCGGCCGCTCCCCTCGAAATGGAAGGTGCCGTCGCGCCGCCTATAGCCATTGCCCGCCAGGCGAAGCGCGGGCGAGGTGAGCACAAGGTTGTTGAGGTGCAGAATCCCGTCGGGCGTCCGCTCCAGCCCCGTCGTGATCCGCGGCAGCCCGCCGGCGAGCGAGCGGAAAAAGGCGTTGTCGAGGCGAACCATCTGCGCGGTGCCGGTGCCGATCACGCGGCTGCCATGCCCGCCCGGCCCCGGCACGACCTTCAGCGTCGAGGTGACGTCCACCACGCCCAGGCCCGGGATGAGATAGCGCCCGAGCGCGCCGTTGATGCCGACCTCATATTGGCCCGTCGCCAGATCCAGGGTGAGGTTGATGCGGCCGGTGAGCTTGTCCGACTTCAGCTTGAGGTCATCGCCGGTGACGAGCTTGCTGGTGATGCGCAGCAGGCCATCGACACCGAGGTTGCGCAGGATGCCGCCCGCGACGTCGCCGACCCCGGTCACCCGCGCCGCGGTAAAATGAACCGGCAACAGGATCGGTGATTTCGACAGGTGCCCGGTGCCGGCCGCATGCGCGGCCTCGAAGCCGGTCTGGTCGAAGGCGAAGCGCTCGGCATTGAGCCGGTAGTCGAAGCGCGCGGTGCCGAAATCCCCATCGAGGATCGCGCGGAGTTCGATCGCACGGCCGGTCATGTTGGGGAACAGCGCGGGCGGCTTCAGCAGGTTCGCCCGGATGCGCAGGTTGCGATAGGCGCCGACCGCGAGATCGAGCGCACCGGTCGCCTCGACCGCGAGCGCCGCCGAGCGCAGCTGGAGTTTGCCGTCGAGGCGGCGGTTGGCGAGCGTCGCCGCACCGACGACCGCGATACGCGGGCTGGTCAGCCGGGCAAGCTTGCCCTTGCTCAGCGGCGCCGGATCGAGCGTGCCGCGCAATGCATAGGCGCCGTTGCGATTGCCGAGCGCCAGATCGACAAGGCGGGTAGTGCCGACATCGCCGATCGCCCTGCCCTGCCAGGCGCTCCACCGCCCCTTACCCGTGACATCGAGTGCGATGGGGAGGCGGAAGCCCGCCAGCTTCGCCAGCACCCCGTTCGCCGCGCCGCGGGCATGGGCATCGACATCGAACTTGTCGCGATCGGGTTCGGCATCGAGCTTGATCGTCAGGTCGTCGCTGCCGTCGACGCGGGCGGCCAGATCGACCAGCGCGCGGCCGGCATGGACGTCCGCCTTGCCGCGCAGCCGCCCGGTCCGCGCCACGCCGGTGACGGCGGGCGCTATGGCCAGCCGATCCACCCGCAGTTCGCCGATCCGGATGTCGAAGCCCGGCAGGATCGGGCCCGTCCTGCCCGTACGGATCGTCCGGGGCAGCCGGCCGAGCGTCACGCGCGGGATAACCAGGCGCCGGATCTCGAGCCGGTTATCGATCCAGGCGAAGGGCGACCAGGCCAGCTCGGCGCGCGGCGCGCGGAAGAACAGCCCCTTCGGATCGGAAATCCGCACGTCGATCAACCGCACGTTCGAATAGAGCGAGCCCTCGATCCGCCCGACGCTGTAGCGCAATCCGTTCGACGGCCTGAGCGCGGCGATCCGGTCGGCGACCCAGCGATGGCCGATCGCGGTATCGAGGATGGCGAGCGCCGCCACCGCGAGCGTCAGCATCGCGAGGATGCCGCCGGCTAGCCAGCGCCACCAGCGACTGCGCGGCCGTGGCGGCACCGGCTCCGCCTCGCTCAAAACGCCTGCCCCAGCGAGACATAGACCGCGACCCGCGCGTCGCCGGGCTGGCGGTTCAGCGGCGTGCCGACATCGATGCGGATCGGCCCGAAGCTGGAATAATAGCGCAGCCCGAGGCCGGTGCCGAAGCGGAACTCCGAGAATTTCGGCAAGGGCGAGGTATAGATGTTGCCGCCATCAAGGAACGGCACGATGCCGAAATTGCCGAACGCCTTCACGCGCGCCTCGATCGAGAATTCGGTGAGGCTGCGCCCGCCGATCGGCGCGTTGTTCGGGTCGCGCGGGCCGATATCCTGATAGCCATAGCCGCGCACCGAAGCGCCGCCGCCGGCATAGAAGCGCCGGGACGGCGCGATCTCGTCGCGCGGCGCGCCAGCGATCGTGCCCAGGCGCACACGGCCCGCCACCACGACGCTGGGCGTCACCGACTGATAGGCACTCGCGTCGAACTGAACCCGGGCATAGCCGAACACCCGGCCCTGCAGCGAGACCTCGGGCGAGAAGCGTCCGCTGAGCCTGAACCCCTTTGTCGGGTTCAGCAGGTCGTCCGACCCATCATAGCTGAGCGTGGTGGGCAGCGCGCCGATGAAGAAGGTGCGACGGCGCGGCGCGCCGGTGGAAACGATCACGTCGCGCTCATCCGAGGCGGCCAGTTCGGCACCGGCCGACCAGGTCCATTTCTTCTGGAAGAAGATATTGGTCTGCCGCTCCAGGCTTCCCGATACCGAGAAGGTCCGGGCCTGATAGGCGTCCCGCGTCAGGTTCGACGCCACGACCTGGCCCGTCAGCACGCGATCCCGGGCGTGGAAATTATTGCGGCGGTAAATGACGCTCGCCAATTGCTCCTTGGTGCCGAGCACACCGCGCAGCGTGAGGGCGCCTTCGGGCGGGAACATGTTGCGATCAGTCCAGCTCACCTCGGCGCGCGCGCCCTCGCCCGTGCCGTAGCCGACTTCGCCGGCGATGGTATGACGCGGCGCGGGTTCGAGCCCGACATCGATATCCACCGTGCCGGGATCAGCACCCTGCACCGGCTTGATCTCCACGCTCGACACCAGGCTGGTCTGGATCAGGGCGCGCCGCAGATCGGCCAGGTCCGCAGCATCATAGGGATCGCCGGGCTGGAAGCGGGCAATCTCCTGGATATGCTTCGCGCCGAATACCTTGTTGTCCGCTGCCGTGGTGATCTGGCCGAAGCGCTTCTCGCCACCCGGCGCGACCGTCATGGCCAGCGTCGCGGTATGCGTGGCGTGGTCGACGACGATCTCGGGCTCGCTCACGTTGGCGAACGGGAAGCCCTGCTCGCCGATCGTGGTGCGCAACTGCGCCGTCCCGGCGGCGATCCTGTCCGCATTGACCGGATCCTCCGCCTTCACCCCAAAGGCATCGGTCAGGGCCGGCGCCTTGGCGCCTGCCGAAGCGACGCCGTTCAGCGCGACATCGCCGAACTTGTAGATGACGCCCGGTTCGGCATCCAGCACCACCACCGGCCGACCGCCATTGGGCTCGATCCGGGTCGAGACCCGCGCATCATAATAGCCTTCCGCGCGGAGCAGCCCGGTCAACAGATCGGAATCCTCCCGCGCGCGCCGATCGAGCTGGGCGGCGTTCGCCGGATCGCCTTCATGCGCCTTCAGGGTGGAAAGTTCCTGGAAGCGCTGCCGCAGCAGGGCGCCCGATACGTCGTCGATCCCGTCGACGCGGAAGCTGTAGTGCGCGTCTCCCGCCAACTCGGCCGATGCCGTCGGATCGGCCGGCTCAGGCGGCTGGGCATTGAGATCCGGCCATTCCACGCCGAGGCCAGGCAGCGGCGCAAGCGGCGACTGCGGATCAAGCCCGGCCTGGGGTGCCGCGCCCGTCGTTCCGCTATCCTGCGCCTGTGCGCAGGACATCGAGCAGACAAAGAGACCCGCGGCGGCGCACAAAAGCGCGGCACGCCGACCGACCGGAAGCAACATGCCCCTGTCCTAGGGGCTGCGCTCGATAGCCGCAACGGCCGTGACGGGCCAGTTCAGGCGCTGATCGACCTCAGGCCCCGGCATGCCGAATCGGCCGCCGGCGTGGGATCAATGGACCGTGCCGACGGCGCTCTCGACCGAGAGGATGACGATCAGGCGCTCGATCTGGCGCCAGCGGCAGAAATGGAGATAATTGCCGATGTCCCGGCTCTCATCGGCGCGTGCCGCAGCTTCAAACCCCGCCTCGTCGCCGAACAGGGCGATCAGCGTGGTGGCGTCGACGACTTCGGCCCGGTCGGCAAGATATGGCATGTACGACATCGAGACTCCAATCTGGCGAGCGTGGGCACGCGCTTCACGCTTCGTGCCAGAACCGCTGAATCGCCCGCGCCAGCGGACTCCTTTGGTAAACGCCGCCGCCGGAAGCGCCCCGGCGATCCCGTGGCGGGACGCTGGCGTCCTGCGGCGGGACATGGCAGAGGCGGGACATGGCCAGCACTCCCCCCACCCGCACTCCCCTTGCCGGCGGCGCACTGATCGCCTTCGGCGCGATGGCCGGCGCCGCGATCGGGCTCTTCCGCGGCGAACCGACCGTCGGATTCCTGATCGGCACTGGTGCCGGCATCGCACTTGCGATCGCGATCTGGCTCCTCAACCTCCGACGATAGGCGCCGAAACGGCGCGCCGCAGGCTATCCTAGCGCAGCGCGCGCGACAGCCAGACGACCCGTCCCATAATCTCGACCTGGTCGGGCGCCAGCGGCGGGAACGCCGGAAAATCGGGATTGTCGCTGGTGATCGCGATCTCCGTACCCCGCCGCGCGAGGCGCTTCACCATCAGCGCGCCATCGACGCGGATGACGAAGATGCCCGCGCGCATGCCGATCCGGCGATCGCGTTCGTCGATCAGCATATGATCGCCATGCTGGATGGTGGGTGCCATCGACTCGCCTTGCGCCCGCAGCACCGCAGCCTGCTCCTCACGCACGCCAAGCGATGCCAGCAGCCGGGGGTCGAACATCTCTCCCCCCGCGAGCCGATCATCCTCGACAAGCCCCCCGGGGCCGGCCGAGGCGGCAATATCGAGCCGGCGAACCTGGACGACCGCGGGCATGGCCGGTGCCTGGGGCCCGCCGAGCAACGCCTCGTCGACACGGAAATAGCCGGCCAGCAATTTGCGATCGCGCTCGGCCAGCACGCGCGGTGTACCGCGCTTCACATATTGCTGGAGATAGGCCGGATTGCGCCGGAGCATGCGCGACAGCGCGGCATAGCTCTCCCCGCTCGCGGTGACGAGCTGGTCAAGCGCGGTGCGCGGATCGGTCACCTCCATTCCTGCTGTAATACGCGTAGGAAAAATCCTAGACAAGTTGGAAAATGCGGAACAAATCGAGAACTCAAGAAGAGACTCGGGAAGGACTGCAGACGATGTCGGTGCTCGGAAAGATCGAACGCTATCTCCGGCGGACCGGGATGCCGCCGACCCGGTTCGGCCGGCTCACGGTCAACGATCCGCGGCTGGTGCGCGATCTGCGCAACGGGCGCGAGCCGGGCAGGCGCATCGTCGCCCGTGTGGAAGCGTTCCTCGCCCGGGGCAGTGAACAATGAGCCGCGGACCGGACGCCGCCACCCTCCTCGCGCGCGCAGTCGAAGACGATGCCTGGCGCGCGGGCTGCCTGGCGCGGGTCGCCGACTCGCACTGGACGCGATGGGCGAGCGCGACCTTCAGCGGCGCGCGCCACAGAATGCGGGTGGAAGCACAGGATGCCGCAGGGCTCGATCGCTGGCTGGCCGGCCTTGCCGACGCGACGATGGAGATGCGCGGCCATCTGCTCGCCGACCTGACGGTCAGGGAGATCAGCCGCTCGGGCGGGATGGCGACGATCGACCTCGAAGCGCTCAGCGTCGAGGCATGAAGTTCAGCCGCGGGTCGCGAGCCGGCGCAGCGTGACGAGCGCTTCCTGGATCGTCTCCTCGCGCGGCGGTGGCGGCGGCGCCACCGAGTCGCGCCGCCCGACACCACGTTCGAGACGGTCGAGCAGGGCATGGATGCTGGCCGAGGGATCGGCTTCTACCCGCGCCGACGCACGGGGCCGCGCGGGCTCCGCCGGTGGCGTGGGCGCACCGATCGGCCAGGGCTCCGCAGAAGCTTCGGGCGCCGGATCGGGCGCGGCGATCGGCCAGGGTTGACGGTCTTGTGCCGGAGTGCGGACCATCGGCGTCAGCTCGAAGGTTTCGAAGCGATCGCCGGGATCGAACACCTGCTGCCGCGGCACGCGCAACAGCGGGGCCGGCTCGGGGAACCAGTCGACCGGATCAGGGGGAATCGCCTCGGGATCGAAGGCGGCGAGCGGCATGTCCAGATCAGTCGGCAGTTCGCGCTCGATTTCCGGCTCGACCGGCACCGGATCGTTCTCGGGCGCTTCGGCCCGGACGTGCACCGGGCGGCCGGCGCGTACCTCGAGAAACGGCGTGCCGAGTTCGCGATTGGCGGACAGCGGCCGACGGGCCGGGGCATCGGGATGGGCGTCGGCCCGCCGCAATATCGGGGCCGTGTCGTCGTCCGCCTCGTCCGCGCGCTGAACCATGATCGCGCGACTGCCGATGAGCAGGAACAGCCCGAACCAGGCCACCAGCGCTGCCCCACCACCTGCGGTGAGAATCAGCACGGCGCGCGCGGTGACACCGAGCGGCGGTTCGGCCGCCGGCACGACCGCGGCAATGCCGCTGTCGAGCACGAAATCCTCGAGCATGCCCGAGGGGACCAGCGCAAAGACCAGGGCGATCAGGCCGCCGAGGACCGCTGCGACGAGCGGCGCAATGGGCAGATTCAGGCGTTGACGGCGGGGGGGCAAGTCCATGCGCCCTCGGATGCCACGCTTTCGGTAAGTTTTTGGTAAACAGGAGCATAACGACCCACATTTACCGACCAGTTGCGCTCCGTCTCGACAAAGGCTCTCGCCCGGGCCCGGCGCGGCTCCCACATGTCGCGATCCGCGAGCAGGCCGCCGAGGCTGCGCGCCATGGCAAGTGGATCCCCGGGCGGGAACAGCGTGCCGGTCTCGCCATCGCGGATCAGCTCGCGGTGCCCGCCCACGTCCGAGGCGGCGACGAGCCGGCGCTGCGCCATCGCCTCGAGCGGCTTGAGCGGCGTCACCAGATCGGTCAGGCGCATCCGCTTGCGCGGATAGGCGAGCACGTCGATCAGGCTGTAATAGCGATCGACTTCGCCGTGCGGCACGCGGCCGATGAAGCGGATGTGCTGCGCGACCGGCGATGCCGCCGCCTGGGCGCGGAGCGCTTCCTCCATCGGGCCGCCGCCGACCAGCACCAGATGCGCGGCCGGCCGCGACGCGACCAGCATCGGCATGGCCGCGATCAGATCGTCCAGGCCCTCATAATCATAGAAGCTGCCGATGAAGCCGATCACCTCGGCGCCGTCGAGCCCGAGCGACCGGGCCAGCGCGCGATCATAGGGAAGCGGATCGCCGAACAGGTCTAGGTCGACGCCGTTGGGCGAGACGAAGATCTTGGACTGGTCGATCCCGCGCATCACCAGGTCGCGGCGCAATCCCTCGCAGATCACCGCCACCGCATCGGCCTTGCGGACCGCCCGGGTTTCGAGCGCGCGCGTGAGGCGATAGCGCGCCGAGCCCGCGCGCCCGGTACCGTTGCCGACCGCGGCGTCCTCCCAGAATGCCCGGATCTCGTAGACAAAGGGCAGCTTGCGCCGGCGCGCGACGCGTAACCCGGCCATCGCATCGAGCACCGGCGAATGCGCATGGAGGATGTCGGGCTGGAAATCATCGACCACCTGCTCGATCCGCCTCGCAAAGGCAGCGATCTCGCCCAGCTCGCCAAAAGGACTGGGCATGTGCCTGGGCACGGGGGTGCGATGAAAATCTATCCCGTCGACCGTCTCGTCCGCCAGGTCGCTCGCGCCATGGCGCGGGCCGGTGACGGCGGCGACCTGCCAGCCGCGCCGCATCTGGCTCTTCAGGATCGCCCTGGTGCGGAACGTATAACCGCTCTGCAGCGGCAGGCCGTGATCGAGAATATGAAGAATGCGCATCGCAGCGTGCCATGGCATGGCACTGCTTAACGGAGCCTCAACCCCCACAGGCTAGTGCCGTCAGCGCCGTTCGCATGAACGGAGGCGACACCGGGCAGCGAGGGCGAAAGGCATGATCGACAATTTCGCGCTCGCCGTCAGCCATGGCCTGATGCTGATCACCCTGTGGACCCTGCTCCGCCGGCCCGATCTCGACGAGGAGCCCGGCCCGCGCGACAAGGCGGCGGGCAAGCCCAAGGATCGCCCGGGTGCGTGACCTCATCTTCGTCGCGTTCCTGGCGGCCTTCTTCGCGGGCGGCTTCCGCAAGCCATTCCTGTTCGTGCTGGCCTATGTCTATATCGACATCGTCTCGCCGCAGCGCCTGACCTATATCCTGCTCAACTCGGTGCCGATCTCGCTGATCGCCGTCGGGCTGTGCGTCGCCGGCTGGGCGCTGGTCGACGACAAGCGGGACAGCCGCGTCGGCCCGCGCCAGCTGCTCATCCTCCTGCTGCTGCTCTATTGCTGGCTGACCACGCGCAATGCCGACTTC
>CAISGR010000242.1 GCA_903884945.1 uncultured bacterium
CCGGTATTCGTCGGCGAGCCGACGGTCGAGGACACGATCTCGATCCTGCGCGGGCTCAAGGAGAAATACGAGCTCCATCACGGCGTGCGGATCACCGACGCGGCGATCGTCGCCGCCTCGACCCTGTCGAACCGCTACATCACCGACCGCTTCCTGCCCGACAAGGCGATCGACCTGATGGACGAGGCGGCGAGCCGGATCCGGATGGAGGTGGAATCCAAGCCCGAGGAAATCGAGACGCTCGACCGGCGGATCATCCAGCTCAAGATCGAACGCGAGGCGCTGAAGAAGGAAACCGACGCCGCCTCACGCGACCGGCTCGCGACACTCGAGACGGATCTCGCCAATTTCGAGCAGCAATCGGCCGAGCTGACCACGCGCTGGCAGGGCGAGAAGGACAAGATCAACGCCGAGGCCAGGCTCAAGGAGCAGCTCGATGCCGCCCGGCTCGAACTCGAGCAGGCGCAGCGCGCGGGCGACCTCGCCCGGGCCGGCGAGCTGTCCTATGGCACGATCCCGCAACTCACCCGCCAGCTCGACGAGGCCGCCGGCGCGACCAAGGGCGCAATGCTGCGCGAGGAGGTCACCGCCGACGATATCGCCGCGGTGGTCAGCCGCTGGACCGGCATTCCGGTCGACCGGATGCTCGAGGGCGAGCGCGCCAAGCTGCTCGGCATGGAGGAAGCGCTCGGCAAGCGCGTCATCGGCCAGAGCCAGGCGGTCAAGGCCGTCTCCACCGCGGTCCGGCGCGCGCGCGCCGGCTTGCAGGAGCCCAACCGGCCGCTCGGCTCCTTCCTGTTTCTCGGGCCCACCGGCGTCGGCAAGACCGAGCTGACCAAGGCGCTCGCCGAATTCCTGTTCGACGACCCGGCGGCGATGGTGCGCATCGACATGAGCGAGTTCATGGAGAAGCACGCGGTCGCCCGGCTGATCGGCGCCCCCCCGGGCTATGTCGGCTATGAGGAAGGCGGCGTGCTGACCGAGGCGGTGCGGCGCCGCCCCTATCAGGTCGTGCTGTTCGACGAAGTCGAAAAGGCGCATGGCGACGTGTTCAACGTCCTGCTCCAGGTGCTCGATGATGGACGGCTCACCGACGGGCAGGGCCGCACGGTCGACTTCTCGAACACGCTGATCATCCTCACGTCGAATCTCGGCAGCCAATATCTGTCGAGCCTTGCGGATGGTGCGGATGTCGCGACGGTCGAGCCGCAGGTGATGGAGATGGTCCGCGCGCATTTCCGCCCGGAATTCCTGAACCGGCTGGACGAGATCATCCTGTTCCACCGGCTCGGCCAGAGCGAGATGGCGCCGATCGTCGATATCCAGGTGTCGCGCGTGCAGAAGCTGCTGGCGGACCGCAAGGTGAAGCTGGACTTCACCGACGGCGCGCGCGCGTGGCTTGGCCGGGTGGGATACGACCCGGTCTATGGCGCCCGGCCACTGAAGCGGGCGGTGCAGCGCTACCTGCAGGACCCGCTCGCCGACCTGATCCTGCGCGGCGACGTGAAGGACGGCGCGACGGTGCGTGTGGACGAGGGCGACGGGAAGCTGGAGCTGGCGGTCGTCTGATAGGGCACAAAAAAGGGGCGGCTCTCTCGAGCCGCCCCCCGGATAGTGTCGAAGCGCTTTCAGGTCCTAGAAATCGACCTTCGCGCCGACGCGGAAATAACGACCGACGATGTTCGCCTGACCCCAAGCCGGATTGTACTGATACAGCGAGTAGGCCGCTGCATAGTCGGTGACCGGTGCGATATTGAACACGTTCATTGCGTTGAAATAGAGCGTGAACTTGTCGGCGACCTTCACCTGAGCGGACAGATCGAAGTTCCACTGCGCCTTGGCGTTGCACTGCGAAGGAGTAGTGCCACCGCGGTAAAGCGGAGCGCCGACGCCGTCAGCCGAGTTGGCCGCACAGTCGCCTTTGACACCACCATAGTCGACCTCGGCCAAGTCATAGCCGCTGGTGTAATACAGCGTACCGGTGATGCTGGCGCTGCCGAAGTCCAGCGTGTTCTGCCATGATCCGCGCCATTTCGGCGAGCCCGAGCAGGAGGTGTAGTCGCACGGGCTGAGTGTGCCGTCATAGCGCTCGACCGAGCCGTCCACGCGGGTCAGCGTGTACTTCAGCAGATAGGCAGCATCGAACGAACTGCGCAGCGTCAAGCCATTGGTGATCGGGAGGGTCACGTTGGCGCCGAAATCGATGCCAGAGACATTCTCCTTACCCGCATTGTTATACGATGCGTTGATCGTACCCAACAGCGGGAGCGCGTTCGGGAAGGCCGGGTCCACGCCCTGCGGCGTCACCGTAATGCCAGGAATATTCACGACACCATTGTTGGAATAATATTGCGAGATAGCGAGGTTGCGATCCCCCGGGGACACCTGCGAGACCAGGTCCTTGACCTCGATATTCCAATAATCGATCGTGAAGCTCACGCCGCGAACCGGTTCAATCACGATGCCGGCGGTGAAGCTGGTCGACTTCTCCGGCTTGAGCGACGGATTGCCGGTCAGCGTCGTTCCGAGCGAATAAGGCGTCGAGACATATGTGTTGTAGGGATTATTAGGCGTCGGATTAGCGTTCGGGTGCTGGGCACAGAAGCTAGCGAAGGTCGTGCAGTTGACCGTCGCCGTGCTGAAACCGGTGGTAGGCAGGCCATAAGCTTCGTTGAAGGACGGAATGCGGAACCCCTTCGAGAAGGTGCCGCGCACCGCAATCTGCTTGATCGGCGTGAACTTCGCGCCGACCTTCGGCGAGAAGTTGCTCTGGCCCGATGAATAATCGTCATAGCGGCCAGAACCGTTGATCTCGAGGACGTCGAGGACCGGCGCGTTGATTTCGAAGAAGCCCGACTTCACATTACGGCTGCCAATCGCACCGACCGCATTGATCGTGTAGAAACGATCATAGGGATGAGCGCCATTATAGGGGTTCGCGCTCGGATTGTCGATCGACTCATGCCGATACGCTCCGCCAACAGCAACCTGCAGCGGCCCGCCCGGGAGGTCGAACAGGGCACGGCCGATCGTGGCCTGTACCTGCCAGAGATCCGAGTTCGACACGTTCTTGTTGACCGGCGCGATATAGTCACGGATTGCTTGGCTGTTCTTCGACTGATCGACGAAGTTATAGGTGCCCTGTGCGATCACATCGGCAAGGCGCTGCGGGATCAGGAAATTCTTGTTGGTTACCGCAAGCTTGACGTTCGAGATGGTGAAATCGGCCGAATAGGTCCAGCTGTCGCCGAAGCTGCCGTTGATCCCGAGCGCCCCGCGGAGCGAGCGCGCGTCGGACTGCAGAATGCGCGGCTGATCATAGCGGCCGCGAAGGATAGCGAGCGAACCGCTCCCAGCATACGGATTGTTCGGATTAAGCGTACCGTTCTGCGCGTTGCAGCCGCTGCTGGTAATCGCGTTGAGACCGCCGACGGTCGTGACCGCACCGACACCCGCCGCGCAGACATATACGGGCAGCAGCACGCTGCTGATCGTCAGTGCCTGAGGTGCCGTGGTAGCGCCCGCCCAGGCGAGCGGCGCTGCCGTGGTCTGACTCTTCACGTCGTAATAACTGGCAGTGGCATAGGCCTGAGCACGGTCGCCGATATTGGCCGTAAAGCGCATCACGCCGCCGTAACGTTCCTGCGAAGGTTGGATCGTCTGATATTGCGCACGCAAGTCCTGCGTGCACTGGTTGGCCGCAAAATTATATTTGCCGAACAACAGGCTGTTCGGATTGCTGACGAACTGGCGCTGGGTCGCATTGAGTATCGTCGGCGACAGGCCCACCGCCACGTTGCAACCGGCAGTGGTGTTGAGAAGAGTATATTCACCCGTCCGTCCCGTGAGAGCGTTGGTGGCACCAATGACGTACGGCGCAACGAGATTAGCCGTCGTGGTTGTCCCCGAGCTGAGCGTACCGTCCGCGTTAACGCCGAAATTGACCGTGTTAGCCAAGCAATGCGTCGGCGCTGCCGGATCGCAAACCTTGCTCAGATCGTTCGTGTTGAACGGATAGCCGCGATCACGCGCCATGATCACGTCGTTCTTCTGGTATTCGCCGCTGATGTAGAAGTTGAAGCCCTGCTCGCTCAGGCTGCCGTAACCGACAGTCGCGTCGAGACGCTGCTCCGCGCCGTCGCCATGATCGGAAATGCCCGCCGACGCGTTCAGATGAACCCCGGTCACCTCCTTCTTCATGATCACGTTGACCACGCCGGCGATCGCGTCTGCGCCATAGGTCGACGAAGCACCATCCTTCAGGACTTCGATACGGTCGACGACCGCGTCAGGCAGCGTGTTGAGGTCAACGAAGTTGCGATGGCCATCATCTGCCAGCGGATACGGCGCCATGCGCAGGCCGTCGAAGATGGTCAGGGTCGATTGAACAGTAAGACCGCGCAGCGAAACGGCGTTTGCGCCAGTCGCGAAGTTGCTGCCATTGTTCCAGCCTTGAGTGATCGCGCCCGAACCGTTGGACGACAACCGCTGGACGGCTTCCGCAACCGTGTTGATGCCACGCTTCTCAAGGTCATCCGCCTTCAGAACGGTCACCGGCGACGGCGTCTCGGTGTCAGTGCGGCGGAAGAGAGTACCGGTCACGACGATGTCGGTGCCCTGGTCCTCGGTGGCCTTCTGGTCCCCCTGAACGGCAGGTGCCGCCGTCTGCGCGAGCGCAGGGCTGGCGGCGAGAATGAAGGCGAACGGTGCCGCAGTGGCGAGCAGACGCGCCTTCTGCGCGAAGTTGAACGGATTGGTCACGAAATTTTTCCCTCGCTTGACCCCTCCGGTCGCGATTTCACGATCCGGCAGGGTGGTTGCCAAGCCCCCATCGACCGCACGCAATACGGCCCCCAGAGACATGGCAGGGTGATGGGACAAGCGGCCACCGACTGTAAAGGTGCCATTCATCTTCGCTGCGCTGCTTTCGCCGCAGATGTATCCAAAAAGACACAGAACCGACGCGTTTCGGCAGCATTCAGCCGGTATCGGCTGTCATCATGTTGCGGGTGCGAGCGGCCTCGGCCGCTACTGCGCGACCGGCATCGGCCCCGCGACGAGCAGCGGATCAATCCGGGAATCGCGCCACTTCATGCTCCAGTGCAGGTGCGGGCCCGAGGCCCGGCCGGTCATCCCGACCAGCCCGACGGGCTGTCCGCGGCGGACGCGCTCGCCGACATGGACGGTGATCTGCGACAGGTGCAGGAAGGCGGTATTCAGCCCCATGCCGTGATCGATCATCAGCAGATTCCCCTCCAGCGTGAAGGGATGATCGGCGGCGAGGATCACCACGCCGTCGGCGGGCGCGAGCACGACGGTGCCGGTGGGGCGGGCGATGTCGATGCCGCTGTGATAGGCACCGGCCTCGCCATTCCTGTAGATGCGCTGCGAGCCGAACAGCGTCGAGATCCGCCCGAGCACCGGCCACATGAACGGCCGCCGCCAGCCATCCGAATCCGTCACGATCCGGCGCGCGGCGTTGATCTGGGCGAGTTCGGCCGGGCGCGCCCTTTCGAACTCGGGCAGCGGGACCGGATATTTCGGCACGCTGTCGAGCCTGGAAATGTCCCAGGCGCGCGGCGCGACCGTCAGCGTATCGCGGACCTCGCGCCCATCCTCCAGCGTGGCGACGAGCGTCGCGGTGGGTTTGGCATCGCGGTCGAACGCGATCAGGAAGCGGCCGTCCGCCGCGACCGGAATGGTTGCGCCGTCGAAGGCCAGGAGGCTGGTCCCGGTCGGTGCGATGCCGATGATCAGGCCGCCCTGGATCATGCTGCCGGCATAGCTGAAGCTTGCCCGGACCGGGGCGCGGCGCGGCTGCGGCGTCGGCGGTGCGACGGTCGCGCCCGGCGCGACGCGCTGCACCATCGGCCGCGCCGCCGGCGCGGTGGTGCAGCTTCCAGCGACGATCAGCGCGGTGCCCCCCACCACCCAGCGCCGCAGGCGCTTCATTGCGGCGCCATCGCCTTCATCGCGAGATCGGGGCTGGCATAGGGCTCCTGCAGCGCGACGCTCCAGTAGCGCAGGTCCTCCAGCGGAATCCGCTGCCCCGAGACGGCGCAGACGACATGATCGCCGGTCGACAGCACGCGAAACCCGTTGGCCATGTAGTGAAGCCGCGCGGGGCGATCGGTGTTCGACATCAGCATGGCATTTCTACTCACAACAGGCTCGGTTGTTCGGGATGTGCCTTCTCATATGCCTTGCCGCCCGCGCGCTCAACCCGCGCATCGACGGGCCCGTCCCGGAAGTGGAGCGTGACGGCACCGGCGGTTCGCGCCGCGGCCGCCGACCCCACCACCGCGCCCGAGCTGCGCGCCGAGACATAGGCATAGCCGCGCTCGAGCACGCTCTTGTGGCTGAGCGATTCCGCCAGGCGCCAGGTGCGGTCGAGCCGGTCGCGCGCCGCGGCAAGGCGGTGCTCCAGCACCGACAGGCGCAACGCCCCGGAGGATCGGTCGAGCACGCCGCGCGCGCGCGTGACGCGGCGCTCGAGCCCGCGATCGAGCCGGGCGCCGAGATCGTCGGCGCGCTGGCGCTGCGGCCCGAGCAGGGCATCGCGGCGCGGGATCACCCGGACCAGCGCGCCGAGCTGCTCGCGCGCCCGCTCGTGATAGCGGCGGGCACAGCGCTCCATGCGCTGGCCATGGCCCTCGATCGTCAGCCGCAGGTCGGCGAGCACCGGCACCGCCATCTCGGCCGCCGCGGTCGGCGTCGGCGCGCGGAGGTCGGCGGCGAAATCGGCCAGCGTCGTATCGGTCTCGTGCCCGACTGCCGAGATGACCGGGATCGAGCAGGCCGCGATCGCGCGCACCACGACTTCCTCGTTGAACGCCCAGAGATCCTCGATCGAGCCGCCGCCGCGCGCGACGATGATCAGATCGGGGCGCGGCACGGGCCCGCCGACCGCCAGCGCATCGAAG
>CAISGR010000243.1 GCA_903884945.1 uncultured bacterium
GACCAGGGGCGAGAACTACAAGAACGACGTCTACGTCCTGCCGAAGCATCTCGACGAGAAGGTCGCCGCGCTGCATCTCGAAAAGCTGGGCGTGAAGCTGTCGACGCTCACCCCGAAGCAGGCCGGCTATATCGGCGTGCCCGTCCAAGGACCGTTCAAGCCCGACCACTATCGCTATTAAGGCTGCGTCGATGCAAAGCTCGCTCACGGCGCCGCCTGGCGCTGCCGATCCGGCGGAGACCCTGCGCGAGCGCATCGTCGATCTCGCGCGCGAGGCTTCGTATGAAGTCTCCGCGCGCGACGGCAAGGGAATCGACACGGCAATAGCCCGGCTGGCGCCCGGCACGCGAGTGTCGGTGACCTGGCTGCCCGCCGATGACGACGACAATCGCGTCACTGCCTCGCGAAAGTTGCGCGACGCGGGGCTCGAACCGGTGCCGCACATCGCCGCGCGGATGGTGACCGGCGAAGACCATCTCCAGCGGCTGCTCGGCCGCCTGTGCGACGACGCCGGCGTCACGCAATTGCTGGTGATCAGTGGCGATGTGACCCTGGCGAGCGGCCCGTTCGACGATAGCGCCGCGCTGATCGCCAGTCCGGCGTTCGGGCAAGCGGCGTTGCAGACGATCTGGCTCGGCGGCTATCCCGAGGGGCATCCCAAGGTCGATGATGCGCGCCTCGATGCGACGCTCGATGCCAAGGCCGAAACGATCCGAAACCTTGGAATGACGCCGGGCGTGATCACCCAATTCTGTTTCGACGCGGACCCGATCCTGCGCTGGATGATCGCTTTCCGCCGACGCAATGCCGACGTGCCGGTGCGCATCGGTCTCGCCGGCCCCGCCGGCATCCGCACGCTGCTGCGCTTCGCCGCGATCTGCGGCGTGGGGGCGTCGGCCAAGGCACTGATCACACGCGGATCGTCGATCGCGCGGTTGCTCAGCGAAACCGCACCCGATCCGA
This sequence comes from uncultured bacterium, assembly GCA_903884945.1. Classification (GTDB taxonomy): domain Bacteria; phylum Pseudomonadota; class Alphaproteobacteria; order Sphingomonadales; family Sphingomonadaceae; genus Sphingomonas. The sequence continues at coordinate 964 of CAISGR010000243.1, forward strand.
TCATCCGCGACCTCGCCGACACATCGGCCTATCGCGAGCTTCAGCCGATGGGCTTTCACCTGTTTCCCTTTGGCGGCCTCGACCGAACCGCGCGGTGGATGGGATCAGTCGCCGCCGGCGAATTCCAGTTGCGTGATTCAGCATCGGGTTTCCAAGTGACCGATGACCGTGAATAGTTCCTACCTTCTCACCCTCTCGTGCCTCGACCGCCCCGGCATTGTCGCGGCGATCTCGAGCTACCTTGCCCAATGCGGCGGGAACATCCTCGAGGCGCAGCAGTTCGACGATGCCGAAACGGGACGCTTCTTCATGCGCGTCGAATTCGCGCTGAGTGGCTCGACCCGCTACGAGGACGTCCACCGCGATTTCGGCCCGCTCGCGCGCAAGTTCGAGATAGAGTGGCAAATGCGGCCCCGCGCCGAACGCCGCCGGACGCTGATCCTGGTCTCGAAATTCGATCACTGCCTGGTGGACCTGCTTTATCGCCGACGCACGGGCGATCTCGAGATGGATATCGTCGGAATCGTGTCGAACCATCCGCGCGAGGCATTGGCGACGCCGCTGATCGAGGATTTGCCTTTCCATTATCTGCCGGTCGACGCAGCCACCAAGGCGGCCCAGGAAGCGCGGATCAAGGCCCTGATCGAGGAGACCGGCGCCGAGCTGATTGTGCTCGCCCGCTACATGCAAATATTGTCGAACGACATGGCCGCCTATCTGTCAGGCCGGTGCATCAATATCCATCACAGCTTCCTGCCTGGTTTCAAGGGCGCCAAGCCCTATCACCAGGCCTATGCCCGCGGCGTCAAGATGATCGGCGCAACCGCGCATTACGTCACCTCGGACCTCGATGAAGGCCCGATCATCGCGCAGGAGGCCGAGCCGATCACCCACGCCGACCGCCCTGACGCGCTGGTGGCGAAGGGCCGCGACATCGAGCGGCGGGTGCTGGCGCAGGCGGTCAAGCTCCACCTGGAGGACCGCGTGCTGCTCAATGATGCCAAGACGGTGGTGTTCCGGAATTGAGGACCGCACGAGCCGCTCGACCGGTTCGCATTTAGCGGCATTAGTTCATTTCCGTGCGGACGCACTTTGCGCGGGCCCTTGCTGCGGCGCGGGCCGTGGATGCGGGCGGCATTGGCGGCACCGGCATGCGTGGTTCGCTTCTCGTGCGCTTTCCGAAGCCGGCGGCGCGGCTATTCCCCCGCCTGAATCCTGGCCCAATCCTCATTGGCACGGTGAATCAGATAAGCGTGGATCGCTTCGGCGTCAGGCTTGGAAATCAGGTCGGCGAAGCTCGCCATTCCCTTTTCCCGGCGCTTGCCGCCAAGGACAATGTCGAGGAAATCGTCATGCGTCGCCGCGCTCATCCGGCGAAGATCCTTGACCCCGCCGCGCGCCTGCTCGCCGTGGCAAGCCGCGCATTGCTGGGCATAGACCAACTCGCCACGGGCGATCGTCTCGGGCTTCGCATTGGTCTCGGCGGGTCGAACGAGCTCGGGGCCGCCGCCTTTGATCGCGGGCAGTTGCGCGGTGCCGCCAAGCCTGAATACCAGCAGCCGCGGCGAGGGCGACAGGGGGAAGCCGAGCGATTTGACACTGGTCGAGTGGGCAAGTCCCCCGCCCCAGCCGGCATTGACCGCGATATACTGGACGCCGCCGATCATGTAGCTGATCGGCGCTGCGATCGGAACCTGCTGAACCGGCATTTCCCAGACCTTCTCGCCGGTATCGGCGCGGTAGGCCGCGAACGTCCCGCCGACGGTGCCCTGGAACACGAGGTTGCCGCCGGTAGCCAACAGGCCGCCGCTGCCGCGCACCGGATAGGGCACGCGCCAGCGCTCCTTCTGCGCGACCGGATCCCAGGCGGTCAGCCACGTCCTGTTGTTGGCGGCGGCGTAGTCGTTGACGGCCTTGCGGGTGAGCTCGTAGCCGGTGGTGGCGATGCCGAGCTGGCTCATATTACCCGGCGTGGGCTTGAAATTCGGGTTGAGCGCATATGCCATGTACATCTCGGTAACCGGAAAATAGGCCAGCCCGGTGCGCGGGCTGAATGCCATCGGATTCCAGTTGTGCCCGCCGCCCGCGCCGGGGGTGATCATCACCGGCGTCACCCCATAATGCGCTTCGGGATTCACGTTTGGGCGGCCGGTGGCCATGTCGATACCGTTGGCCCAGTTCATCGCCACATAGGGCCGGCCGGAGATCAGCTTGCCGGTGGCGCGATCGAGCACGTAGAAAAAGCCGTTCTTGGGCGCCTGCATCAACACCTTGCGGCGCTCGCCGTCGATAGTGAGGTCGGCGAGGATCATCGACTGGGTGGCGGTGAAGTCCCATTCGTCGCCCGGCGTCGTCTGGTAGTGCCAGACATAGTCGCCGGTCTTGGCGTTGAGCGCAACGATCGATGACAGAAACAGATTATCGCCGCCACCGGGGCTGCGATAGGCCTGCGCCCAAGGGCCGCCATTGCCGACACCGATATAGACCAGATCCAGATCGGGATCGTAGACGATCGAATCCCAGACGGTGCCGCCGCCGCCGTGCTTCCACCATTCGCCCTTCCAGGTCCTGGCGGCCATTGCGAGCGCCGAGTTCGCCTGCGGCCTGGAGGGATCGCCGGGGACGGTGTAGAAGCGCCAGAGCAGCTTGCCGGTGTTGACGTCATACGCGGAGACATAGCCGCGCGCGGCACCCTCCGCGCCGGCATTGCCGATCAGCACCTTTCCGTTGAACACGCGCGGCGCCCCCGTGATCGTGTAAGGCCACACCGGATCGAGGGTGTTCACGCTCCATTTGGGCCTGCCGGTCCTGGAATCCAGCGCGATCAGACGACCGTCGAGCGTGGCGACGAGGATCTTACCCTGCCAGGCCGCAAGACCGCGAGAAACGATGTCGCAGCAGGCCAGCCGCCCCTTGTCGCGATCGACCTGGGGATCATAGCGCCACAATTCCCTTCCGGTGGCCGCGTCGTAAGCGACGGTGACGTTCCAGGGCTCGATATTGTAAAGGACCCCGCCGATCATCAGCGGCGATGCCTCGACCCCGCGATCGACCTGGAGATCGGCGTACCAAGCGAGTCCAAGCGTACCGACATTGGCATCGGTGATCTGTTGGAGCGGGCTGAAGCGCTGCTCGTCATAGGTGCGGCCGGGGCCCATCCACTCGCCGGGCGTCCTATCGGCCTCGACCATGCGCTTTTGATCGACATTGGCGGCATTCTGGGCCTGGCTGATCCGCGCTGCGCCAAGTGCCAAGCCGGCCAGGAGCGCGATCCGCAACCATTTACTCGCCATGCCCTGCTCCTGATCCGGGCGCTCGATGCCGCCCCTTTTATAAGCCTGTATGATATCTAAGTCGCAACGACGGAGGAAGGGGCTTCGCCGCCGACCAATCGGCGATGCAGGCGCAGCAGATCGCGGCGATTGGCGACCCCGAGCTTGCCATAGGCGCGACGGCGATAGGTGACGACGGTGCCACGCGAAAGGCGGGTGCGCACGGCGATCTCGTCCTGGGTTTCGCCGAGAATCATCGCGGCCGAAATCTCGGCCTCGCGGATGCTGAGGCCGCAATGCAATCCCATCAGCGACTGGACCAATGCCGTATCGTCGAACACCGGCGTGGCGGCACGCTGGTGGCGCTCGACCGCGGCCATCAGCAGTGCGGCATAGGTTTCGAGCCGGAGAATGTCGTCGGTCGCGAAGGGCGCGCGGGCGGCGGTGAGATAGCCGTTGGCGATGAGGATCGACGCACCGGGCAAGACGATCGACAGCCGCTCGGCGACCCCGGCGCGATCATAGCAGGCCGCGCGCCAGGCGGGATCGGCGATGTCGCTGGCGCGCTTGCGTACGACCACCGGCCCGGCCCGCGCCGAGCGGGCAAGCCGGGTGATCTGGTGGTCCGAACGCCAATAGTTGCGGGCATAATCGAGCGAAGCCCGCATCGGGAAATCGGCTACAGGCGGCGTGCCCTCGGCAAACAGCAGTTCGACGGGCTGACCGCGGTCGCAGCGGAAGACCGAGCACAGCTCGACGCCCGCGAGCGCGCGCATTGCGCCCAGGAACCTGGCGGGAAAAAGGGTGCCGCCGATTGCGCCGACCAGCGCGGCCAGCGCGCCGACAATCGCCTGCTCGCTAGCCGGCGTCGCGGTCATCGCGCAAGCAGGCCCTTGCGCTGGCTCCAGTCTATCACCGCATGAATGCATCGGGCGAGCAGTTCGGGCTGGCCGAGATAATAATGCGTCGCCCCCTTGAGCTGGAGATGCTCCTTGTCAGGCGTCGCCAGCGCCGCGAAGATCGCCGGATTATGCGTAGCTGGCACGGCTTCGTCGGCAGTATTCTCGATCAACAGCACCGGCGAATTGTGAATTTTAGCGGCGTTGAGCGGGCCCTTGGCGTTGGATTCGTCGTAGCTCCACTGGCTGAGCCATGAGCGCAGCGTGGTGTAACGCGCGAGGCCGACGGGCCCGACATTCACCGCGACCGGATCGCCCATATAGCTCCATCCGACACGGCGATCCGAGGGATCGACCGTCGGATCGAACCAGCGAACGTCGCACATCGTGCGATGAACGACGAAGGCGCGCTCCTGCTCGGCGGTGCCCCTGGCCTTGAGCGTCTTGAGCATGTCCTGCGCCCAAGCGGTGATCTTGCGGTTGCGCGCCCGTTGCGCCTCGCGGAAGCGCGCGACGAAATCGGCGCTATAGGGCGGCTGGTTGGGGCAATCCGGCGAATAGATATCGAACTCAGGATCGCGGTTGTCGGGATCGAGTTCGTCGATCACCGAGGGATCGAGCCATTCGGTCAGCGTCTCGGCGCGCGACAGATGGGCGGCGATGAAGATTACCCCATCAGCTGGCTGGAGCCCCGCATTGACCAGATCGACGGGGTCGCCGGCCGGGGTGTGGGTGATCGTCGGAGTCTCGGCCTGCGCCTGATAGAAGAGCGACAGCGAACCGCCGCCGGACCAGCCGAGCAGAATGACCTTCTCATACCCAAGGTCGCTGCGGGCATAAGCGATCCACTTGCCGAGATCGACGGCGACCTTTTCCTGAATCAGCGCCGCGTCGTTGCGCGGATAGCGGCTGGCGGCGCACAGCACGTCGAGGCCGGCATCGGCGAGCGCCACCGGCATGGGCAGCAGATGCAGCACCGAGGTCGGGTGCATGAAAATATAGACGGTGCGCGCCGTCGAGGTCGGGCTGCGCATCAGCTGGCCTTCGAGGTTCACATGACCCGAATTGCCAGCAAAGCCATAGGTCTCGTTGAACTTGGGATTGTCCGGAAACGACAGGATCAGCGGCTCACGCGTCCATTCGGTCTTTTCGCTCGTCATGTCAGGCAGTCGCCGCTTCGGGTTCGGTCAGCGAGACCTTGGTGGCATCGTAGCGGAACAGCCATTCATAGCGCTCCACGACCTTGTCGGCTGCCCATTGCTCGTCGATATAGGCTTGGCCGTTGCGCGGATCGGCGAGGGCCGGATTGTGGAAGCGCTCGGTGTTGGCAGAAGCGCCCATCACCGCGCGGGTGGTGCGCGGGATGCGCGCCTGTTGGTAACGGTCGAACGCTTCGTCGATCGTATCGAATTCCTCGAAGGCACGAGCGAGGATGCAAGCGTCCTCGAGCGCCATCACCGCGCCCTGCGCCAGGAACGGCAGCGACGGGTGGCACGCGTCGCCGAGCAGGGCGACGCGGCCATTGACCCATTCCTTCATCGGCGGACGCGCGATCAACGCCCATTTGAACGGCTGCGGAATCGCCGAGATATAAGCGTGCACATCCGCGTGCCAGCCGGGATAATCGTCGTGATATTCCTGGTTGGTGCCTGCACTCGACCAGCTTTCGGTGGTCCAGTCCTGGCGCTCGATGACGCTGGTGAAGTTCATCAGTTCGCCGCGGCGGATCGGATAATGGATGACGTGCCCACCCGGTCCGACCCAGTTGGTACCGACCGGCCGGGTCAGCCGCGCGGGCAGCAATTCGACGGGGATCACGCCGCGCCAGGCGACGATGCCGGTGAACTTTGCGGGCCCCGCGCCGAACAGCAGTTCGCGGGCCTTCGAATGGACGCCGTCGGCGCCGATGACGGCGTCGAACGTCGCCGAAGGCTTGTTCTCGAACGACAGCGTCACCTTGTTGGCGTTCTGCTCGACCGCGCAGAAGCGATGATCGAGCCGGATCGAACCGGGCGATGCCTTCTCGACAGCCTTGACGAGAATCTGGTGGAGATCGTTGCGGTGAACGGTGACGTAAGGAAAGCCGTAGCGTACCGAGGATTCAACGCCGAGGTCGAACAGCTTCCAGGTATCGCCGGTGTTCCACAGGCGAATTTCCTTGCCCTCGGGCTCGAAGCAGATCTCGAGCAACTCCTTCTCGAGCCCCAGCGAGCACAGCACGCGAACCCCGTTGGGACTGATCTGCAGCCCTGCCCCGACTTCAGCCAGCACGCTGGCCTGTTCGAACACGGTAACGTCGAACCCCTTGCGCAGCAGCGCCAGCTCGGCGGTCAGCCCGCCGATGCCACCACCAATGATTCCGATTCCCGGATTAGTTTTCAAAATTACCCCTCCACCTCAAGCCGCTTATTAATAACGAACGGCATTCGTCAAGAACGTATAGCGCAAAGGTTCAGAGGGCGATCGCGACGGACTTGATCTCGGTATAGGCATCGATGCCCTCGCGGCCGTTCTCGCGGCCCCAGCCTGACTGCTTGAAGCCGCCAAACGGCAACGCAGGGTCGAGCCCGCCGCCATTGACACGGACGGTGCCGGCCTTGAGCTTGCGCGCCAGTTTATGCGCGGCGGACAGATCGTTGGTCCACACCACCGCGCCCAAGCCGTAATCACTGGCATTGGCATCGGCGGCGATGCGATCCAGATCCTGGTCGGCGAACGATATCGCGCACAACACCGGACCGAAAATCTCCTCCCGGCGCACCGCCATCTCGGCCCGGGTGCCGGTGAGGACCGCCGGCGCGACGAAATAGCCCTCGCCGTCGATCTCGCGGCCACCGGCATGCAAGGTGGCACCGTCGGAGATGCCGCTTTCGACATAGCCGCGGACGCGGTCGCGCTGGGTTTGCGAGATCAGCGGGCCCATGGTCGTATCGGCATCGAATCCCGACCCCAGCTTCATCGCGTCGGCAAGCTTGCCGACGCCCTCGACGACCTGGTCGAAAAGACGCTCATGGACGAACAGCCGCGAGCCGGCGTTACAGACCTGGCCAGCGTTGGTGAAGATCGCGCGGGCGGCGCCTTCGGTGGCCTTGAGCGGATCGGCGTCGGGCAGCACGATCACCGGGGTCTTGCCGCCAAGCTCGAGCGTGACGCGCTTGAAATTGCCGGCGGCGGCGCGAAGGATCAGCCGGCCGACTTCGGTCGAGCCGGTGAAGGAAACCTTGTCGACGCCGGGATGCGCGGTCAGCGCCGCGCCGACAGGCTCGCCGAAACCGGTCAACAGATTGAACACCCCGGCGGGGAAGCCGATTTCCTCGATCAGATGCGCGAGGCGCAACGCGGTCAGCGAGGTTTCCTCCGCGGGCTTGAGGATCACGGCGCAACCGGCGGCAAGCGCCGGGCCGATCTTGGCGCAGGCCATTGCGAGCGGCGCGTTCCACGGGACGATCTGGGCGACGACGCCGACCGGCTCGCGCAGCGTGTAAGCGTGCCACGTACCCATGCCCGACAAGGCGATGGTCTCGCCGTTGAGCTTGGTCGCCCAGCCGGCGTTGTAGCGCAGCGATTCGATCGCGTGAGGGATGTGGAAGAATTTGGCGTCGCGCACGGGCATGCCGTTGTCGAGCGTCTCCAATGCGGCGAGTTCATCGATATTGGCCTCGATCGCATCAGCGAGACGATTGATGAGGCGCGCGCGCAACGACGGCTTCATCTCGCTCCATTCGGGATCGTCCATCGCCGCGCGCGCGGCGACCACCGCGCGATCGACATCGGCTGCGCTTGCTTCGGCGATATCGGCATGCCGGGCGGCGGTCGCCGGATTGTGGCTTGCGAAGGTCTTGCCTTCGAGCGGATCGACCCACTGGCCGCCGATGAACAATTTGTGCGCCTTGGCGGCGAAGGCCCGCGCCTTGTCCAGCGAGGGCACTTGCGGTCGTTCCAGCGTTGCCGCGCTTGTCATTTTCTGGGCCCTCTCAGCACAATTTACGCTCGGGAAGCGGTCCACGCTTGTCCGCAGAACTTCGCTTCCAGGATGTACCATAACCAACGACATTATATCTTGTCGAATGCTATTTGCCATGCCACAACGCGATCGACCGGGCCGCGGCAGGCTTTCGCGCCCAGAATTACCTTGCGTCAGGGGCGTTTGCGCTTCCGAAAGACGGGAAGACGACATGCCTGAGAGAAAGCGCGAATTTGATTACATCGTCGTCGGCGCAGGGTCGGCCGGCTGCGTGCTCGCCAATCGGCTGAGCGAACGCGGCACGGAATCGGTGCTGCTGATTGAGGCCGGCGGCAAGGACGACAACTGGCTGTTCAGGATGCCTTTGGGCTTCATGATGGCCGCCGCCAATCCGGTCTATGACTGGGGCTATTCCAGCGAACCGGACGCCAAATTGGCGGGGCGATCGATGCCTCTGCCGCGCGGGCGCGTCCACGGCGGCTCCTCCTCGGTCAATGGCATGATCTACATGCGCGGTCATTCGAGCGACTATGACGGCTGGGCCCAGATGGGGGCTCGCGGCTGGAGTTATGCCGACGTCCTTCCCTATTTCCGCAAGATGGAGACGAGCTGGCGCGGCCCCGGGGAATATCATGGCGACAGCGGGCCGCTCAGCGTTACGCCGGTCGATGGCAGCCGCTTGTTCCAGGAGCCGATCCGGCAATCGGTGGTCGCTGCGGGCTATCCGCAAAGCGACGATCTGAGCGGAGTCAGCCAGGAAGGCTTTACGGGATGCGAAGTGACGGTCGATCGCAAGGGCCGGCGCGCCAGCACTGCCCGCGCCTATCTCAAGCCTGCGCTGAAGCGGCCCAATTTGACGGTGCTTTCAGGCGCGCAGGCGACCCGGATGCTGATCGAGGACGGACGCGCCGTTGGCGTCGAGGTCAGCCGGGGCGGCAGGCTTTCGCAGGTGCGCGCGCGCAAGGAAGTGGTGCTGAGCGGCGGAGCATATAATTCGCCGCAATTGCTGATGTTGTCGGGGATTGGGCCGGCAGCGCAGCTCGACGCACTGGGCATCCCGTTGGAGCTCGATGCACCGGGGGTCGGCCGCGACCTGTCCGAGCATCCCTTGGTGTACATGACCTTCGCGGCACGCGACACCAGCTTTCTCAACGAGCTCCGCTTCGATCGCGCGGCATGGTCGGTGCTGCGCTGGATCGCGACCGGAAAAGGCCCCTTCGCCAGCCAGATCACGAGCGGCGTGCAGATGCTGCGCACGAGGCCCGAGCTCGAGCGTCCCAATATCCAGCTGGTGTTCCTGCCAGTGCGGCTCGATGCCAAGCTCTGGTATCCGTTCGGCAAGCAGCAGAGCCACGTCCTCTCGGTAATGGTGATGCAATTGCATCCCGAGAGCCGCGGCACGGTCGAACTGCGTTCCTCCGATCCGTTCGCCACGCCGCGCATCGATCTCAACCTGCTCTCCACCCCCACCGACTTTGCGGATATCCGCGGCGGCATCGCGGCGGTGCGCAAGATCTTCGCGGCATCGCCGCTGCGCGAAATGGTCGAGAAGGAGATCGCGCCGGGCAGCGGCGCCGATCTCGACGACTTTATTCGTCACAACCTCAAGATCACCCAGCACCCGACCGGCACCTGTCGGATGGGCGAAGATCCCGGCGCGGTCGTAGACAGCGACTTGCGGGTGAAGGGCATATCCGGGCTGCGGGTCGTCGACGCGTCGGTGATGCCGACGGTGCCGGGCGCCAACATCAACGCCGCAGTGATCATGATCGCCGAACGCGCCTCGGATTTGATCCGCGGCCTGACACCGCTCGCACCGGAAAGCTGACCGACCTGCAGTTTACCGATGACGAGCCGGGTGGGGTACTAAGCTAGCCCATAGACCCAGATCACTTCTGGTCCTGGCAGTCCTCGGCCTCACGCTTCTGGATGACGTTCAGGAGCAGCCGCGAAGCCGTGATCGATGCGGGCCAGGAGGCGTAGAAGGCAAGATGCAGCATCGCCTCGCCCAATTCCTCCTGGGTAACGCCGTTGTCGAGCGCCAATCCGAGATGCGCCTCGAGCTGCTGGTGCCGGTTGGCGGTCATCAGCGCGGCAACGGTGAGCAGCGAGCGGTCGCGCTTCGACAGCTCTGTGCGCTCCCATACCTCGTTGTAGAGAATCCGGTCGGTCATCTCGACGAGGCCGGGGGCCACTGCCCCCAGTTCGTCGCCTTTCTTGGCACTGGGCCGGATCATCCCGCCTACTTCCCTTCGCGGTTGTAATTGCCGAGACCCGGCTTGTAGCTCTTCTCATCGAGGAACTGGACCATGCCCTTTTCGCGGCCCTTTTCGCGATCGACGAACGTGGTTTGGTCAACCTTGGCGGTAAGATATTCGGCGGCGAGCTCCCAATCCATCTCCCGGGCGTACTTATATGCCATGCGCGCCTGGCGGAGCGTCGTCGGGTTCTTGTCGAGCAGGATCCTGGCAAGCTCGCGGGTGCGCTCCTTGAGCCTGTCGGCGGGCACCGCTTCGTTGACAAGGCCGAGTTCCTTGGCGCGCGTACCGTTGAAGTTCTCGCCGGTCATCACATAGTAGAGCGCCTCGCGGTCGCCCATCAGCGTCGAGATCGCCTTCGAGACCACGCCGCCTGGGATGATGCCCCAGTTGATTTCGGAGAGGCCGAACACGGCTTTCTCGTCAGCGATCGCCAGGTCGCAGCAGATCAGCGGCGTGAAGGCGCCGCCGAAGCACCAGCCATTGACCATGGCGATGGTCGGCTTGGCGTAATACATCAGGGTTCGCCACTGCCAGGCACGGGTCTCGCGATAGGCGCGGTGGCGCTCGACATCGCTGACCGCGTCCGAGGCGCGGAAGAAGCCCTGGAGATCCATGCCCGCCGAAAAGGCCTCGCCACTGCCGGTGAGGACGATGACGCCGCAGCGATCGTCGATCTCGAGCGCGTCGAGCACCTGGTTCATCTCGCGCGCCAGTTCCATGCTCATGGCGTTGCGCTTCTCGGGTCGATTGAGATGGACCCAGGCGATGCCGTCCTCGAACTGGACGAGGACGGTGTTGCCGCCGGGGATGGGCTTTTCTTCAGTGGGTGCCATGGTCATTTCCATCTGTCTGATCCTGTAATTATGCGCCGGTGACGATCAGCGCGTCGAGCGCGACTGCGCCCTCGCCCTGGGCCAGCACCATCAGCGGGTTGATATCGATCTCTTCGATGGCGAGTCCGGCGCGCATCGCCGCGCCAACCTTGACCACCACATCGGCGACGGCGTGGACGTCGCGCGCGGGCTTGCCACGGAATGCGCCAAGCATCCTGGCACCGCGCAGCCTCAGGATGCGCTCGACGGCGCGGGCATGCGAGATGTCCGCGGGGAGCAGTTCCGCGGCGTCGAGTGCCTCGATCAGCACGCCGCCCAGGCCGACAAGCACCGACGGCCCCCATTCGGGATGATTCCGCGCGCCAACGACGAGCTCGAGCCCGGGTGCCGACATCTGTTCGACCAGCACGCCGTCGAGCGCCACCGCACCGACATTGGCCATCAGCGTTGTCCAGCCGTCGCGCAATGCGGTTTCGTCGCGCAGATTGAGGATCACGCCGCCGGCGTCGCTCTTGTGCGACAACGCCGCGGCCTGCGCCTTGAGCACGACGGGAAAGCCGATGTGGGTGGCGATGGCAAGGGCGTCATCGACCGTGGCAGCGAGCCCGCCGGCGGGGACCTGGACGCCGATACGGCGAAGAAAATCCTTGCCGACATATTCAGGTTTCACGCCCGGCGCGCCCCAGCCGGACAGACCGGTCGCGACTGGCGTGCGATCGCTGACGCTGTCCAGCGCCGCAGCATAGCGAGCAACCGCGGCAAAGGCGCGCATCGCGCGCTCCGGCGAGCGGAACAGCGGGGTTTCGCTCTCGCGCATCGCCGCGACGAACTCGGCATCAAGCGTCGATTGGTCACCGGTAATGACGACGGCCACGGGCTTGGTTGCGGTCAGGGCCACCGGGATTATCGAGTCGCCCTTCAAGCGCTGCTGCGAAGGGCTGCCACCGGCCATGGGCAGGAGGACAGCGCCGACGGCAGGATCGGCGAGCATCGCCTGGGTCGACTGGCCGAAGATGTCGCCATTGGTGAAGCCGGTGGTGCCGACGTCGAGCGGATTGTCGATCTCCATGCCGGCGGGAAGCAGCGTCGAAATTCGCGCCAGCGTCTCGGCCGAAAGATCGGCGATCGGCAGCGCGATATCCTCGGCGAAGTCGAACGCCATGCCGCGGATCGCGCCGGAGTTCGTCACGACGCCCAGCGCGCCGACAGGAGGCGACGGGAAGCGGTGGAGGATCGCGACGGTGTCGAACAATTCGTCCATCGTATCGACGACGACGACCGCTTCGTTCTCGACCGCAGTGCGCATCAGCGCATAATCTCCGACCATCGAGCCGGTGTGCGATTGCGCCGCTTCCTGGCCGCGCTTGCTGCGGCCGGGATGCATCATGATCACCGGCACGCCGGCGTCGCGCGCCTTGCGGACCGCGCGCAGGAACGCCTGCGGGTTCCGGATCTGCTCGACATAGAGGGCGATCGCGCTGGCGGTCCCCTCGGCAACGATCAGGTCGATCAGGTCGCTGGCACGGACCACGGCTTCGTTCCCGGTGGCGACCGACAGCGATACCGCGATGCCGCGACCGAGCATGCCGGAGCGGATGCCCGACGCGGTCGCGCCGCTCTGCGCCACCACCGCGACGTTGCGGCGATCGCCGAGCGGCTGGGGGTGCGCTGGTTCGAAGGTCAGCGCCGCGCCGCCGGCATAATTGACATAGCCCATGCAATTGGGGCCGAGCAGCGCCATACCCGCCCTGTTGCACACTGCGGCGATATCTTCCTGCTCGCGGCGCCCCTCCTCGCTGCCCTCGGCAAAGCCCGAGGCGAAGACGATGGCGCCCCCGACGCCACGCGCCGCAGCCGCCTCGACCGCAGGCAAGATCGCCGCGCGCGGCACATTGAGCACCAGCGCATCGACGCCTTCGGGCAACGCGTCGACCGACTTGACGCAGGGGCGGCCGTTGATCTCGTCCCGGGTCGGGCTAATCAGGTGGATCGGCCCGTCGAAGCCGAAGCGTTCGCAATTGGCGAGGACGACGCCGCCCATCGTCGCCGGATCGGGCGAGGCGCCGGCGATGGCGATCGAGCGCGGCTTGAGAAGGCGTGCGAGGGAGAAGGCGGGATCGGCAGCTGCCGGCGCGCTTCGTAGCAGAGCTTGCGCTAGGTCCGCCAAGTCGAATTCCTCCCCAAGCCCCTCGCGGGCCGTGCTTTGCCGGCATGTTGTCGCGCCCCCTTCGCAGGTCCAATGCCAATTTTGGCCGGTTACGATAAGATCACGATATGAGTTCTCAGCTTCGTCACTCTGATACCTGCCGGGTATCGGGCCGCCCGCGATTAGGAATTAGACGAACGGACTAGACCGGCGCTATATGACAGCCAAGCTGCGATAACAGCAGCTTTTGGATGAGGAGCGCCGATGTACGGGCAGAACGATTTGCGGACGACGCTGATCACCGCGCCGAAGGGCCCCTCGCCCAAAAGCTTCAAGCACGCCAGCTATGCGCGCTTCTACGCCCAGCCGCCGCAGCAAAGCACCCCCCTGGCCAGTACCTGGTATGCTCGCGGCGCGACCATGATCGTGGCCTATAGCGACGTCGAAGCGGGAGCGGTGTTCGAGCGGAGCAGCCAGCCCGACGAATATGCAGTGGTGATCCCGGACGATGGCGTCGAAATCGAAATCAGCATCGCCGAGGGCAGCGCGATCGCCAGCGGCAAGACGGTCAGCTTCGTGCCGGCGGGCGCGAGCAAGATCACCGTGCTGAAAGGGGGGCGCATCCTCCGCTTGTTCACGGTGGAATCCGCCGACCTGGCAGCGCTCTGCGCGAACGCCGCCGATTATGCCGAGCCGGATCCCAATGTGCCGCCGTTCGTCGCGTGGCCCGATCCGGTCGGCGGCCGCAAGGTGCGCGTCTATTCGGGCGACGTCGCCCCCGAACAGGGTCGCTTCGGGCGAATCTATCGCGGCTCGACCATCATGGTCAATTTCGGCGACGGCCGCGTCGGCCCGCGCGCCGCGGACAATCTCTCGCCACACCATCATGACGACTTCGAGCAATATTCGGTCGTGCTCAACGGCGACTATATCCACCATCTGCGCTGGCCGTGGATCAGCGATTCGACGCAGTGGATCGAGGACGACCACGAGCGCTGCGGAGCCCCCTCGGTGGCGGTGATCCCGCCGCCGGCAACCCACACCTCGCAGGGGATCGACAACGGGCTCAACCGTCTGCTCGACATATTCTGCCCGCCTCGCCGCGACTTTTCGGACAAGCCCGGCTGGGTGCTGAACGCTGCCGATTACCCGATGCCGGAAAAGAAGGAGAGCGCAGCATGAGCGACCGGATCAGCGACCTCCTGAAAGGCGCGATCGACCTGCATTGCCACAGCGGGCCATCGGTGATGCCGCGCAGCCTCAATCATGTCGAGGCGATCAAGGAAGGCGAGGCGGCCGGCCTGCGCGCGATCCTGTTCAAGGACCATTATTATTCGGTCACTCCGGTCGCGGCATTGCTCGACGAGATCATGCCAGGCTCGGTGAAGTTGCTGACCGGGGTGCCGCTCAACAACACCACGGGCGGGCTCAATCCCTATGCCGTCGAGCATGGTTTCAAGCTCGGCGCGCGCCTGGTGTGGATGCCGACCTTCTCGGCGGCCAACCATATCCGGCATTCGCATCGCCGGCAGTTCCTGCCGACCAAGGACGCGATGCTCGCGCCGACGATGCTCACGGTGATCGACGAGCGCGGCAAGCTCAAGGACGAGGTCAAGCAGATCCTCGACCAGATCGCCGTCTATGACGCGGTGCTGTCCGCGGGGCATCTCCACATCAGCGAAATCTGGCCGTTGTTCGCCGAGGCCAGGGAGCGCGGCGTCACCCGCCTGCTCGTCAACCACCCGACCTTCCTGATCGGGTGCAGCGTCTCCGACATGGCCGAGCTTGCCCGGATGGGCGCCTATCTCGAGCATAGCTGCTGCATGTGGGCGGGTGTCCAGGGCAAGGGCTATAGCCATGACAGCCTCAAGATGTGCGTCGATGCCGGCGGCGTCGCCAACACGATCATCGGATCGGACCTCGGCCAGGTCGGCAATCCTTCGCCGGTCGAGGGATTGCGCTACGTCATCCGGATGCTGATCGAAATCGGCTACACCGATGCCGAGATTCGCGCGATGATCGGCGACAATCCCGCCCGGCTGGTCGGCCTCGACGATGCCGAGCCGGCCGCGAAGGGCGTGCTGGCGCAGGCGCTGTCCGCCTGACCCCCCACAAGGAAAACCCATGGACCACCAGTTTCGTCTGCTCATCGATGGCGCCTTGGTCGCCGGAGCGAGCAGCTTCGACGTGATCAACCCGGCACTCGACGCGCCGTTCGCGCAGTGCCCCAAGGCTGACGCAGCGATGCTCGAGACCGCGATCGCCGCGGCCAAGCGCGCCTTCCCGGCCTGGGCAGCGACGCCGATGGCCGAACGTGGCGCCAGGGTGGAGGCCCTCGCGGCAGCGCTCGAAGCGCGCGCGCCCGAATTCGCCGCGCTGATGACCTCGGAGCAGGGGAAGCCGCTCGACCAGGCGACCAAGGAAATCGGCGGCTCCGTGTTCGTGCTGCGCGCCTTCGCGGCAATGCGACTCGAGCCGAAAGTGCTGCGCGACGAAGGCGGCAATCGCGTCACCGAGCATCGCACGCCGTTGGGCGTGGTCGCGGCGATCACGCCTTGGAACTACCCGTTGATCCTGCTCGCCAACAAGGTCGGGCCGGCGCTGATGGCGGGCAACACGATGGTCTGCAAGCCGGCACCGACGACGCCGCTTACAACGTTGCTGTTCGGCGAGCTGTGCCAAGCGATCCTGCCCGCGGGCGTGATCAACATGCTGTGCGATCAGAACGAGCTTGGGCCCGCGCTGACGACGCATCCCGACATTGCCAAGATCTCGTTCACCGGATCGACCGCGACGGGGAAGAAGGTGCTTGCCTCGTCGGCGGACAGCCTCAAGCGCGTGACGCTCGAGCTGGGCGGCAACGACGCCGCGATCGTGCTCGACGATGTCGACGCCAGATATGCCGCGGGCAAGGTCTTCGAAGGCGCGATGCGCAATGCCGGGCAGATCTGCGTAGCGGTCAAGCGCGCTTATGTGCCCGACACGATGTACGACGAATTCTGCGACGAGATGGCGCGGCTGGCCAAGGAAATGGTCGTCGACGACGGCGCCAACCAAGGCGCGCAGATCGGGCCGGTCCAGAACAAGCTCCAGTTCGACAAGGTCCGGGCACTGGTCGAGGACAGCAAAGCGCGCGGCACCGTGATCGCCGGCGGCGAGCCGCTCGACCGGCCGGGCTATTTCATATCGCCGACGATCGTCCGCGACATCGACGACGATGCGCCGCTGGTCCGCGAGGAGCAGTTCGGGCCGGTGCTGCCGGTGCTCAGCTATTCCAGCGTCGACGAGCTGATCGAACGCGTCAACGGCACCGATTATGGGCTGGGTGGCACCGTCTGGGGCAAGGATCTGGTCCGCGCCAACCAGGTGGCGGCGCGTGTGACGTCGGGCACGGTGTGGATCAACCAGCTGATGGCGATCGATCCACGCATTCCGTTCCGCGGCCTCAAGCAATCCGGGATGGGCACCGAAATGGGCCTCGAGGGACTGGAGGAATATACCCAGCCGCACGTGATCAACGCCGTGGCGCTCGACGCGGCGTGACGTTGGCGGCATTGCGGCCCATGGCGGCCGAGCGGATCGACGGACGCGCAATCGCTGCGCGCCTCGATGCCGAGACCACGGCCAGGGCATCCTGATCCAGGCGCCCCTGCCCGCGCATATCGATCCCGGGATCGCGCCGGGCGCGATCGACCCGGGCAAGGACGTCGATGGCTTCCACCCGGTCAACGTGGGACGGCTCTCGACCGGCACCGGCGGCTTGGTGCCGTGCACCCCACCCGGGATGATGATGCTGCTCGAGCGCGAAACAACGGATCGCATGCTTATGCCAAGATGCGGTGAAGGCCGCCAATCAGAAGAAGTAGAAGCGCAGCGCCGCGTCGGACATGAGGCGGCGGTCGCGGGCATCGGGGACGATGCGGTAGAGGGTGGCGAGCGTCTCGCCATAGGTCATCCGGTCCTCGGCGCCGACGAACGGCGCGTCGCTACCCCAAAAGAGCCGGTCGGGTCCGGCGACCCGCAGCAATCGCGCCGCATAGCCGGCGAGGCTTTCGGGCGGCAGGCGGAAGCCGGCGGAGATTTTCACAAACGTCCGGCCGCGGTCGATCGCTTCGATCATCGCCTTGAAGCCGGGGCCCTCCATCTCGTGCTCGCTGCGCAGCACCCCGAAATGGTCGACTACCACCTGGACGCCGTGATCGGCCAATGCAGGCAGCATGTTGCCGAGCTGCTCGCCGCCGAGATTGAGCTCGAGATGCATCCCGGCATCGGCGAGACGGGTAACGAAACGGCGGAAGCGATAGCCGGTCAGGTCGGGCAACTCCGCCTTGAGCGGAAGCTGGAAACGCACCCCGCACACGCCCTGTGTCTTGAGATCGGCGAGCTCGCGCGGCGCGGTGTCGGGATCGAGCATCACCGTCGCACGCAGCCGCTTATGCTGCGCCAGCGCCGCCAGCGAATAGTCGTTATATTCTCCGAACAGACTGGCCGCGGTGATCACCCCGAAAGCGATGCCGTGCGCATCGAGTTCGGCGAGATAGGTTTCGACCGGATAGTCGTAGTCGGGCCGCGTCCAGGCCGTGTCGGTGAACGGCATGCGCTTGGTGAAAACATGCGCATGCGCGTCGATGACGGGCGGTTCGGGCAGTGCGCTCACAGGCGATCCGCGAACAATCTGGCGCCATTGTCGTGCAGCACCAGCGCGCGCTCGGCTGCGCTCAGGAGGCTCGTCGCGGCGATCATCTGCGCGACCATGTCGGGATAGGCATCCTTGGTATTGCCATAATCCGACCCCCACATCACCCGGCTGGCGCCATAGGTATCGACGATCAGCCGCACGAACTGCGCCGCGTCGATCCCCGTTTCGCGGAAGCGGTTGAGGTTGATCTGCGTGAATTTGAAAACGATGTTGGGGACATCGACGAGTTCGAGATGCTCGGCCCCGATCGTGCCGGCGACGCCGTTTTCGACGCCGGGCCAGCCGCAGTGATCGAGCGCTATCGCCGTCTTGGGAAAGCGCCTGGCGAGTGCGATGATCCGGTGCAGCGCCGCTCTGGTCGGCTTGCCCGGCGCGTACATGATCACCATCGTCAGCCCCAGCGACGCGGCGACTTCCCACGTTTCCAGCGCCGCCAGCGAATCGAGCCAGGGATAGCTGCCGTCGGTGTCGGGATAGCCGAACAGCCGCAGCCCGCAGACATTGTGCCGGGTCGCCAGCGCGCGCAATTGTTCCGGCGTTTCCGGAAAATCGGCGCGCAGGATCAGCACCGCGGAAACGCGGTGGTGGTTCACGTCGGCGACCGACAGCGTGTAGCTGTTGTCGGTCTTGTAGATCGTATTATATTGCACCGCCGCGCCTCCGGTGACGCCGCATTGATCCCACAAAGCCAGCAGCCGCTCTGCCGTCGCGGGGTCGCGAGCGATGCGCGCGCGGACTTCCGCCTCGCCCTCGCGCGCGCCGGTCACGTCGATCGGGAAGCGCGCGGTATTGTTGGTGAAGAAATGCGCGTGGGTGTCAAACAGCCGCGGGTTGGGCACTGAAATCTCCGAGTTTGCTGGCCGCGCGCGCGGCGAGGCGATTGGCGAGGGACATGGTCACGGCGGGGATCACCGCGATGATCGAGAACACGATATAGGTGTCCATGCGCGTCAGCCCGGCACTGAACAGGAAGCCGCCGATCATTGGGCCGATGATCGCACCGACCCGCCCGAAGCCGACGACGAAGCCAAGCGCGGTGTTCTGGATCGCCGTCGGATACAGTACCGCGGTAACCAGGAACAGGCCGGTATAGGCGCCGACGACGAAGAACGTGGTCAGCCCGGCCATCGCGAGCAGTGGAATCGGGGCGGCCGGCATGATTCCGAAGATCACCAGCGTGACCGCGGCCATGCTGAAGAAGAACGCCGTCAGCCGCCCCTCCCCGGCGCGCCGACCGAGCAGCCCCATGGCGAGATGGCCGACCGCACCGCAGGCGCCGGTGATGATGCCGCTTGCTGCCGCCAGACTGGGGCTGAGCCCCGCATTGGCGAGGACCGTCGGCTTCCAGTTGAGCAGAAAATAGCCGACCAGGGCATAGGTGAGCGAGGCGATCCAGATCAGGATCGTCGGGTTGCGCATCGGGCCGGCGAGCATCAGGCGCATTGCGTTGGCGCTGGTTTCGGCAGCGGCCGGCCGCGGCGGCATCGCCGTCAACTCGGGCAGCTTCATGCGGCGGTGGAGGCGGTTGAGCGCTGCCACGTCCTTGGGTCCCTGGCGGCGCAGCAGGAAATCGCGCGATTCGCCGAGGATGAATACCGCCAGCGTGAAGGTGACGGCGTTGAGCAGTCCGGCGGCAAGGAAGATGTTGCGCCAACCGCCGCTGCCCAACACCGCGGCGGCGACGCCGCTTCCCAGCATCATTCCCAGCGTGAAGCCGATATGAACCGTGGCCATCGCCATGTTGCGGAACTTGACGCTCGAATATTCGGCAGCGGTCGTATTGAGGCACACCACCAGCGTCCCCAACCCGATCCCGGTGACGAAGCGCAATGCCAGCAAATGCCAGATATCGGTGGCGGCGCTCGTCAGCAGCAGCGACGCGGCGAGCGAGCCGAGCGCACCGAGCATGACCGGGCGGCGCCCGACCTTGTCGGCGAACGGCGCGACCAGGAACGCGCCGATCACCAGCCCGACCGCGACCGCGCTGAACAAGGTGCCGAGCACCGCCGGATCGATATGCCACCGCTTGGAGAGAACCGGCGCCGCGACCGAAAGCGACACCACGTCAAAGCCATCGGCAATGTTGGCGGCGCAGCACAAGGCGACGACGAGATACTGATACCGGGTCATACTGGGGGGCGCAGCCAATACGCCGCCCGGTTCCGTAGCCGCTACCATCCCGCTCTCCCCTTTCGGACCGCTATCGGCCAGGACGACCGCGCGATTCTACGTCGCTTATACCGAATGTCGTTCCACAATACCCGATTTTACGCTTGTCGGCCAGAGAATATATGTCATAAGCAACTGGCATTCGTCATTTTAGAATGACGGTGTGGCGACTGCGAATACGCGAGCGTCGAAACGTTCGGTGCACCGGCATCGACGCGAAATTCTGATGACGGCCAGAAGGCCGCATCGACTTGGGGAGGAAGCAATGCGAAACTCATCTTCAGTGTCGGGCCGCGCACGATCGTCGCGATTCCAGGATTCCAGCCTCGCGGTCATTGCGCTGATGCTCTCGGCGACCGCCGCGCCCGCGTTCGCCCAGACCGCCCCGGCGGCCGGCGATCCCAATGGCGTCAGCCGCCCGCAAGACGCCCCCGCCACCCTACCCGCAGAGGCCGGGCAGGAAACCAGCGACAAGGAAATCGTCGTCACCGGTTCGCGCCTGGGTTCGGGCTTCACCGCGCCGACCCCGGTCACCACGATCGCTCCCGAGCAGATCCAGGACCGCGCGCTCGCCAGCGTCGCCGAGCTGGCCTATGACATCCCGCAACTGCGCATCAATCAGAATGTCGGCAAGTCGAGCGAGCCGGTCGGCCAGAACGTCGCCGATCTTCGCGCGTTGGGCGGCGCGCGCACGCTGCTGCTGCTCGACAGCCGTCGCCTCGCGGCGACCAGCCCGTTCGGCGGCATCGACACCAATATCTTTCCGCTGTCGCTCATCAGCGGCGTCGAAGTGGTGACCGGTGGCGCCTCGGCCGCCTATGGCTCGGATGCCGTCGCCGGCGTCGTCAACTTCTCGCTGCAGAAGAAGCTCGAGGGTCTCAAGGTCGACGCCTCGTACGGCATTTCGAACTATAATGATTTCAACCGTCCGGTGATCTCCGCCGCGGCGGGCAAGACCTTTGGGCGCCTCAACATCACGGTGGCGGGCGATTTCTATCGCAACACCGGCCAGACCAGCGTCGGCACGCGCGACTGGGGCCGCGGTCGGCCGGTACTGTTCAACAATCCGACCTACACCGCCACCAACGGCCAGACCAAGAACTACCTCGCTACCAACGCGCTGTATTCGCGCATGACGTTCGGCGGTGTCACCGTCGTGCCGGCCACCAGCCCGCTTTACGGCATTCAATTCGGCATCAACGGCACGCCTCAGCCCTTCGTTTACGGCAGCCCGGTCAACACCACCTTCATGCTGGGTGGCGGCGGCGTATCGATCGAGGAGGATGGCAACATCCTGCCGCATATCACCCGCTATTCCGGATATGGCCGCGCCACCTATGACCTGACCGAGGGGATTTCATTGTGGGCGGAGGCGTTGTGGTCGCGTGTCGAAGTGCTGTCCGACCTCGCGCCCAACTATGACAACGGCACGCTGACCATTCAGCGCGACAATGCATTCCTGCCGGCGTCGATCCGCGCGACGATGGTCGCCAACAATATCAATTCATTCGGCTTTGGCCGCTTGAACCTCGAAGACGGCTATTCGCAGAACAACAGCGTTTCTCGCGCGCTGCGCTATGCCGCGGGTGCCGAGGGCAAGATCGGCGACTGGTCGTGGGACGTCCATGTTCAACGTTCGGACAACCGCTTCCGCCAGGAAAGCCTGAACAACCGCGTTCAGTCGCGCTGGCTCCAGGGCGTCGATTCAGTGATCAGCCCGACCACCAACCAGCCAGTATGCCGGATCAATGCCGATGCCAGCACCACCAACGACAATCCGGCGTGCGTACCGATCAACGTGTTCGGCGCCGGATCGATCAGCCAGCAGGCGCTGGCCTGGTATCGCGGCACCTCGTGGTACGACGCCCGGATGACCCAGAACAATGCCGGCGCGAACCTGTCGGGCTCGCCGTTCAGGACGTGGGCCGGCAACGTCAAGCTCGCGGTCGGCGCCGAATATCGCAAGGAGACGATCAATAGCGTCTCCGACGCGATCTCGATGATCTCGGGATGGCGCTCGATCAACCAGCAGCCCTTCGCCGGTGAACTCACTGTCAAGGAAGTGTATGCCGAGACGGCGATCCCGCTGGCCCAGGACTGGGCCTTCGCCAAGAATCTCGAAGTCAGCGGCGCGGTCCGCTACGCCGATTACAGCTCGAGCGGCGGCGTGACGACGTGGAAGGTCGGCTTCAACTATTCGCCGATTTCGGACATCCGTTTCCGCGGCACGATCTCGCGCGACATCCGCGCGGCCAACATCAACGAACTCTATGCCGGCCAGAACCAGGTGATCAACGCGATCTCCGATCCGCGCACCAACGTCACTACCAACACGCTGCAGTTGACCGGCGGCAACCGCAATCTCAATCCCGAAAAGTCCGATACCAAGGCGATCGGCCTGGTGCTGCAGCCCAGCTTCATCCCGGGCCTGAACGCTTCGATCGATTATTACTCCATCAAGATCAACGGCGCGATCACCGCGATCGCACCGCAGACGATCGTCAACAATTGCTTCGCGTTGAACATCAGCTCGTTCTGCAGCCTGATTACCCAGAACGCGAGCAATCAGATCACGTCGATCCAGGCGACGCTGATCAACGCCCAGACCATCGAAGCCGCCGGAATCGACTTCGAATTGTCCTATCGCCGCCCTGTGGCGTGGTTGGGAACGACCGGGACGATCGGCAGCCGTCTGCTCGTCAACTATGTCGACAAGCTGCAACTGACCGCATCGAACGTCACAACGATCCTGCTGGGCGACATCGCCACCGATCCGGGCGGTCAGCCGCGCTGGAAGGGCAATTTCGACCTCACCTACTCGAGCGGCCCGCTGCGTCTGGGTGCTTATGTCCGCTATATCGGCGGCGGCAAATTCCGCACGATCTACGTGGACGATGTCGATCTCCCGGCATCGCAGAACCGAGTCAAGGGGCGCGCCTATATCGATCTGTCGGCGTCCTACAAGATCACCGACAATATCGAATTCTACGGCAAGATCGATAATCTGCTGAACCAGGATCCGCCGATCCTGCCGAACAACATCATCCAGCCGACGGTGTCGAACTCGCAGATGTACGACAAGATCGGCCGTTACTATGTCGGTGGCGTCCGTCTCCGCTTTTGACCCGCGCTTCGGCTGAAAAATGGGCCGACATCCCGGCGCGCCGCAAACGCGCCGGGTTTCTCGCAGCGGCCGAAACGCGACGAACGCCATTGGCCTATATTCGCGCATTCGCAATCACGTTTGTAATTGCCGAATTGGCTTGGCATTAATGAGGGGTGCGTGTGCGTAGACAGCCGATCGCAAGACAGCCGTATCGCCACTCGGGCGAAGGACAGCCCGCGTGAGCCAGCCGATCACCCCCAACGACATCGTCAAGCAATCAGCAATGGGCTGGTATCAATATGCGATCGTCGCGATCTGCATGCTGGCCTATGCTGCGGACGGGCTCGACGTGGTCACGCTGTCTTATGCGGCGCCCGTGATGATCAAGGAATTGCACCTTTCGATCCAGGGGTTCGGGCTGGCGTCGAGCGCGACGCCCGTGGGTGTCGCGATCGGATCGATCTTCGTCGCGCCGCTGGCCGACCGGGTCGGACGACGGGCGCTTACGCTGGCCCTGCTCGGCTCGCTGGTCGTGCTGCTGCTGATCACAGCGACCAACGGCACGATCACCACGCTGATGATCCTGCGCCTGCTGACCGGCGTTTGCCTGGGCGCGCTAGTCGTTTGCCTGAACGTTACCGTCACCGAATTCAGCAATGAAAAGCGCTCGAACCTGCTGATCGGCATCCTCCACTCGGGCTATGCCTTTGGCGGGATGTTGTGCGGCGCGATGGCGGGACTGCTGATCGAGCCATATGGCTGGCGATCGATCTTCCTCGGTGCCGCGGCGCTCAACCTGACCGCGTTCCTTCTCGGACTGTTCATCCTCGCCGACTCCCCCGCCTTCCTGATGGCCCGACGCCCGCCGGACGCGCTCCCGCGCATCAACGCGTTGATGCGGCGGATGCGCAAGCCCGAGGTAGCAGCGCTGCCCGAAGCGCCGATCGTCATCGGCAAGCAGCGGGCGAGCCTGACGGTCATCCCGCGCTCGCTGTGGATCGGCACGGCATTGCTGTGCGTGGCCGGTTTCGTGTTCACGATCAGCGGCGGCTTCATGGCGGGCTGGCGCCCACAGATACTGTCGATGGCCGGCATGAACATGCAGTGGAACGGCATTGCCGGCGTGACCACCTACGGTGCCGGAATCATTGCGCAACTGATTGTCGGGGCGCTGTCGCGCCGCGTCGGCGAGGTACGGATCGCGACAATCTTCCTGCTGGCGATGGCGGCATCGTTCACGTTGCTCGGCGCAGTGCCGGACGGGGCGAACTGGGCACTGGTCGCGGCCTCGACCTTGTGCGGCTTTTTCAACGTAGGCGCCTATACGGCACTGATTCTGGTCACGCTCAACTATCATGGCATTGCCACGCGCAATGCCGGCCTGGGCATCATGCTCGGCTGCTCGCGCATCGGCGGGATCATCGGGCCGCTGCTCGGCGGCTATGTGATTGGTGCTGGCGTCGGGCGATTCTGGGTGATGCTGCTGTTCGGCGGACTGATGATCGTCCCCGCAGCGGTGGCGATAGTGGTGCGCATGCGCGCGGTGCGGCAGCAGCCTGAGCCCATTCCAGCATGAAGGAATGACGGTGACCTACTCAAATGCATATCTGTCCGCCGCCACGACCGGCGTCGCGTTGCGGTCAATGGTCGGATCGGCGCACGGCGCCAGTCGGACGGCAGCATCGGCCGGGCCGATGCCCGGCTGCGCCTATTCGCCGGCCATGAAGGGAAGCGACATCATCGGCTATCTCGAGACACTGACATGAGCCGCCATCTCGCCATCGCCGCGACGCTGCTGCTCGGCGTGCCGGCTTCCGCGCAAACCGCACGGCCGGTGCTCGATTATGCCAGCGCCGCCAAGATCCGCGACACCTGCCTCGGCTATGCGCGCACGCACAATCTCAAGGTCGCGGTGGTCGTGCTCGAGAATCACGGCATGGCGGTGACGCTGGCGCATATGGATGGTGTGTCGATGGGGGCCGGCGAGATCGCATCGTGGAAGGCGACCTCCGCCGCCAAATATGGCCGCGCCACCGCAGACACCGCCGCGCTCAATCCGCCGGCGAACATGCCGAGCGTCGCGACGATCATGGGCGGCGTGCCGATCTATTCGACCGACGGCGTACTTCTGGGCGGCGTCGGCACGTCGGGCGGCAAGCCCGCCGACGATGCCGCCTGCGGTACGGCCGGAATCGAGGCGGCAGGGCTCAAGGCGGCCAAGCCCGTCCCCGCCCCTACTCCGGCTCAGTAGGCATCGATTTCCTTGAGCGCTTCGGCGGCGAGCGCCCAGCTCTCGACGCCGCCGGCAACGCCGATATACATTGTCGTCTGGAGCAGGGTTTCGCGGATATCCTCCTTGGTCGCACCATTCGTGATCGCGCATTTGACCATACGCTTCAGGGGGATCTGGCGGTTGAGCGCGGCGCTGATGGCGACGGTGATCAGGCAGCGTTCGCGCAATGTCAGCCCCGGCCGCGTCCAGGTTTCGCCGAAAACGGCAGAAGTGACGTAATTCTCGAGCGGCTCGTTGAAATCGTCGGCATTGTCGAGGCGCTCGATGCTGGCATCGCCGAACATCTGCCTGCGCAGTTCGCGGCCGGCCTGGAATGCGGGGTCTTCGGTCTTGAGCGCCACGGTCTGGTTCCTTGAAAGCGTGAGGGTTCGGAAGGCGTCGCCGAGCCAGCGCATTTCGGCGCGGGCGGGGGCGGAGAAACGGACGGCGCGGAGGAAGCCGTGGCACATGTTCGGGGCAACGCGGAATTTGGCGTGCACGCCGGCAGCGCGCAGCCGCTCGACGAATTCGCGGCCCTCGTCGACCATGGCATCGTACTCGGCCTCCAGCAGGATCGCCGGCGGCAGGCTGCCAAGATCACTGCGTAGCGGCACCTCGAACGGCGCCGGATCGCGGACATCGGCGCTGCGATATGCAGCGATAACGGCCCTGATCAACGGCAGCGTCAGTACCGGATCGCGAACGGCGGCATAAGCGGCGCGATCCTCGTCGACATCGAACACGCCATACGCGAGCAATTGGCAAACGAGCTTCGGGCCGCCGCGATCGCGCGCGAGAATCGCAACCTGCACCGCGAGGAACGCGCCGGCGCTGTCGCCGGCGACCGCGATCCGCTCCGGATCGATGGCGAGAGCGCGGGCCATCCGCGCCGTCCAGGCGAGTGCGTCATAGCATTGCTCGACTATCGCGCGCGGAGTCGCTTCGGGCAGACGGGTATATTGGACGCTGATCACCACCGCGCTCGTCGCCTCGGCCAGCGCCATCGCCAGCGGCTGGTAGGTCTCGATGCTGCCGGTGGTGAAGCCGCCGCCGTGAAAATAGACGATAGCGGGCAGCACACCTTCCCCCGCCGGACGATAGATACGCACAGGCACCTCGTCTCCGGCGCGCACCACGAAGCTGTTGGCGACCGTCATCCCCATCGGCATCGGGTACGCGATCCGGTGCGCATTGCGGTCGGCGAGGAGGCGCGCTGTTTCGAGCGGGCCACCCGGCGTGCCCCGGACGGCGCTCAGATACTCGGCCAATCCCTCGGCTAGCCTGGGATTGCCGGTCATCTCATTGCCACAGCTGCCGCGAGGCCAAGGCGGCGCCCTCGACCAAGGCGGAGAGCTTGGCCCACTGCACCTCGGGATGGACCCGAGCCATGTTCCAGCCCTGCGAGAAGCCGCAATCGGTGCCGGCGATGACGTTCTCGCGCCCGACCACGCTGGCAAAGTTCGAGATCCGCCATGCGACGAGCTCGGGATGCTCGACGACATTGGTCTGGTGGCTGATCACGCCGGGAATGAGGATCTTGCCGTCGGGCAGCTTCACGTCCTTCCACACCATCCATTCATGCTCGTGCCGCGGGTTGGCGCCTTCGATGACATAGGCCTGCGCCTTGATCTTGAGAATGATGTCGATGACCTCACGCAGCGGCACGTCGGTGGTGTGCGGCGTGTTCATGCTGCCCCAGCACATGTGATAGCGCACGCGGTCCTCGGGAATGCCGCGCAGCGCGTGGTTATAGGCTTCGACCTGGCGCTCGGAGGCGCGACGCAGATCCTCGGGGGTCGGATTGGGATTGCCGGGCAGCACCTGGTTGCGCGCCGGAAGGCCGAGGTCGAGCTGGACGATATAGCCAGCATCGACGATCGCCTTGTACTCGACATGCATCGCATCGGCGAGCGCGTAGAGATATTCGGATTCGGTCGCGTAGACCGTACCGGCATCGGCGTCGTCGCGCGCCGGCGTGGCCGAGGGCATGAACGCCTCGACGAATTCCTTGCCGGAGAGCGCCGCCCGGTAATTGTCGAGATCGGCCTGGAGCGCATCCTGCCCGGCATAGTGGATCGGCGCCGCAACGCGGACGCGCGCCGGCGGCGTGTTAGCCGCCTTGCGGACCTTCTCGACGTCGAGCTCCGGGGGCATCCACATCGTCTTGTACATGGCGTTGTACTGAGTCATGAAACCCGGGAATTCCTCGGTCAGCGCCGCATAATAGGCACCCCGGTCCGAGGGCGGGACCTTTTCGAGCCCGCCGAGCCGCTCGACCACATAGTTATGGAAGCTAGGCTTGGAGATTTCGCCATCGCTGGGAATGTCGATGCCGATCTCTGCCTGCCTGGCGACGACATCGGCGACGCCCTGACGGACGTCGCGCTGGAACTGGGCTTCGTCGACGGGCTCGCCGAGGACCTTGGCCATCATCCCCTCAAGCACGTTGAGCGGGCGGATCAAGCTGCCTACATGAGTCGTAAGGACGCGATCGATGCTGCGCTTCACATCATCTCCTGTAGCTGGCCACCTTGTCGGCGGACCGTGTCGCCGGCTTCGCATATGAAAGCTTGGCTTATAGTCGTACTGCTGCCATCTTGAATGGCGTTTGTAAATAGCGACTCCGCCAAGCGGATCGGGAGAGGGATGCGGCGATGTTCAACGGGGAAGTGAAGCGCAAATTGGAGGCCGGAGAGACCGTCTTCGGCAGTTTCGTCAAGCTCGACGCCCCCGCCATCGTCGAACTCTACGGCATCGCCGGGTTCGATTTCGTGATCCTCGACGCCGAGCATGGCTGCTACACGCATGCCGGCCTCGAGAACATGATCCGCACCTGCGAACGGATGGGGATGAGCAGTGTCGTCCGCACGCCCGACGCCGGCGAGGCCAATATCCTCCACGTCCTCGATAGCGGCGCGAGCGGCATCCAGGTGCCCTCGCTCAAGAGCGCGGCGGAAGTGCGGGAGGTGATTCGCAAGGCCAAATACTGGCCGCTCGGCGAGCGTGGCTCGGCGCGCGCGTGCCGTGCCGCGGCCTATGGCACCCTGCCCGACTACGAGCAGCGCGCCAATCGCGAGACCCTGGTCAGCGTCCATGTCGAGAACAAGGAGATGGTCGAGGATATCGAGGCATTGTGCGCGGTCGACGAGCTCGACGTGCTGTTCATCGGCCCCGGCGATCTCAGCGCCTCGCTCGGCCATCCCGGCGATGCGGCGCACCCCGATGTGGTCGCGGCGATCGACCGCGTGATCGAGGTGGCTGCCGGCCGCAAGCATATCGGCACCGTCGTCGCCAATGCCGCCCAGCTCGAATCCTATGTCGCGCGCGGCGTGCATTACATCGCCTGGCTTTCCGAACTCGGCATGCTGCGCGGCGCGCTCAACGCGGCGGCGGGCAATTTCAAACCCTATCGGGGAGATGCGAAGTGAAGCGACCATCTGGCGGACGCGGCAGGGAACTGGCGGGGGTGGCGCCGCTGCTGGACGAAATCACCCAGAGCGTCCTCTACGACAAGGTCTGGGAGCGCCCCGAACTCTCGAAGCGCGACCGCAGCCTGATCACCATCACCTGCCTGATCGCGCTCAACCGCGAACAGGCACAGGGGCATATGGAACTGGGGCTCGAAAACGGCCTGACCGTCGAGGAAATCGGCGAGGCGATCGCTCACATCGCCTTCTATGCCGGCTGGCCCGTCTCGGTGAGCGCGGCGCGCAAGCTCAAGAATATTGTCGACGCGAAGGCCGGGCAGGCCTGACACCCACCCTCTCCATCCCCTGCGAAAGCGGGATGTCGCGATTTCATCTGCCTACACCCCCAAGGGAAGCGATATCCCCGCGTTCGCCAGGATAACGGAAAGTCGCGCCCCTACCCGCGTCCCAGAAATGGGATCTTGTTCTGCACCATCAGCGCTTCGTGGAAATTCAGATGATCCGGCATATCGGCCATATGGACGATGATGCCCGCAGCGTCCTCCGCCCGCGCAGTCATTTCGGCTGGCTTCGTGCTCGCGGCGCCCCCCAGCTCTGTCGCGACGATGCCCGGGTGGAACACCGAAACCGCGATATTGTCCGCGCGGCAATCGACCGCCAGCGCGCGCGTCAGGCCGGCGAGCCCCCATTTGCTCGCGGTATAGGCCGGGCTGTCCTTGCGCGGTACCTTGGCGGAGATCGATCCGACATTGATGATCCGCCCCCTGCCCTGCGCCTTCATGATCGGGATCGCCGATCGCGCGCACAGAAAGGCCGATGTGAGGTTGGTGTCGATGACGCGGCGCCACAGCGCCAGGTCGGTCAGCTCGGCCGGCGTGCTGTCGGCAATGCCGGCGTTGTTGACCAGCACGTCGACCGTGCCGAACCGCGCCAGCGTGGTCGCGAAGAGATTAGCGACCGCGCCCTCGTCGGTAACGTCGGTCGCCATCGCCAGCGCCTCGCCGCCTTTTGCCTCGATCAGATCGACCAAGACGCCAAGACGATCGGCGCGGCGCGCGGCGAGCACGACCCTGGCGCCCTTTTCGGCAAAGGCGAGGGCGCACGCCGCGCCTATCCCCGAGCTGGCCCCGGTGATCACGACGACCCGGCCCTGGAGGATGCTCACGCCTGCGAAGCCCTTTCCGCCTGGTTCGAAACCAGCGCCAGGGGATCGTCCGCCACCACCGCCAGCCCGCCACCACGATCCGAGCGGACATTCTCGTAGGTCCCAGCCTCCTTCTTGCGAAGGCCATAGGATTTGACGATCTCGATATCCTCAACGGCAAGTGGCGCCATCTTCGGCTTACGCGCCAGCGCTGCCTCGAAATAGGGCGCCAGCTCGGCTTGCTTCTTCGCCAGACGTTCCTCCTCCCCAACCTTCAGCCGCGGCATCGCCGTGGTCGCGAACAGCTCGAGCGATTCGCAGATATGGTCATGGTTGGCGGGGCCGGTTTGCTGGACGAAGATGATCTGGTCGACGCCGACATCCGCATAAGCCTTGCAATGGTCATGGACCTGCTCGGGCGTGCCGATGCCGCCATTGCCGTGATTGTCCTCGATCCCTGCCTCGGCCTTCTTGAAATCTTCCCACACGCTCGAATGGCCGGGTTTCAGCCTGCCGAACGAGGCGTAGAATCCCAGCGAATAGCCAAAATACTTGAAGCCTTCGGTGCCGCGATCGATCGCGACCTGCTCGTCCTCATTGACCGACAGCGCGGTCACGATCGCAAAATTGGCGTTCACGGCATGGCCGATCGGCACGCATTCGTCGGACTTGATGATGTCGTAATATTCCTGGACCCATTTGCCTGCCTGCTCGGGCGCGGCGAAACCGAAGACGAGCGCTCCCATGCCGTTGCGCGCGGCATGCAGGATGGTGTCGCGGCGCGAGCACGCCACCCAAAGCGGCGGATGCGGCACCTGAATCGGCTTGGGGACGATATTGCGCGTCGGCATCGAGAAATACTCGCCCTGGAAACCGGGATAGGGCGTCATCGTCAGCATGTTCGCACATTGCTCGGTCGCTTCGCCCCACATGCCCTTCTTGAGATCGGGATCGACGCCGAAGCCTTCTAGCTCCATCGCGGTGCCGCTCTCGCCGGTGCCCCATTCGACGCGGCCGTTCGAAAGCAGGTCGAGCGTGGCGATCCGCTCGGCGACGCGCGCCGGGTGATTGATCAGCGGCGGCATCACGCAGATGCCATGGCCGAGCCGCATCCTCTTGGTGCGCTGGCTGAGCGCACCGAGGAAGACGTCGGGCGCCGAGCTGTGCGAATATTCCTCGAGGAAATGATGCTCGACCAGCCAGGCGTAATCATAGCCCAGCTTGTCCGCGAGCTCGAGCTCGTCGAGCGCGTTGTGGAAGATCTGCATGTCCTTCGCAGCCGTGAACGGCGCGGGCGACTGATGCTCGTAAAACAGACCGAATTGCATTGCGCTTTCCCTCCGGTTCCTCTCCCGCCCGGAATTCCGATGCGGCACATTTAACAGCCTACCTTATAACAGCCTATCTGATACTATGGAAGATGCTGGCGTCGGATTCTGTTTCTAGTGCATGGCCGGCGTTCGTCATTGTCGAAAATCGTTCACAATATCGCACTCGCTCCTTATGGTCGTCAGGCACCGTCGCGGAACGGGATGAGGGGATGTGCCGATGAACACGCTGCTGCCCACGACTCTGGTCGGATCCTACGCAATGCCTGAATGGCTGATCGATCGGGCCCGCCTCGCCGGCCGCTTTCCGCCGCGGGTGCGCGCACTCGAACTCTGGCGCCCGGCCCCAGACCATCTCGAGGAAGCGCAGGACGATGCCACGATCATGGCCATTCACCTGCAGGAACGGGCCGGGATCGATATCGTCACCGACGGCGAGATGCG
This sequence comes from uncultured bacterium, assembly GCA_903884945.1. GTDB lineage: Bacteria > Pseudomonadota > Alphaproteobacteria > Sphingomonadales > Sphingomonadaceae > Sphingomonas. The sequence goes on from CAISGR010000243.1 coordinate 32,929, forward strand.
CCGGGAAAGCTATTCGAACCGCTTCGCGACAGCGCTCGAAGGCGTCGATCTCGACAATCCGGGCGTCGCGCTCGACCGCAGCGGTCATCCCAATCCGGTGCCGCGCGTCACCGGCCGGATCCGCCGCAGGCATTCCGTCCAGGTCCGCGATGTCGAATTCCTGCGACGCAATACCGACCGCAGGATCAAGATCACCGTGCCCGGGCCGTTCACGATGACCCAGCAGGCGCAGAACGACTTTTACGCAAGCGAAGAGGAAATGGCGCTCGATTATGCGGCGGCGGTCAACGAGGAGATACGCGACCTGTTCGCCGCGGGCGCCGACATCGTTCAGATCGACGAGCCCTATCTCCAGGCGCGGCCCGAGAAAGCGCGACAATATGGCGCCAAGGCAATCGATCGCGCGCTGCAGGATATCGGAGGCGTCACCGCCCTGCACGTCTGCTTCGGCTATGCCGCGATCATCCATGGCGATCGGCCGCACGGCTATGACTATCTGGGCGAGCTTGCCGGCACGCGCGTCGATCAGGTGTCGGTCGAGACCGCGCAGCCGAACCTCGATCCGGCCGAGTTGGCGCCGTTGCGCGGCAAGCATATCATGGTCGGGACGATCGACTTGAACGATCCCGCGGTCGAGACGCCCGAGATAGTCGCCGAGCGAATCCGCCGGGCGATGACCGTCGTGCCCGCCGACAAGATCATCGTCGCGCCCGATTGCGGCTTCAAATATGTGCCCCGCGACATCGCCTTCGCCAAGATGCGGGCAATGGTCGAAGGCGCCGCACTGGTTCGCGCGACACTCTGAACTCGAGCGCCTGCGCGCGCTGCGCGGCGTCTAGCCGGATGCCGCCAGCGTACCGCGCGGAACCGGGATGCCGGGGATCAGGAGGCGAATGCGATGGAGCGAGCGCGCGCCGGTGAAATAGAGCGTGCGCCAGTCACTATCGCCCCAGTTCATGTTGGACGTGCGTCCCTCCATGGCGATCGTGCCGAGATGCTCGCCCGCGGGGCTCAGGATCCAGATGCCGCCGGGGCCGGTGCAATAGACATTGCCCTCGACATCGACTTTCATGCCGTCGGGCCCGCCCATACGGGTGTCGGCGCGCATGTCGCAGAACAGGCGGGCGCTGCCCAGGTCGAGCATGCCATCGGCCTCGACGTCATAGGCCATGATCAGCTTGCGATGCTGGTTGCTGTCGTTGACGTAGAGGATCTTCTCGTCGGGCGAGAAGCACAGCCCGTTGGGATTGATCAGGTCGCGCACGACCATGTTGAGCCGCTCGCCATCGGGCGAGACGCGGTAGACGCCGGCGCAATCGATCTCCGGGGGATGCTCCGGCGGGGTAAACGGCACCTTGGGCGGCGGATCGGTGAAATAGATCGCTCCGTCAGATTTGACGACGACATCGTTGGGCCGGTTGAGCTTCATGCCGCGATAATTGTCGGCGATCATGGTGACGGTGCCGTCGGCATGCTCGCGATCGACGCAGCGGCTGAAATGGTGGCAGACGACCAGCCGGCCCTCCCGGTCGCGGGTCTGGCCGTTACCGTTCCTGGTGTCGCGCTTGTCGACGGTGATGCCGTGCTCGGGGTGCCAGCGCATGCGCAGGCTGTTGTGGATGTCGCTGAACAGCAGATAGCCGCCCTCCGCGATCCATACCGGCCCCTCGGCCGGTCCGGTCGGCCCGCCAAAGCCGCGACCGAGCTCTTCCCAATCCACGCCCGGGGCGACAATGGCGTCCAATCGCGGATCGAGTCGTTCGATGGGCATCGGCTGCTTTCCTCTCCCGCCCTCAAGTCCAGGTCTTGGGCCGGGCGCAAATGACAGCCTGTCTTATAGCAGTGCCACTGATAATTTGGAAACGATTTGCGCCGTTGACAGACAGCCAGGCTTACATTCTTATGGCGGGAATGCCGACCCGTTCGAGCGGGCACGCAATCACCAGGAGAGGATCGCGCATTGGCCGGGCCGACCATCGACATCGACGCCTTCCTCAATGGCGTGAAGTTCCGCCCGTTCCACGTAAAAGTGATGCTGATCGGGGCGCTGGCGATGCTCGTCGACGGGTTCGACCTTGGCGTGCTGAGTTGGGTGCTTCCCAAGATTTCGGACCAGTTCGGGGTGACGCGGACCTCGCTGACCTGGGTGCTGTCGATGCAGCAGGTCGGGATGGTGTTCGGCGCCTTCCTCATCGCGCCGTTTGCGGACCAGATCGGGCGGCGGACGCTGCTGATGCTGTGCCTGGGCGGCGTCGCCGCGACGTGCTTCGTGACGATCTTTACCGACAGCATCTGGGCACTGGCGATCTGCCGGCTGCTCACCGGCATGTTCGCCAGTTCGGTGATCGCCAACATGGTCGCGCTGGCCTCCGAACTCGCTCCTGCGCGCCAGCGCTCGACAGTCGTGACGGTGGTGCTTGCAGGCGCGATGCCCGGCGCCTTGCTCGGATCGGCGATGCAGGCGTTCCTGCTCGAGCCCTATGGCTGGCACGTCGCATTCTGGATCGGCACGGCGATGCCGCTGCTGCTGGTGCCGGTGATTTATTTCCTGCTGCCCGAATCACCCAAATTCCTGGCGGCGCGCAATCCTGACGATCCCCGATTACGGGCGATCGTGCTGGCCTTGATGCCCGAGGGCGCCAGCGAAGCGGTGATCTTGTCGCGGCGCGAAGTGCCCGAGCAGCGTCCGAGCAGCCTGTCGCTGGTGCGCGATCTGTTCAAGCCCGGGCTGGCGCTGCCGACGATTCTGTTGTGGCTGAGCTTCGTCAGCAGCTTCGGCTTCATCAGTGCCGCGCTCTGGAAGACGACGGTGTTCCACGACATCATCGGGCTCGACTGGAGCCAGGTCGGCATCACCACGGCGATCGGTACCGCATTCGGCGCGACGGGCATGCTGACGATCGGACTGATGATGGACAAGTTCGGCTTCAAGGCAATCGTGCCGACCTATTTCATCGTCGCCGCCGCTGCCGCGATCGGCATGGGCGTATTCGCACCCGGCTGGGGAATGTTCGCCGCGCTGGCACTCAACGCGCTGGCGCAGCATGCCGCGCATGCCGGACTGGCCTCGATCGCCTCGACACTCTACCCGACGCGCAACCGCGCCACCGGGGTAGGCTGGGCCTATGGCGCCGGGCGCGTCGCCTCAATCGTCGGGCCTTGGTACGGCATGCTCGCGCTGCAATATCATTGGGGGGCGATCGGCTATTTCTTCCTGCTCGCCGCGCCGCTGGCATTGGCCGGGACGGTGATCTGGATGCTGCTGACGCTCAAGCCGCTCGACCCGGGAACCCGCACCGCCGGGCATTAGCGTCGCTGCGCCGCTAGCGCCGCGATCGCAACATGATCGCCGGCGCGATCATGATCCTCTCCTGAAGGAGAGAGTGCGCGCCCGCAAATAGGCTCGCGAACCGCTAAACCGGCGGTTGCCAGCCGAGCACGCGCTTGACGGTGCCGCCGAAGATCGCCGCTTTGGCATCGCGGTCGAGTTCGTCGCTGTGGAGCAGCATGTCGCGGCTCTCGCTGTACAGGCAGCCGCGGTTGCGATTCGGCCCGCCGGCCTCGGCCATGCGCAGGCGCGTATAGTCGCTCCCCCACATCAGCCGGTCGGGCCCGAACGCGGCCATGACGCGGCGTAGATTGGGCCAGACATCGACGAACGGATAGGCCTGGCGCGACAGCAACGGCAGCCCGCACAATTTGACCGAGACGTTCGGGAGATCGGCGAGGCCGAGCAGCCCATCGAGCCGATCCCAGGGATCATCGCGCGCCGGCGACACCGGGTGCTGGCTCACCCCGACATGGTCGATGATCACGCCTAGATCGGGATGGCGCTCGATCAGCGGGCGCATGGCCGCTGCCTGGCCGTGGGTCGACAGGAATAGCGGCAGACCGACCTCGGCTGCCGCAGCGAACCCGGCGTCCATCGCGCCGCTCGTGAAGGCCTCGGAGAGTTCGGTGGTACGGAAATCGGTGACGAGCAGCCGGCCGGCGATGACGCGGTCGTCGCCCTTTGCCCGCTCCACCGCGCTTCCCAGTTCGGCATCCCTGGCCATGAAGGTCTCGACCCCGATGAAGCGGGCGGGATAGCGAGACACGCACGCATCGATATACGGCAGCGCCGCGACCACCAAAGTGGCGTCGACGCCGACGCTGTCCATCGCCTCGCGCGCGAGTTCCACATTTATCGCGAATTTGACGTCGTCGGGCACGTCGTCGCCGAACGGCACGGCGGGCGCCGGCTGGTGGATCTGGGTGTCGATGATGTCGAAGTCGGCGCTCTTCACGATTGCGACTCCTGTTTTGCCGCGAAGCCGCGGTAGATGGCGCGGCCGCACGCGGCGCAGCAAATGTCTTCTGTCGGCAGCGGTGCGGCGGCCGCATGCAGCGCCGGCGCGCCGCCGCAACAGGCACAATCCGAAGGCATGGTGAAGTTGTCGAGTTGGGTGAGCATATCCTCGCTCCATGCCGCCCCGCAAAACGGACAGGTCGCGCCGTCGCCCTCGCTCATCATACGTTCTCCATCAACACGCATCTTGTTGAATGCCATTCGTCTTTATATAACGGCCACGATCATTATCCAGCGCCTTTCGCGCATTCGTCATCCTCGCCATGGAGACAAGCCAGCATGCAGCCAGCCCGGTACGACGTCCTCGCCATCGGCAATGCTATCGTCGATGTCATTGCCCATGCCAGCGACGATTTCCTCGCCCGTGAGGGCATGGCCAAGGGCGGCATGGCCCTGATCGACGAATGCAGCGCCGAGCGGATCTACGACGCGATGGGCCCGGGGATGGAAATCTCGGGCGGATCAGGCGGCAACACCATTGCAGGGGTCGCCGCGTTCGGCGGCAGCGGCGCGTTCATCGGCAAGGTCCGCGACGACGCGCTGGGCGATATCTATCGCCACGATTTGCGCGCGATCGGCGTCGCCTTCGATACGCCGGCGACCACCATCGGCGCCGCCACGGCGCGCTGCCTGGTGCTGGTCACGCCCGATGCCGAACGGACGATGAACACCTTTCTCGGTGCCTGCATCGGGCTCGATGAAAGCGATATCGATGAAGCGCTCGTCGCCTCGGCGGGAATCATTTATCTCGAAGGTTATCTGTTCGATCAGCCCCCCGCCAAGGCCGCCTTCCGCAAGGCGGCGTCGCTGGCGCACGCCGCCGGGCGCAAGGTCGCGCTGACCATGTCCGACAGCTTCTGCGTCCACCGCCACAAGGAGGAATTCCTCGAGCTGGTCGACAGTCATATCGACATATTGTTCGCCAATGAGGACGAGATCCGGGCGTTATACGGCATCGACGACACGCTCGAAGCGGCGAAGATCGCCGCGCACCGTGTCGAACTGGTGACGGTGACGCGTGGGCCCGCTGGAGCGTTGCTCATCGACGCGAATGGTCTGGTCGAAGTGCCTGCCTCGCAGGTAGCGGCGGTAGTGGATACCACCGGCGCCGGCGATCTGTACGCGGCGGGCGTGCTGTACGGCTTAAGTCGCGGACTGCCGCTCGCCGAATGCGGACGGCTGGGCTGCGCGGCGGCTGGCGAAGCGATCGGCCATTTCGGGGCACGGCCGCAGGCGGATTTGAAGACGTTCCTGGCCGACTGATTCCTCCCTCGGCAAGAGAGGGGCGTGATATCAGTTCAACCGCGAACGCCGCGAGATGAGGTAGATCTCGTCGTTGAACCACAGTCCCTGGTGGCGCTGAAGGGCTTCGCGCGTCGCTTCGAGATACTGGTCGTTCGACAGTGCCTTGGCGAAGCGGCCATCCTCGATCTGCGCAACATAGCTTGCCGCGTTCCAAGCCGCGAACAATGTCGAGCTGCCGATCGGGGTATGCGCGTCGATCTCGGTCGGCAGCGTACGGATATCGTAGCGGAACAACGCTTCTTCGTCCGACAGCGAATGGAAATGATAGTCGCGCGCGGCCGCGCCCAGTTCCTCGCGCACCGCCTGCATGATGTCCTCGCGACCGGTATGGAACGGGTCCTCGTTCGGCCAGATCGCGCGGATGATCTCCAGGCCCGGATCATTGCCGTGGCTGTGGACGCCCATCAGTCTGCCGTTGGGGCGCAGCGCCCGGACCAGCGGCGTGACCACGCGCGAACTCTTGAACTTGAGCGGCGCGTGGGCGCGATAGGGCTGCGACAACAGGACGAAATCGAAGTCCGCCTGTGCGTAGCCGCGCCGCGGAATGATCGGATCGAGCATGAAGTGATGGTCTTTGCGGTACAGCACGAGCACCGTCGGCGTCTTGTACATCGGGTTGCCGCTCGGCGCGATGCTCGCCTGCCAATGCTTGGCGAGGAACGGATCGAGCTGCTGGACCTGTTCCTCGAACTGTCCCGCCGAGGTGCCCTCGAGCCCGACTTCATGCCACACCATCGCGCTTGCCCCGGCCGGGGTCTCCGGCTGCAGGTTCGGCGCTTCGCCATATTTGAGATTGGTCAGCACCAGCACGGTGCCGGGATGCTCGCGCAGCCGATCGGGCATCTTCTCGAGCGTCAGCCGGATATTCTCCATGCTGATTTCCTTGACCACCACGTAGAACGGCACCCAGGGATGGCGCCGGTGCAGCCCGCGCAGCATCCGCGCCAGCGCGGTGCCGTCGCCGGCCCCGCCGTCGAACAGCCGGATCGCCGGCGGGACCGGCTGGGTATCCGACAATTCGTGCACCGCGCGATCGGCGATGATCTGCTTCTCGTTGGTGGTGTTGACGAAGGCGAGATACTTCTGACGATTGTCATAGAAGCGGAAATTATGATCGGGGCGCAGTTCGGCGCGCAAACCCTTGATGCCCGAACGCAGCGCGCTGGCGGAAGTGCCATCCTGCTCCTCGATGAAGCGATGGACGCGCTCGACGGTTTGCACCGTTACCCGTCCGCCCTGCTGCAGCCGTTGCACGAGCTTGCCGTCGTTGACCGCCAGCCGGCCGAACGTCGACTGCGCCATCTTGAGGCGCCGACAGCTATGCTCGATCTGCTCGAGAAGGGCCTGGGTGTCGTCCATCGCTCAGGCGGACAATCGCGTTGCACGGGCATAGCCGCCGTCAAGATAGATCAGCGGATCCACGTCACCGGAGATATGCACCTCCTTGACCGCGCCGATAACCACGGCGTGGGTGCCATATTCGATATGCGTTTCATATTCACAGAAGAAGCTTGCCTGCGCGTCGCGCAGATGCGGCGAACCGCACGCGCCCGAGCCCCAGCGGCCCTCGGTAAAACGCTCCTCGCCCTTCAGCTTGCCCGCGCAGGTCTGCGACACGGCGAGTTGATCGGCAGGGAGGATGTTGACGCAGAAATGCGCGCCGGCCGTCAGCGGCGCATGGAGGCTCGCAGTCTTGTTGACACAGACCAATAGCGACGGCGGCTCCATGCTCAGTTCGCTCACCGCCGTCGCCGTCATCGCCCAGCGCCTGCCTTCGTGCCAGGCGGTGATGACCACCACGGCCTTGCCGAGCCGGCGCAGGCCGTTCTTCAGTTGCTCGGCGACGCTCAGCGGGGCGACGACCATCTCGGGAACCTGCACTTCACTCATCGGTACCCAGCCCCTCCCTGCCCATGATGCGCAGCCCGTACCCCTCGATGCCTGACAGCCTCGCTTCACTGTCGGAGAGCAGGACCAGATTCTTGACGCCCAGATCGAGGAGGATCTGCGCCCCGACGCCGTAATCGCGGATGCGCTGATCACGCGTCGGCCCCGGGCTGCTGCGCCGCTCGGATATCGCGCTGACCGACGGGTCGCGGATGAAGACGACCACGCCGGGGCCGTCATGCGCGCCGACCCGCGCCAGGGCGCGCGAGACATATTCGCGGCGGTCGGTCGGCGCCCCGAGCATGTCCGAGACGAAGTCCAGACGGTGCATGCGCACCAAGGTCGGCGCGTCCGGCGTGATGCGCCCGCGCGACAAAGCGACATGCTCGACATTGTCGATCGTGTTGCGGAACACCGAAAGGCGAAAGCCGTCGCCATAGACGGTCTCGAACGCTTCCTCATGGACGCGTTCGACGCAGCGTTCGGTGCGGCGGCGATAGCTGATCAGGTCGGCGATCGTGCCGATCGGGATGTCATGCTCGCGCGAAAACCCGACCAGGTCCGGCAGCCGCGCCATCGTACCGTCTTCGTTGAGCACTTCGCAGATGACGCCGGCCGGGATAAGGCCGGCCAGCCGCGACACGTCGACCGCCGCCTCGGTATGGCCGGTGCGGACCAGCACCCCTCCGCCGCGTGCGACCAACGGAAAAACATGGCCGGGCGAGACGATATCGTCGCAGCCCTTCGAAGGATCGATCGCCACCGCCACGGTACGCGCTCGGTCGTGCGCCGAAATGCCGGTGGTGACGCCATCGCGCGCTTCGATCGAGATGGTGAAGGCCGTGCCGTACCCGGAGTTATTCTCCGTTACCATCGGCGGCAGGCGCAGCTCGCGCGCCCGTTCCTCGGTCATCGCCAGGCAGATCAGCCCGCGCGCATGGCGGGCCATGAAGTTGATCTGGGCAGGCGTCGCGAACTGCGCCGGGATAATGACATCGCCTTCATTCTCGCGATCCTCGGCATCGACCAGAATGTAGGGCAGGCCGTTGCGCGCGGTCTCGATGATCTCCTCGATCGAGGAAATCGAATTGTGGAGCCGATCGGGCGCCGGCTCGATCAGATCAATAGACATCGTTTTCCTGCAAGACTTCACGCGCATGACGCCAGCTGTCCGATCCGGCGGGCAAGCCGACATAGAGCGTCGCGTGAAGCAGGATCTCCTTGATCTCGTTCTTGGTGACCCCGTTAGCGAGCGCACCGTTGATGTGGTTGCGCAGCTGGTCGGGCCGCGACTGCCCGATCAGGATCGCGATCGTCAGCATGGACCGTGTCTTGCGGTCGAGCCCCGGGCGGCTCCATACGTCGCCGAAGCACAACCGCGTCACCAAATCCTGTAGCGGCTCGTTGAAGTCGTCGGTATTGTCGAGGCTGCGCACGCCCGGCTCGCCGAACATGTCGAAGCGCATTGCGCGACCGCGCTCGTAGGACTCATCTTTGTTCAAGCGATTGCCTTCCTGATCTCGGGAGATGCTGGCGCCGACAGCAAAGGGCGGATCGCCTCGGCTGCCGCGCCAAGTTCGGCACGTGCGGCGGCCGAGACGCCGACCGCGCGCAGGAAACCGTGAATCATGCCCGGGGCGATATGGAGCGTCGTCGGCACGCCGGCTTGTTCGAGCCGCGCGGAAAGCGTGACCGCTTCGGCGCAAAGCGGGTCATGTTCGGCAGCGACGATGTGCGTCGGCGGAAGCCCGACAAGGTCGTGGCGATCGACCGGCGCCGGGTTGACGTCGAGCCCGCCGCAGCGGGTGAACAAGGCAATGTACTGGCGGACGCGGTCGGTGGTCAGTATCGGATCACGCGCGGTGCGGTAGGCGGACGCATCGGGGTTCATCGCGAACGTGCCGTAGAAGAGAAGCTGGCAGACCGGGCGCGCGGTGGCGCCGCATGCCAGTGCCAGCAGCGCGCCGGCGCTATCCCCGGCCACGGCGATCCGCGCCGGATCGATAGCGAGCGCCCCGGCCTGACGGCCGACCCAGGCAAAAGCCGCGTCGCAATCGGCCAGCGCACCGGCATAGTCGGTTTCCGGCAGGCGGCGATACTGGACGCTGGCGACGACCGCGCCGGTCGCTTCGGCCAGCGCCGCGCCGACGATGTCGAAGCTCTCGATGCTGCCGAAAGCAAAACCGCCGCCATGGAAATAGCAGATCGCCGGCCGCAGCCCCTCCCCGCCGGGATCGAAAATGCGCAGCGCGATCTCCCGCCCCGGCGCGGAGACAAAGCTGTCGAAGCGCGCAACCTGCGGCGCATCGCCCTCGGCGTAGCGCCGCCCGGCAAGGTCGCCGACCAGCCGCATCGTTTCGATGTCGGCGGCGGATGGCATCGCGCGGACCAGCACGACATAGCGGTCCATGCCGTCCGCGAGGGCGAGTTCAGCCAACGGCCTCATACCGCACCTCGACCGTCCGCGTCGCGAGCTCGGCAAGCCGCGGCGCGACTTCGCGGCCCATCAGCGTCAGATTCTCGGCGGTCTCCTGATGGTCAAGCTCGCCCGCCTGCGCCATCATCAGCAGATTGCCGAAGCCGCCGGTCTCGTCGTGGAAGGTCACCAATTGCTCGTAGACTTCGTCAGGCGTGCCGACGAAGAACAGGCCCGCCTCCATATACTGCTCGATCGTGCCGTCGACCGGCAGCGCCTCGCCGTTGCGCAAGCGCGGACGCATCGCGTTGGCGCCCGCCTGGAGCATGCGGATATTTGCATCGACCGGATTGAAGCCGAGCGGATTGCGGAATTGCGGATCGAGCCGGGCAGCAGTGGTAAAGTAGCTCTTCATCTTCTCGGCGCGGGCGAAGGCGGTGGCGCGGTCGCCGGCACATGAGACCAGCGCCAGATAGGCGAGCTTGTCCTGGTCAGGTTGCACGCCGTGCGCGGCGGAATAGGCCGCGCGATAGCCGCTGAACACCGAGCGGGCGACGGCGCCCGACAGGAAGGTCGCGCAGGTATAGCCGCGCTTGCCATATTCGCGGGCGCTGGTCGCGCTCGACGCGGTCATCCAGATCGGCGGATGCGGCTGCTGGATCGGGCGCGGCCACAAGCTGGCAGTGCGGTAATGGAAATGCTCGCCTTCCCAGGAGAAATTATCCCCGGTGTTGGAAAGCGCCGCGAGGATCAGGTCATGCGCTTCCCAGAAGCGGTCCATGAAGCCGGTCGGCTGGCGGTTCGACATGAACAATTCGTACGCTGCGCCCTTGACGAGCCCGACCTCGAGCCGCCCGCCCGACAGGCAGTCGACCATCGCGATCTCCTCCGCGACGCGCAGCGGGTTGGAGCGGTTGGCGAGCGGGATGCCCAGGGCGAGCAGGCGCGCCTTGCTGGTCTGGCGCGCGAGGACGGCCAGCGTCATCAGGCACGACGTCGACATGCAGGTTGCGGCGGCGTGATGCTCGTTGACCATGATGTTGAGCCCGACTTCGTCGGCAATCATATATTCGTCGAGATAGCGGTTGAGCAGCTGCCCGGCCACGACCGGATCGCACTCGCGCTGCGGCAGCGTCACGCGCATCGCGCCCGGCTTCTGGAAGGCGGGGTGATAAGCCTGTTCGCTGAATTGCCAGATCTTCATCTTTGTCTCCGAGCGGTCGTTCAGCGGCCGGCGAAGGCGGCGATGCGGGCGGCGAGCCTGGCAGGCTGGTCGGCGTGGACGCGGTGGCCGGCGTCCGCGAAGGTCTCGACTTCGGCCTGGGGCAGCGCCTTGCGCCAGTCGTCGCGATATTTGGCGCTGACGATTCCGTCTCCTTCACCCCAGACCACGAGAGTCGGGCTGGCGATGCGGTGTGTGCGGTCGCCAAGCTTGTGGTTCGACATGTACGGGCTCCAACCGAAATGGCTCGCCGCCTCGTCATTGCGCATCAGCCGACGCAGCCGGTCTTCCGGCAGCGCCGCCAGCGTCTTCATGTCGCTGCCGAGCGCGGGCTCGCCGACCTGCATTCGTCTGCCGAGTTCCTGGCGCGACAGCATGAAGATATCAGCGACATATTGCTCGCGTCGGTCAGCAGTGGGCAGGCCGAGCGGCGAGACCAACAGCAGTTGAGCCGCACGGCCCGGTTCCTTGGTCAGCATCTCCGCCGCCACCCAGCCGCCGAACGAAACGCCGACGATGACCGGCCGGTCGAGCCCGAGCTGATCGAGCATGTCGAGGTAGAAATAGCCGAGATCGTCGACGCGGTTGATGCGCGGCGAGCCGGCGGACGCCCCGAAACCGGGATGCGAAGGAGCGTAGACGGTGAAGTGCTTCGCCAGTTCACGCTGCAGCGGCGCGGCTCCCTCGAGCCCGTCGAGCCCGTGCAGGAACAGAAGCGGCGCACCGCCCCCGGCTACGAAGAATTCCAGTTCGGTGCCCAGCACGTCGAGTGCCGACACCGTACCGAAGTTCAGCTCTTCAAGGCCTTGGGACTGCATCGCTCTCCACTCGTCTCTTCTTTGTGAGCTTGAGTGTGTTGTCCGGCGACTGATACGTCCAATTCTTTGTACTTGAGGCTTTGATGCCCGGAAGGTATGGGTATTCGATGGAACTACGCCATTTTCGCTATTTCCGCGCGATCGGCCGCGAGCAGCATTTCGGCCGCGCCGCGATCGCTTTGCGTGTCGCGCAGCCGGCCCTGACGCGGCAGATCCGCGACCTCGAGGCCGAGCTCGGCGTCGAATTATTCGAGCGGTTGCCGCGGGGGGTACGCCTGTCGAGCGCCGGGCGCGCCTTCCTCGGCGACGTCGAGGAGATATTGTCGCAGGTGGACCGCGCCGTCGATCGCGCCAAGCGGCTGGGCAGTGGCCATCTCGGTACCATCCGCGTCGGGCTCAGCGAGATCATCGCCGCGCACGACTTCATCTCGCACGGCCTACGCAATTTCCGCGAAAGCGAGCCTTCGGTGGCGCTCGATCTCAAATCGATGGGGTCGGTGAACCAGATTGCAGCGCTCAAGGAAGGCACGCTCGATGTCGGGCTGATCTATGACGCGCATCTCGACGAACGCGACCATGACGTGCTCGACCGGATCTGCCTCGGCTATGGCGAGACGATGCTGGCCGTGCACGAAAGCCACCGGCTGGCCGGGCGAACCTCGGTGACGATGGCCGAGATCGCCGAGGAGCCCGCGCTCGGCCCGGCGCGGCTGACCGCGCCCGGCTATTACGACCGGCTGATGGCGGCGTGCGTCGAGAGCGACAGCACCCCGCACATCGTCCAGGAATGTACGACCAACTCGATCCTGCTCAGCCTGGTCTCTGTCGGGATGGGCGTCGGCTTCGTAACGGCGTCGAGCCAGTCGTCGCCGGCGCAACACATCAAGTTGGTGCCGATCAGCGATCTCGGGCTCAAGTTCGAGGTGCTGTTGGTTTGGCGTAAGCGCGACCGCTCGGCGGCGCTGCAGCGCTTCATAGACATGATGGTCCATCATGCGGGCGTCGCGACCAAGGGAGCCGCGGTCCTCCCGGCGGGGTGACAAGAGACGGCGCTCAATCCTGCTACGCGACGGCCAAGAGGAGAGAAGGATGACCGACGCACCGCCGCTCAAGGGCCTGTATCACTTCGCCTATCCCTGCCGCGACGCGGAAGAGACGCGCCACTTCTACGAGGACATTCTCGGGCTGCCCCTGGTCAATTGCATGATGGCCGAAAAAGTGCCGAGCACTGGCGAAGAGCAGCCATATGTGCACTTCTTCTTCCAGCTCGGCGACGGTTCGTATGTCGCCTTTTTCGACCTGGGCGGCGAGGAGAAGCCGGCTCCCTCCCCCAACACCCCCGAATGGGTCCAGCATTTCGCGATCGAGACCAATTCGGTCGACGATGTCGAGGCGATGCGGCTGCGGCTTGCCGAGCATGGGGTCAAGACCACAGCCTTGGTCGATCACGAGTTCGTACGGTCGATCTATTTCTTCGACCCCAATGGCTTGCGCCTCGAAATCGCGGCACGAACGGAGGCGCCCGGCTTTCTGGAAGAGGCTGCCAGCGCGGCGCATGAAATTCTCGCAGCGTGGAACCTGCGCAAGCACGGCGCGCCCGCTGCCGGCTGATAGCTTCGCCGTCACCGCGCTCCGCCCCCGCCCCCGATCATTGCCGAATGGACAGATCGGCGGTTGGACGGCAGGAGGGAGCGGGGAAACGTGACGGAGGATTTGAACGCATGGCAGACACCGAACAATCGCGCCGGCGTGTCCAGTCAATTGAGGTGGGGTTCCGCGTGCTGCGCGTTTTGCGCATGGCCGAAGGGCCGCTGCCGCTGCGCGAAATCGCCGCACGCGCCAACATGCCGCCGAGCAAGGTGCATCTCTATCTCGTCAGCTTCGTGCGCGAAAACATGGCCTATCAGGATGTCCAGAACGGCCATTACGGGCTTGGCTCGTTCGCCATCCAGCTCGGCTTAGCCGCGATCCGCCAACTCGACGTGGTCTCGCTCGCTGCCGAAACGCTGACCGAGCTTCGCGACAAGACCGACTGCGCGATCTATCTGTCTTTATGGGGTGACCGTGGCCCGTGCATCGTCGCGAAGGCCGACGGTACGCTGCAGGGCGCGTTTCTGATCCGGCTCGGCTATATCCTGCCGGTGACGACGACCGCGACCGGGCTGGTATTCCTCGCACACCTGCCCCAGGCCGAGGCCGATCGCGCGCTGGCGGCGCAGGCCGCCTATGACGCCGCCCGCGGCAATGCCCGCACGCCGACAAAGGACGAGCTGGCCGAGAGTGGCGAGAAGATCCGCCGCGACGGCTATTCGTCCAGCGCCGGGATGCTCAACCGCAATTTCGCGGCGATCGCCGCGCCGATCTTCGACCATAGCGGCAAGATCGCCGCGACCATCACGCTTCTCGGACCCACCGACTTCATGAGCAAGGCGCGCCTCAAGGACTTCAGCAAGATGCTGCTGGCATCGACCCAGGCGGTGTCAGAGCGGATGGGGGCGCTTCCCAAGCCTGTCGCGAAGCCTGCCAAGGGCTGATCCCAGGGCCGTCCCTGCGCTCTCGACCTACGTCGCCCCCCGCACGAAATCCGGCGCGCGGTGGCCTGCCGCGGCGGCGGCGAGGCGAAGCTTACGGGCTTCGGCACGTTTGGCATCGTCGAGCCACGACCGTTCGTGGCCCCACAGGCTGGGGCCGTAATCGCATTCGAACGGCTGCCACGTCGCCGGATCGATCGAACGCCCGCCCCAGCCCAACTCGACCATGAAATCCGATGGCGTTCGGGCATAGAAGCTGGTCATCAAATCGTTGGTGTGACGGCCGAGCGTGACGCCGATACGGCCCTCCTCTAACTGGGCGAGATCATAGGCCTGGCCGACATCGTCGAGCGAATCGAGCTCCACCATCAGGTGATGGAAGCCGTCGACGCCGGTCTCGATCGCGGCGAAGCTGTGATGGCGACTGTTGAGATGAAAGAAGAACGCCTTGAACGGGCGCAGCGCATAGTCGCTGAGGCGGAAGCCGAGCAGGTCGACGTAAAAGGGCAGTACCGCGTCGAGCGACCGGACGGTCAGAACGGCGTGGCCGAGCCCGAGCGGTCCGGTGCGAAAGCCACTGAGCGCGCGACCGGGGACGAAGGCGGAGGGCGCCGCGGCGGCGCCGTGGAAGAATTCGAGGCGATTGCCGGCGGGATCATGGGCGATGACCAGCTTGGCGACGCGGCGTTGCTCAGCCTCGAACGACGTGCCTGGGATGACCGGATGGCCGGCGTCGGATAGCCGCGCCGCCAGCCGCGCCAGGGCATCGCCATCGGCGACTTCCCAGCCCGTCGCGCTGACGCCCTCGCATGCGCCGCTTTCGACGAACAGGCGACCCGCGCGATCGTCCGTACGCAAGGCGAAGCCCCGCGCGCGCCGATCGGTAAGCTGCATGCCAAGGAGGTCCGTGGCGAAACCCGCCCAGGCATCGACCCGCGCCGTGGTGATTCCGATATAGCCGAGTGACTGCAGCATAAAACGAACGCTATTCGGTGATGCCGAAAAACGCCAGTCGAGATTAAGGCCGCTGCACTCCGGGCCGGCGATATTCGGGGGTGGATTCCTCGAGCCCCAGAGCGAGGTTCTCGGTCGGGGCGCTCAGGGACGCCAGCAGCCGGGTGAGGTAGCCACGCAATATTTCCCGCTCGTCGCCATTCAACGGCGTCAGCAGTTCGGCTTCGAGCGCGCGGGTGTCCTTCTGGAGCTTCTTGAGCGCGTCCTTGCCGGTCGCGGTGAGGTTCAATTCGAGCAGACGTTTGTTGGCGCGGCTAACCCGGCGATCGATCAGCCCCTTCGATTCGAGCAAGGCGATCTGCTTGATCATCGTCTGCGGCTTGACGTCGTAGAGGCGCGACAATTCTGCCGAAGACATGTCGGGCCGAGTCGAGAGCGTCGTCAGGATTCGGAACTGCACAGCGGTCACGCCGAGCGGGTTGAGCACTGATTCCAGCCGTACATACGCCTTGTACTGCACTTGCTTGACCAAATGCAGGATCGAGGGCTGATGTCGATCGGTAGTTGCGCGAACGGCTTTCTCCATTCACCCTTAGTGTCC